>JANRLE010000177.1:0-9696 GCA_033762895.1 Bryobacteraceae bacterium | reverse complement strand
TTGGTGACGTTGGCCGTAGTGGTGTCGATCTGCGCCGTCGCTTCCACCACCTCCACGGTGGTGTTGACGCTGGCCACCGCCATGGTGACGTTCAGCGTCAGCACCTGGTTGACGTTGACGGCGGCGTTCTGCACGCTGGTCGGCTGGAACCCCTGCGCCTCCACGTTTAGACGATATTGTCCAGCCGGGATATTCTGAAAGCGGTAACTGCCGGCGGGCGCCGTAGTGGCCTGCCACGCCACGCCAGTGCCGTTGTTTGTGAGTTTGACGGCCGCGCCGCCGACACCAGCGCCGGAGGCGTCGGTTACCGTGCCAGTGATTCCCCCGTCCATCGCCTGTGCGGAAAGAATGGCTGGAACAGCCAGTAAAGAGAGGGCGCCGATGGCCCAGGAACGTATCCTTGAAGAATGCGGTTGCATTTGTACTCCCCGTAAGGTTTGTTGAAACCCTTAGCTACCCGCATTATGGATGCGCGCAACGCGCGGCGGCTGTTTTTGGGAGCAACAGTTTACAGGGAGTACCCGTTATTCACTCTTGTTACCGGCGGCCGTTAACATTTGCGAAACATGTGTTTCGCCGTCAGCCGTGTACGTGCTTCTTGGCCTCGTCCGATTCGTATTCCACCTTCTTGCCGCTGCGGGCCTCCAGAATGGCGATGAACGTCTTGGCGCGCCCCTTGGCGATCTCAAGAACGACACCCTGCGGCTTGCCGGCCGCATCGTCGAATCCGATCGTGAGAAAGTGCTTGCGTTTCTTCGAGAACAGCGCCCAAACGGTGATCACGATCGCAACTCCGACACGGCGGCCGGCTTTTTGCCCGTATTCCAGAGTCTTGATCGACTTGTACGGAATTTCGAAACCACCCTTCTCCGACGAGAACACAAGTTTCTCGTCGTTGCGGATATCCATTCCTCCCTCGGTAGCCTCCGCGAGCTTGGTAATGGTGCCGCCGACGTAAAGAACCTCCTCGCCGGTAACCTTTGCCGCGGCCGGAATGAGACCGGCGGCCAGTGAGAGAAACGACCTTCGGGCGAAGTTAGTTGCCCGCATGTTTACGCGCATCTTCGGATTCATATTCCACCTTCTGTCCGGAGCGGGTTTCAAGAACGGAAAGCACCGTCCTCACATTGCCTTTGCCGATTTCCAGCACCGCGCCTTGCGTCTTGCCAGCCTCGTCCGCAAAACCGATGGTCAGGAAGTGTTTGCGCTTCTTGGAAAACAGGAACAGCGGGTTCACAGCCAGGGCGACGCCGATTCGGCGTCCCGCCTTTTGGCCGTATTCGATCGAAGTGATTTTCTTGTACGCGAACCCGAACGTCCCTTTCTTGGCGTTGAAGCGCCCCTCCGTTTCACTGGAGAGGTCCAGCCGTCCCTCGGTTTTCTCGGGAACGCTGGAAATCGTGCCGCCAACATACATCGCCTCATCGCCGCGTACGGCCGCGCGCAACGGTAACACCACGGCGGGCGAAGCCGCCGCAATGCATAAGTTTCTTCGTGTCACAGGGGAGTCTCCCTTCAGCCAAGAGACTACCATGAAACGTCCGCCGGGCGCGCGTCGTCCAAAATGGCGCAGGGGGCAACATGCAACACCTCCAAACCACCCTGATCGGCTGCGCCAGCCTTTTTCTACTGGCGCTCTGTTTGACTAACGGGCCGGCCGTCGCCCAGGCGGTGCAGGCAACACTCTTCCGCAACGCCGACGAGCCCGGCCGCAATCCCTACCAGTCCTCTGTGATCTTCAACGCCGTCATCGGCGGCCTGTTGACCAATCCCTGTTCGGCTGACCAGTGCCTGGTGGCATTCGCTCGCGTCCCGGAGGGCAAACGCCTGGTGCTACGCAACATCACCGGCTTTGTCCGCGCCGGTTCCGCCAGCTACCTCCAGTTCCTGTCGCTCGCCCACGCCTCAGGCAACAATCCGCCACTTACCGTGCTTCCCATCCGGCAGCAACAGTCCTCCCCGCAGATTTACTCGTTCAATGAAGCGATCGACGGCTATGTGGAGGCCGGCCAGGCGCCAGTATTCTCCGCCTTCGGCAGCCGCGCCTTCCTCAACCCCGGACAGTATTCACAGGTGAAACTGTCCGGCTATCTCGTCGATACCCAGGAGTAGGCTCAGTCGGCTTTCCGCACCACCGTGCCCGCGGCCAGATCGTGAATCGCCTGGCGCCGTTGGCTGGACAGGACCATCGCGGCGTTCACAAGGTTCACCAGCGGCAGAACCAGGGCCACATATTTCACCAGAAAGCGCAGACTGGCTTTGCCAAACGTGATGCGCCGTCCGCCTATGTCCGTCACCCTGGCCCCCACCAGTTTCTTACCCACCGTCGCCATGCCCGCCGAGCTTTCCTGTAACGCGTAGTAGAGCCACTGCGGCGCCGCCAGCGCGATCACGAACAGCATGATCACCGCGGCCTTCGCTCCCGGGTCCACCTGGTCCCATGCCTCCCGCGGATTGCCCCCGAACGGAAATCCCGGACCAAGCATTCCCAGAATCACCGGCCGCAGCACCACGCTGGTCAGCATCATGCAGAAGAAGCCCAGCACCCCGGTAAGAAGGCCGTCCACAGCCCAGGCGCTCATCCGCAGTCCGAACCCGGCGTATGTGCCACCCGCGGTGGCGGCGGGCCTCACCGCTTCTCCACCCCCCGTGCTCTTTCCGCAGTTGGAACAAAACGCCGCGCCGGCCGGATTCTCCCAACCGCAATAAACACAGTACATACGCTTATTTTATTTGTTCAAGACCTCCAAAAGGTAGTCAGTGGCTTCTTTCGATTTCATCTCCGACAGCTCTTCAATCAGGGTCCGCCGCAAACCCGCGTCCTTTTCCGCCCGCGCCAGATCCACCAGCGCCTTGGCGTTACCCTGCCGCCTGACGCTTGCGATGATGCGTTTCCTCACTCCGCTATCGCTCTCAGCGCCATACATCGCCACCAGCGCATCCAGCGCCTTCGGTGACCGGATGCGTCCCAAATGCTCCACAAAAAGCGTGCGCATCTTCGGATCCTTCTCCACCCTGGCCGCCTCAATCAGACGATCCGCCGATTCGGCCCGGTGCGAGAGCGACCGCACGATATCCTGCTTCACGGCGATGTCGGCTTCAGCCCGATACAGATCCCATAACTCCGCGTCCGCATTCAACGCTCCCAACCCCCGCACCGCCTCGCTGCGCAAGCCTGCCGATTTTTCCGCCCTCGCCAGCGCCACCAGTTGATCCGCCGCCCGGGCATTGCGATAAGCCCGCAGCACCGCTCGTTTGATGGTCTCATCCCTGGCCGCCGCGTAAATCTCACCCAGCACTTTCTGGACCTCCGGCGTCCGCTGATGCCCCAGGTACTCGACGGCGCGGGACTGCAGATCGGGATTGGCGCCGCCCCGCGCGTATTTCAACAGCAACTCGCGCGTGCGCGGCGATGAATTGTGCGCCGCCACAAACAACGCCCTCTCCTTCAGCCGCGGTGAGCTGCTGGCGGTCAGAATCTTCTCAAGCGCCGGCAATGCCCGCTCGGGCTCGGTGCGCATCAGCCCGTTCAGCGCCAGCAGCTTCAAATCCTCATCGGCTTCGGCTTCCGGCGAAACGGGCTGGCCGGTGGATTGCTTCACTTCGATCTCCAGCGCCCGCGCGTCATTCAGCCACGGACTCTGCGCCCATCCGCGGGAGAGGGCCGCCAGCGCCGCCAGCGCATCGGACTTGCGTCCCAGCTTGTGCAACACGTACGCCTTCCAGTACAGTGCCGCGTCCGTCTTGCCTTTCTTCGACTCTTCCAGTTTCTCAAAGGCCTTCAGCGCCTTGTCCCAGCGCTTGCTCTCCAGCGCCCGCTTGCCGTAGCGGTAAAGCCCTTCCTCACCGCCCTCCGCCGAGCCCCAGTCGAACTCGAACTGCGCCACCCGCGGTGGCATCGGAGGGACGGGCGGCGCCGGCGGTTGCATCAACGCAAACCGCGCCGTAAGTTCTTCCAAATCCGGCACGGCAACTTCTACTTCAGGTTGACAGAAGGCCGCGCCGGCCAAAATCAAAAACGCGAAACATGCCCGCTTCATAACGTCTCCTCCGTAAACTCCGTCTCCGTCTTCCGCCGCAACTCATCGCCCAGCACACGCAACTTGAACAGCATTCCGTCCGTCTCAATCCGCCGCCTCATTTCCTCGCCCGAATCCGGCTGCTCATGTTCGGCTTCCATCAGCAGCCGCTCAAGTTCGTCCAGCACATCGGCAACCCCACCTTCCCCGGACATCTCCGCCGTCTGCCGGTAAAGCCGGTTCGCCCCCAGCAGGTCGGCCAGGTCATCCTTGCGCACAACCGATCCATTGGCAACCTCCGTCAACACAAGCTGTGAACGGTCCACGTGCATCTCCAGGGCATTCAGCAGCAGCGGGTCGGGGCGCGAAACCCGCGGGTCCCCTCCGGCCGACCATCGCCCCACAAAAAAGGCCGCCACCATCACAACGCTCAGGCCGCACGCCGCCAGCACACTCCGCGACGGCAGCCAGCGCCCGGCGCCCCTGGCCCGTGCCGGCAGTTCCCGCTCAATCCGCGCCCACAGCCGGCCTTCGTAATCAGGCGTCCGCTCCGGCGGAGCGTAACCATCGGCTGCATTCAACACACGCTGCAACTCGCGATAGCCGGCGCGGCAATGCTCGCAGCCCGCCAGGTGCTCCCCGGCTTCAGCCGGCCCTTCGTCGTAGTAGTGCAACACCAGATCTTCGGCGCTAAGATGCGTCATCACCCGCCTCCCACAAACGGCGCCAGACGCCGCCGCAGCTTCTGAACCGCGCGAAAAATGCTGTTCTTCGTGGCGCTCTCGGCGATTCCCAACACTGAGCCGATCTCGTCAATTGACATTCCTTCAAAGTGGCGCAGCACAAAGGCCGCGCGCTCCTGTTCGGTCATCTCCGCCATTCCCTCGCGCAGGCGCAAGCCGATCTGCCCCGACATCGCCAGCCGGTCCGCCTGCGGCTCCGGACACGTCAACTCCTCGGCCGGCGGCGATCCCGCGCGCCGCGACCGCAGCAGATCCAGCGCATAGTTGGAAGCGATCCGATAAATCCAGGTGTGGAAACTCGCCCGCCCGTCATAGCGGCTCAGTTGCCGGTAGGCCCGCAGAAAGGTCTCCTGCACCACGTCTTCGGCATCCTGCTCATTGCCCGTCATGCGATAAGCCAGCCGGAAAACACTGCGCCCGTAGCGCTCCACCAGAACACGGAACGCTTCGCCGTCACCCGTTCTTGCCCTTGCGACGGCCGCCGCTTCGGACTCTTGCATCCAATCTCTTAGACTGCGCCTCTGCCGCGCGGTTAGCAAACGGTGTGCCGGCCGTCATCACATATTGCCTTTTGCCCTCTACAATGGACCAACGGACTTGTTCATGGCTGTCATCGAATTGTTGCTGTTGGGATTGAGCGCGCAAGCGCAGCAGAAACCCCAGCCTCCACCGCTTCGTTCTGAGATCACCGTTACCGCCGTCCGCGGCGCTTCCGGCGAAGCGGAAACCAGCACATCGGCCGTGGCTACGGCCGACAGGCTGGATTTCGCCGTCCGTCCCATACCCACCCTGGGCAACGCGCTGGACGGCGCGCCCGGCATTCTCGTACAACAGAGCACCGTCGGGCAGGTGTCGCCTTTCCTGCGTGGGCTCACCGGATACCAGGTCTTGAATCTCATCGACGGGCTGCGGCTCAACAACTCCACCTTCCGCTCCGGTCCCAATCAATACCTTGCCTTCGTTGACCCCAGCCAGGCGGCGCGCGTGGAAGCCGTGATGGGGCCCACCGGAGCACAGTATGGAAGCGACGCCATGGGCGGAACCATACAGGTGTTGACACCCGATTCGCGCTACACGGACGGCCCCCTGGAAACGCACGGCGAATTCAGCCTTTGGGGCGGCAGCGCCGACACTTCCGTGGGAGGGGTGGGCCAGCTATCCATCGGCACGCGGCGGCTCTCCTGGCTCGCGGGAGGAACAATGCGCAGCTTCGGCGACCTGCGGCCGGGCGGTGGCGCCGACTCCCGCCAGGTTCTGCGGAGGCTCTTCGGCCTTTCCGATAGCCAGGTCCGCGGCATGCTGGGCAGCCGCATGGTGGGTACCGGTTTCGACCAGTTTGGCCTTCACACCAAACTGGCTGCCCGCGTGCGCGACGATCAGCTTCTTACGCTGTGGTACCAGCGCAGCGGTCTCGGATCCGTGCAGGGCTACAAGGACCTGTGGGGCGGCCTGGGACGCATGGAGTCCCTGTTCGATCCGCAAGGCATGGACTTCGCCTATGCCCGGTACGAGAAGTTGAAGCTGGGCTGGCTGGACTCGCTCAGCGGAACTTTCTCAGTCAACGAACAGAGAGACGGATCCCTGAGGCAAAACCTGCGCGCCACTGACGCAGTGACCGTCGACGACAGCACCGTGCGCGCCTTGGGCTACGTGGCGCAGGGCAGCGGCCGACTCCCCGGCCGCCAGACGCTGGTCTTTGGCGCCGATGTCTACGATGAACGCGTAGGTTCGTTCCGCCAGATCCGCCAGTCCGTCGCGCGCCCCCTTTACCCGGATGGCTCGCGCTACCGCACTTACGGTTGGTTCGCTCAGGACGCGGTGGAGTTAGTGCCCGGCAAGCTGCGCGCATTGCTGGCCGGCCGGCTGACAAGGATCGGCTTTCGTACGTTCGCCGCGAAGAACCCCGGCCTGGGCGTGGCCGATTCTTCGGACACCTTCCACAACTTTACTTACCAGACAAGCCTCTCCTGGCAGGTGACGCGCATCGTTGGCCTGCATGTGCTGGCAGGACGCGGCTTTCGTGCGCCCAACCTCAACGATCTGGGGGCGCTGGGGCTCAACGACCTGGGCTATGAGATCCCGGCATCGGAGGCGGCCGGCGCGCTGATGGGCCTGAGCGCGGGGGAAAATGCGTTGCCAGGAGGCCGTACGGTCTCCAGCCTCAGTCCTGAGCGGCTGCGGAACTATGAGTTAGGGCTGACCCTGCGCAATGATCGCCTGTATACGCGAATACAGGGATTCCACGCCGATCTGTACGACCCGATCGTGCGCCGCACCCTGCTGTTCCCGGCCTCCGCCGTCCCCGCGGCGCTCGCCGGATTGGAGGTACGCCCCATCGCCCAAACCGCGGCCCAACAGGCCCTGGGAGTTATAACTGTCGCCACCGCGTTTGATCCCCGCGCCGTGAAGGCGTTCGTCAATGACGGCCGCTCACGCTACTACGGGCTGGAATGGCAGGCTCGCTATGCGTTCAACAGCCACTGGCGCGCGTTCGCGAATTACTCCTATATCGCCGGCCGCGACCTGTTCCCCAATCGCAACATCCGCCGGCTGCCGCCGCAGCAGGGCATGCTGAGCCTGCGCTACGACCGCAAGTGGTGGCTGGAAACGCGCGTGCTGGCGGCCGGCGCGCAACAGCGGCTGAGCGGCGGGGACCTTGACGACGAACGCATCGGCGCTTCACGGCGCCGCCAGGATATCGCGGACTTTTTCGCCGGATCGCGAATCGCGCCCTACATCAGCGGCGGCCGTTTCACACCTACCGGCGAGACACTCACCGAAATCCAGAACCGCGTACTGCCGGGCGTGGACAACTCCACCCGCGTGCCGCTGTACACCTCCACCGCCGGATGGATGATGATGGAGGTCCGCGGAGGTGTGCCGTTGGGCGAACGGCTGCAGCTTACAGTGGGCGTCAGTAACTTGCTGGACAGGAACTACCGGACGCACGGCTCCGGCGTGGATGCGCCGGGCGCGGGGGTGTATGCGAACCTGCAATACCGGTTCTAAGGTTCAGTGAAGCGGGAAACCACCGTCGTAGGGACCAATTACCAAACACTGCTCATAGTCGATCAGCCCCAGTTGGACGCGATCGAGCCAACCGCGGCGGCCAATGACATTCCCGCTAAAGCCCTCGTCGCTCGCAAACAGGACTGTACTTTCGCAGCGGATGTCGAAAGTCTCGATGGTCAGCAGGTGTTCAAAAGTATCAAACCCGCCCGTAGCCGTTTCCATCCGCTGCGGACGGCCCATTTCGACGTCAAGCCCGAGCAGTTCCCCATGTCGTCGCTCAAACGCACATCGCTCCGCGCCTGTGTCGACCGTCGCGAACAGTTCAATTTCCATGTAACCCGTGCTGAGCAGCACCGGCACAACAATCCCGCGCCGGTTATCAGCGTACTTATGCTCGCTCGGGAAGAGAAGCGTCCGGGCCAAGACTACCAACCTCCCATAAACGGAAGGTCGCTTTCGGGATGAATATGGACGACAAAGGGTACGCCTGAACCCTCACATTTTGCCGCGCGGTATACCTGTTCGGCGTCCTCGCTGGCTGCAACCAGGCGATTCCCGTCAAGGGCCACCCACAGCCCCTTATATTGTTCGCTGTTCCGTCGCAGCCATTCCATTTCTTCGCTCCGGTGCCGTTTACGGGCAACGCGGACGTTGTCGGGGGGCTGCACACCGAGTCCGTAAGTCCTATCGGCATAGGATGCGGCCGGGTAGGGATCCTGCTCTGCCGGCTGCCACTGCTCGCCCCTGAACGGAGTTCCGCTCCTCTTGACGGGCGTCCCCGTAGAGGGAACGATTGTCGGCCCGACGTGACGCCCGGGAAACCGGAACGCCCCCGAAGATACCGTGATCAAGCAGCGTCATGGTGTCCCCGGCCTCCTTCAAAGGCGATTTCGTTCAGAGCTGCAAGCGCTTCGTCGGTAGCGCGAACCGTAAGCCCGTGCAATTCAGGTGATTCGTTGAACGAACACCCGAACTCAAAGTATAAGCCCCCGGCTACCCTCACCGAACGGGCAATCAAAGCGCTCGCCTGGACGGGTGCTGACGATTCCTGCGGAATGAGACTAATAGGAGAAACTGTCGGGCCGCCACTGGCGGCTACCAACTGAACGCAATCTTGGCGAAAGCAAAGCATCAGCCGCGCCAACGGGCAGTGCCATGTGGGCCTGATAATCGAAGCGAAACGTGCCTGACTGGCTATCCAGCGCCTTGTGGCACGCCGAGGCGCACTGCTGAACGACAGTCATGTCACTATCGCGGAGTCCCTCGATACGGATTTCGAATCCCCACAGTGCGATCTTCAACCTCACCCGGCCAGCCGCCATCAACATCTCCCAAGCGATGCTCCGCACGTCCAGGTCCCATTTCGCGAGTGAATTCACTAGAACCGCAAACGTCGTGGAGCCTGGCCCGCTGAAGTTCTCAGCGAACCGGGTACACGTTCACCGCCATGTCGCCGCCGCTGCGTCTACTCTGAACGATGGGGACTGCAAGTTTGGTCCTCGTGTCGATTATTGTAGCTGGAAATGAAATCGATCAAGGATTGACCTCCCGATGCTGGCGGCCGCTCGGCAGCCGTATGCAGCACCGGACCGGCCTCGCGCGTCACCAATCTGCAATACCGGTTCTAGCCGCCCTGCCTGATCAGTTGCTCGGCGTGCTTCAGCGCTTCGGGCGTAAGTTTGCCGGACAGCATACGCCCTACTTCGCGCGTGCGCGCCTCGCCCTGTAACTCTTCGATGGTTGCGATCGTGCGCCCCTTCGATTCCGCCTTCTCCACGACGTAGTGGTGATCGCCGAAGCCGGCAATTTGCGCGAGGTGCGTCACGCATAAAACCTGATTCGCCACCGCAAGCTGCTTCAACCGCCGCCCTACGGTCTCCGCCGCGCGCCCCCCGATGCCCGCGTCCACTTCATCGAACACC
>JANRLE010000176.1:0-1600 GCA_033762895.1 Bryobacteraceae bacterium | reverse complement strand
CTCGGGACGAAGGTCGATCCTGAGCGGGATCATGTGAAGGTGGACGGCAAGCACCTTGAGAATGCCCAGCCGTTCGTCTATCTCATCCTGAATAAGCCCAAGAATGTCATGTCCACGCTGGACGATCCGGGCGGTCGGCCGACGGTCAAGAATTTTCTGCACGGGGTGTCGGTGCGGGTGTTTCCGGTGGGCCGGCTGGACTTCGATAGCGAAGGCTTGATGCTGCTGACGAACAACGGTGATTTGACGCAGGCTCTGCTGCACCCGCGCTATCATGTTCCGAAGACCTATCTCATCAAGGTGAAGAGCGTCCTGACGGATGCAGAGATCGCCCAGCTTGAGAAGGGGATCAAGCTCGAAGACGGTATGACCAGTCCGGCCACGGTGAAAAAGGTACGCAAGGCCGAAGCCAACTCCTGGGTGGAAATTACAATTCATGAAGGCCGCAAGCATCAAGTGAAGCGGATGCTGGAAGCGGTCGGCCATCCAGTGATCAAATTGACCCGCATCAAGATGGGCCCGCTCACGCTGGGAGATCTGGGGGCCGGCGAGTTCCGGTTCCTGACGGATCGGGAAGCGAACGCGTTGCGCGACATCGTCGAGCAGCGACGGACATTGGAAAAAGAAGGGAAGGACCCCGGCGTCCGGCCGCCCAAGCCTCCGCGGCGTCCGGGCTGGGCCAAGCCCTCGAAGACGAAACGGCACTCGACGAAGAAAGCGAGGCATGTGGCATGAAGGTGAGAACGCATCGTTGTGGCGAGTTGAACAAGGCCCATGTCGGCCAGACCGTGGTGTTGAACGGCTGGGTGCAGCGCCGGCGCGATCACGGCACGGTGATCTTCATCGACCTCCGCGACCGGACCGGTCTCACGCAAGTCGTCTTCAATGCGGAGCGCAATGCGGCGGTGCATCAGGGTGGCCATACCCTGCGAAGCGAATGTGTGGTCTCCATCACCGGCCGGGTCATGGCGCGTCCGGATGAGTCCAGGAACCCGAATCTTTCGACGGGGGAGATCGAAGTCTTCGTCGATGCGGTCGAGGTGTTGAACGAATCGAAGACGCCGCCGTTCGTTATCGAGGATGATGCGGAAGTGACGGAAGCGATCCGACTGAAGTACCGGTTTTTGGATTTGCGGCGCCCCCGCATGCAGAAGCTGGTGAAGACCCGCCACGACATCGCGCAGGCGGTCCGCGGGTTTCTCCATAAAGAAGAGTTCCTCGAAATCGAAACGCCGATTCTCACGAAGAGCACGCCGGAAGGGGCGCGGGACTATCTGGTGCCGAGCCGCGTGAATCCCGGGACCTTCTTTGCGCTGCCGCAGTCGCCGCAGCTCTTCAAACAGGTGCTCATGGTCAGCGGCATGGACCGCTATTATCAGATTGCCCGCTGTTTCCGGGATGAAGATCTGCGCAACGATCGCCAGCCCGAGTTTACCCAGATCGATCTGGAGATGTCGTTCGTCGACCGGCTGGACGTGATGACATTGATGGAAAAGATGATCGTCACCGTGTTTCGCGAGGCCGGCGGCGTGCAATTGCCGACGCCCTTCCCGCGGATGACCTATGCGGAAGCGATGGGGCGCTATGGATCGGATAAGCC
>JANRLE010000175.1:0-6332 GCA_033762895.1 Bryobacteraceae bacterium | reverse complement strand
CCTGGACTACCGAGGTGTTCAGGAGAGCCTCACGGCGTCGTCTCGGGCTGCCGCCTCTCACGAGCCACGAGCCGCAAAGACCTGATTTGCCCGCTTGCAGCAGGACAAAGTGGACATCCCAGAATCATTTGCGCGGGCTCGATTGAGCGATCCATTCGATCCTGGGATGTCCCTGCGACCAATCTGTTCGGCTCGAACCTTCACCGCTTTCGCCCGAACTGCTCATCTTTGACCGGGCGTGTGGCTCCGCCGGCCGCGATCCATTCGACCAATCGGTGTTCTTCGACTCGCATCTGACGGCCCAGGCGCACAATCGGCAGAAGCCCTTGACGGCCCAATTCATAGGCCCTCTGGAGCGACACGCCGAGACGCTTGGCTACTTCATCCATGTGCAACAGGCAGATCTGTGGCCGCCCGTTGGTTTCGGTTTCGGAAAGGAGAATCGGGTTCATGCTTTCTCTAGTACCGGATTTTCCACAGCCCGCCAAACGACCTGCTACTGCGCCTTACAGATCGCGCCCAATTCATTTGGGGAACAGCAAGACCTGCCTTAGGATGGCCTCGTGGCAGGACAAATCATCGCGCGCGGAAAAGGGAAATGGATGGTCCGAGCGTTCCTCGGGCGGGACCCACAGACCAAGCAGCGCCTCTTTCAGAACAAGATGGTCCACGGCAGCAAACGAGACGCGGAGAAGGTTCTGGCGGAAATGTTGCGGGAGCGTGATCTCGGCGGCGTCTTGGTCGTGGAAAAGGTCGCCATCGGCACCCTGCTTGACGATCTCGTCGAGGATTACCGAATCAACGGCAAGCGTGTGGACTGGTGCGAACTCGTGGTGAGGACCCACTTGAGGCCGTTCTTCGGGAACGTGTTGGCCTCGAAGCTGACCACTGATCTCGCTCGAAAGTACATTTCGACCCGCCAGATGAAGGGGATTGCCAATTCCACGGTCAATCGCGAGCTATCCCTCTTGCGGAGATCGCTGAACCTCGGTCGCATGTCCACCCCTCCCAAAGTCGCCAGAGTTCCGTTCATTCCCAAGTTGGAGGAGAACAATGTTCGCAAGGGTTTTTTCGAAGATGCTCAGTATCGGGCACTCCTCCGCGAGTTGCCCACGGAACTGAAGCCCATTTTGACCTTCGCCTACTACACAGGTTGCCGGCGCGGTGAGATCCTAAAGCTTCAATGGTCGCAGGTGGACCTCGTCCATAGGCTCGTCCGATTGGAACCCGGCACCACCAAGAACGACGAAGCCAGGGTGATTCCACTTGTATCGGATCTCCTCGCCATTCTTCAGGATCAGAAACGCCTCCGGGATTCACGATACCCCCACTGCGAATGGGTCTTCTTCCGCGAGGGCGAGCGAATTCTCTCTTTCAAGGCTGCCTGGGCGGCCGCGTGCGTTCGGGCCGGCCTTGTTGACGCGGGCGGCGAGCCGACAAAGCTCTTCCACGATCTTCGTCGAACTGGTGTCCGAAATTTGGTACGTGCCGGCGTGCCAGAGGCGGTTGCGATGCGCATCTCCGGGCACAAGACCAGGGCGGTCTTTGACCGTTACAACATCGTCTCCGAGTCAGACCTCACAGACGCAGCCGAGAAGTTGGACCAGCACATCCGCCGGCGCCGGACCCAAGACGAAAAATCCGACGGCGGCGACGACGAGTCGTAGCTGCCGCCACCATAATCTCGCCTGCCAACTCATCCCTTCAAGACTCGGTGATCGACGCCACCTGGCTGCTCTGGGCCTGGGCATCCGAACCCGTCAGCTCCGCCTGGTGTGACAGAAACAGTCACACCAAAACAGGGGCCAACGGAACGGAATTCGAAATTTGTCACACTATAGTCACACCACCGCGAAAACGCCCTCCGATGGAGGGCGTCAGAATCTCTGTAACTTATTGATTTTATTGGTGCGGATGAGAGGACTTGAACCTCCACTCCCTTGCGAGAACTAGAACCTGAATCTAGCGCGTCTGCCAATTCCGCCACATCCGCACAGTCCGTGGTGGGCTCCAACTCCTCTATTGTCCACGAGATGAAACCCACCTGTCAAATGCCCTACCCCCGCATCCGCCGCGCCGCCCGTATATCCAGCGGCATCGCCGCCGGCTG
This sequence comes from Bryobacteraceae bacterium, assembly GCA_033762895.1. Taxonomy (GTDB): domain Bacteria; phylum Acidobacteriota; class Terriglobia; order Bryobacterales; family Bryobacteraceae; genus CADEFT01. The sequence goes on along the minus strand of JANRLE010000175.1, from coordinate 4,222 downwards.
CTGTACCATCACCGCCTGCTTGCGCTTGCCTCGCAGCTCCAGTATGAACTTCATCACCAGCGCTTCGATCTTCTCCGCGGTTTCCACGAACCGCGCGTCGCCTTCCCCCATCGGGTCCGGCACCGGCCAATCCCGAAGCGTCGTGCCCTCGGCCACGCGCAACGGCGTGCCGCTCATGTTCACCACATAGTCGAAAGGATCCTGCGCTAACACGTGGATCGATTTCGGAAAGGCATCTCCGATGTCAATGCCGCGCTGCGCCATTACCATACGCGTCTGCGGCATAACGGAACTGGCAGGCGCTACTCCGGCGCTCTGCGCGACCAATACGTCGCCTCCGTATCTCCGGGCAAATGCCTCCGCCATCTGGCTGCGGATCGCATTGCCCACGCACACGAACAAAACCCGGTACGGTTTGTGTTCTGGTGGCTTCATTCTTCCCATTCAGACACCCCGAATGTCCCCCGGCCCTGAAGCAGTTTCTAGACAAATTGTAGCTCAGTTGGCCGCCGCCTTTGCAAGAAATTGACGGTGGATCCGCACGTCGCTCGTCAGTTCGGGATGGAACGTCGCCACCATGTGCCGGCCCTGTTCCACCAGCACCGGGTTGCCCTCATAACGCAGTAGCACCCGCACGCCGTCCCCTGTCTGACGGATGATCGGCGCCCGGATGAAGACAGCCTCCACCGCGCCCCCCATTGCCGATGCCGGTTCGGGCTCCAGCGTCACAATCCGGCTGTCAATCTGCCGCCCGTAGGCGTTGCGCTCCACCGTGATATCCATCAATCCCAGCGATTCCTGCTCGGGCGAAGTGACCCGCGCCGCCAGCAGAATGGCGCCCGCGCAGGTCCCAAAGACAGATTTCCGCGCGCCGAACTCCTTCAGCTTGTCGAAGAGGTTTTCGGCGCGCAGCAGCTTGAGCATCGTCGTGCTTTCGCCGCCCGGAATAATCAGCGCGTCGACCTGATCCAGCCCGCCGCGGGTGCGCACTTCCACGGGCTCCCCGCCCGCGCCTTCCACCGCCCTCCGATGGGCCTCAAAATCGCCTTGCAGCGCCAACACTCCCACACGCATCGTGCTTACCAGCCCCGCGTCTGCAGCAGTTCGCTCTCGGCAAGCTTGGCCACGTCGATTCCGGCCATGCCGATCCCGAGTTCCTCGGAAGCTTCAAGCAGTTTCTCCGGATCGTTGTAGTAAGTGGCAGCCTTCACGATCGCCCTGGCGCGCATTTCCGGATCATCGGATTTGAAAATCCCCGATCCCACGAACACCGCCTCGGCGCCGAGCTGCATCACCAGCGCCGCGTCGGCCGGCGTGGCGATCCCGCCCGCCGAAAAGTTCGGAACCGGCAGCTTGCCGTGCTTGGCCACGTATTGGATCAGCTCGAGCGGCGCCTGGTGCTTCTTCGATTCGGCCACCAGTTCCTCATCGCCGAGCACCGTCAACTGCTTCATCTCCCTGACGATCGTGCGGATGTGGCGCACCGCCTCCACAATGTTGCCCGAGCCCGCCTCGCCCTTGGTGCGGATCATCGCCGCGCCTTCGGCAATGCGCCGCAGCGCCTCGCCCAGATTGCGCGCGCCGCACACAAACGGCGTCTTGAACTTGCGCTTGTCGATGTGGTGTTCTTCATCGGCCGGCGTCAGCACTTCCGATTCGTCGATGTAGTCCACCTTCAGCGCTTCCAACACCTGCGCTTCCCTGCAGTGGCCGATCCGCGCCTTCGCCATCACCGGAATGGTCACCGTCGCCATGATCTCGCGGATCTTGGCAATCGGCGCCATCCGCGCCACGCCACCTTCCTTGCGGATATCGGATGGAACGCGTTCCAGCGCCATCACCGCCGTGGCGCCCGCCTTTTCGGCGATTAGCGCCTGCTCGGCGTTTGTCACGTCCATGATCACGCCGCCCTTCAACATTTCCGCGAGCCCGGCCTTCAGCCGGAATTGTTCATCCAAGTACAGCATTGTTGCCTCCCCGTCCTTATACCAGTGCCGGTGCGGAGTCCAGTCGCCGCACCGCTCTTACACGTTCTAACTCTTTTGTGAATACCTCGCCCAGAATCGCCAGCCCCGCCTCAATGCGGGCCGGCGGTAATCCGGCGAAACTCAAACGCAGCGCCCCGGGCTGCGCGCGCGAAACCGCGAACACTTTGCCCGGCAGATAATTGGCCCCGGCGCGTTCGGCCCGCGGCAGCAGTTCGCCCGCGTCCAACGGCTCCGGCAGCCGGACCCACAAACTCATTCCCCCTCGCGGCTGCGTCCAGCGGCTGCCCTGTGGCAAGTGCCGCCGGCAGGCCTTCAGCACGGCGCTCAATCGCGCCCGGCCCGCCTTCACCGCATTCAGCCGGTGCTGCTCGAGCCGGCCCGATTCGGCGAACCGGTGCAGAACGGCCTGCGAAAGCTGATCACTGTGCAGATCGCACCACTGCTTGGCCTGCGTCAGCCGCGCAATCAGCGGCCGCGGCCCCACAATCCACCCTACGCGCAGGCCGGGAAACGCAATCTTCGAAAAACTGCCGATCTGCACCGTGTCGCCTGAAGCATCCAGTTCCTTCAACGCCGGTATCGCATCGCCTTCATAACAAAGCGGCCCGTAAATGTCGTTCTCAATCAGGATCGCGCCCGCCTCGCGCGCCATCCGGATCAGCGTGTGCCGCGCCGCCAGCGGAATCGTCGCCCCCGTCGGATTCTGGAAGTTCGGGCTCACCAGGATCGCCCGCGGACGCTCCCGCCGCAGTGTCTGCTCCAGCGCGTCCATTTCGATCCCGTCGGCGCCCACCGCAACGCCCGCCAAGCGCGCGCCCGCTGAGGCGAACACATTGCGCAGCCCCGGATAGACGGGATCCTCCACCGCCACCGTGTCGCCCGATTGGATCAGCACCCGCTGCAGCAGGTCCAACGCCTGCTGGCAGCCGCTGGTGATCAGAATATCGTCGGTCTCCCGCGCGCCTTCACATTGCCTCAACAGCCATTGGCGCAGCGGAGCGTAACCGGCCGGTGAGCCAAGTTGCAGGATCGATTGAATACCCGCTCCCTCGGTCACTTCTCTGCACGTGCGGCGGAATTCCTCCAGCGGAAACAGATCGTCGGCCGGGCGCGATGAAGCGAAACTAATCCCGCCCTCAGGCAGGGACAACGTGGGCAACGCCACCGGTTCGGCCGGCGCGGCTCTCTCCCAATCCACGCGGCCCGCCGTTTCCGATGCCCCCTCCACAAACGTCCCCCGCCCCACGTGGCCCTTCAACATGCCTTCGCTTTCCAGCAGTTCGTAGGCGGCCGCCACGGTCGCGCGGTTCAGGCCAAGTGAACCAGCCAATTCCCGCGTGGCGGGCAGCTTTTCCCCGCGCGCAAGATGACCGGAATGAATGAGATCCCGCAGTTGTTCAAACAACTGGCGGTATAGCGGCGTCTGCGACTGCGAATCGAGATGGACCGGCGGCAGCATCCTCTTGCCTTGAGCATACCAAATTGGACCAGGCCAATACTTGAAGTCCCGGAAGCGCTGGTGCTCGAAGGCCTGCGATCGGAAAGGCTAACCGTTGCCCAGGCCCGCCGGCTGCTTGGAATTACTTCGCGCGATCAGATGGACGGCTTTTGTCAAGGCGCACGGGGTGTTTCTCCCCCTCACCGCCGAGGATGTCGAGCGCGACTCGCGGATCGCCATCTCGTTCCGTAACGAATGAATCCCGTCGTAGCCGACACCACACCTCTCAACTACCCATTCTGATCGACAGCGTCGATGTTTTGCACAGTCCCTGCGGTCAAGTCGCTATCCCGAAAGGAACCTCGCAAAAGTCTCCCGCAGCACGCCCCCATAAACATCCTCCGCCGGAAACGCCTCCTCCAACTCCACCCGATGCCGCGCCACATACTGCATCAACAACGTCAGCGGCACGGAATACTGCGGCTTCCCCAGCGCCGCCGACACCGCCCGTAACATCGCCGTCGCCGGTGCGATAATCATCCTCACCGCCACCACAGGGTTACGGAAAGGATCCGCGCACATCTCCGCCGGCGATGTCACCAGGTACTGCCTGCACACAAACGGCCGCTGCTCATAGATCCCGCAAGCATCATCCTCCAGAAACGGACACACCAACCCCAGCCCGAAATACTCCGCCGCGATCTCACGCGCCCGTTGCGGAGTCAACTCCGGATCCCGATCCAGAAAATGCCCATCCAAGCCCGCCTCGCGCAGCCGCCGCGCCCGATCCTCAAAC
>JANRLE010000174.1:0-2346 GCA_033762895.1 Bryobacteraceae bacterium | reverse complement strand
GCCGCGGGGCGAAGCCGCTAGACGCCGGGGGTGGGGCTGATATATATTGCTTCGAACGAGTTTCCGAGTACAACCCTGGTTGGTTGGAATCCATGTCGAAAGGAATATTCCATGATCTCTCGTTTGGCTTTCGCCCTCGTTTTCGCCCTGTGCCCCATTGCGGCAACCGCGCAAACGGTCGCGGGCTCCTTATCCGGCCTGGTCACCGACGCCTCGGGCGCTGCTGTCGGCGGCGCAGCCATTGAGGTGAAAGACCTGGACCGCAGTACCACTTTCAAAGCCACCTCCAGCGAAAGCGGCTTCTACGTGGTCACGTCGCTCCCACCCGGACGTTACCGCGTGACCGCCGAACGTACCGGCTTCCGCCGCTACGTGCTGGAGCAATTTCCCATTGCTACGCAGCAGAAGGCGGCCTTGGACATCTCTCTGGAAGTGGGCGCGGTTACCGAATCGGTGACGATCACGGGCAATACCCAGATCATCGACACCTCCACGGCCACATTGAGCGGCGTGGTGGAAAACAAGCGCATCGTCGATCTGCCCTTGAATGGACGAAACGTCTATTCGCTGGCGGCGCTCACGCCCGGCGTGTTCGGACGGCGGCCGGCCAGCGGCATCAACCTGGAGGGCTTTCACTCCATCGGAATCTTCACGGTGAATGGCGGGCGCGATTCCTCGAACGCGATCCTGATGGACGGCGTTCCGGTAACCGTCAATTCCAACACCAACAACATGAACGCAAACACCGCCCTGCCAACCGTGGAAGGGGTGGAGGAGTTCCGGATCCAGACCAACTCCTATTCGGCGGAATACGGACGCAGCGGCGGCGGCGTTCTCACCATCGCTACAAAGTCCGGAACCAACGACTTCCATGGCAGCCTGTTCGACTTCTTGCGGAACAGCAAGATGGACGCCAATAACTTCTTCGCCAACCGTGCCGGGCGCAACCTGGGCACCTTCCAACGAAACGAATTCGGCGCCAGCGTGGGCGGCCCCATCGTGATCCCCAAGCTCTATGATGGCCGCAACAAAACCTTCTTCTTCAATGCGTATGAGGGAAGGCGCCAGCGGTCCCAGGTGCTGGCGCAGTTCACTCTGCCCACCGATCTGGAACTGGCGGGTGACTTTTCCCGGACGCTGAATGCGCAGGGCGCCGTCCGCACCATCTACGATCCTTTCACTACCACCGCCGATCCCGGCAATCCCGGCCAGTTCATCCGCCAGCCCTTCTCCGGCAACCAGATCCCCAGGGCGCGCATGGATCCGGTGTCGGTGAAAGTGCTGGAGTTCTACGGCGCAAAGCCAAACGTTCCCGGCCAGCCCAACACCGGCCTGCAGAACTTCGTTTTCCAGGGCGCGCGTCCGGATACAGTGAATCGCGACACCTTCAAAATCGACCACAACATCAATGACAACCAGCGCTTCTTCGTGCGCTACACGATCTTCGATATCTCCAGCACCCAGCCCGAGTATTGGAGTGGTCCGGGATGCCCCGACGGCGGGTGCTTCACCAACAGCGAGCGGCAGCAGAACGCGGCCTTTGACTATACCAACATGATCAACCCGAAGACGCTGCTGACGCTGCGCTACGGCTTCGCCCGGTCGATTCTCAATCGCGGCTCCTGGTATCAGGGGTTCCGCCCGTCCAGCCTTGGCCTTCCCGCCAGCGTGGAGACCGGCGCAGATCTGCTGGTGTTCCCTCAGTTCGGAATCGAAGAGATGACGCCGCCGGGATTGCAACATCACTGGAACTTCCGCTCCGCCAATATGTCGCACACTCTCATCGGCACAGTCTCGCGTGCCGTGCAAAGCCACAGCCTGAAATCCGGCGTGGAATTCCGGTCGAACCTGATCAACCACATGCAGGCTCCGTGGCAGCTTGTATTCAACTTTAATCGCGGCATGACCGCCGGCCCGAATGCGCGCGCGGTAAGCAGCGCCGCGGGTACCGGTTTTGCATCCTTCCTTCTTGGGACCGGCGCGGGCGGCAGCGTTACCAACGGCATCAGGCCGGCGCTGGAGAGTAAGTCGTTCGGCATCTACCTTCAGGACGACTGGAAAGTTTCGCGCAGGCTTACCGTGAACATGGGCATCCGGTGGGATTGGGAGACCGGGCTCACTGAGCGCTACAACCGGTTTGCGGCCTTCGATCCCAGTGTCCGCAATCCGCTCAGCGACCGCACCGGACAGGATTTGAAAGGCGGTTGGTTGTTCCCTGAAAAGGGACTGCCGGGCCGTAATCTTCGCGGCGTGCAGTGGGGCATGGTCGCTCCGCGCGTCGGCATCGCTTACCAGCTTAAGCCCAATACGATCATCCGCACCGGCTTTGGCGTCTTCTACGCGATG
>JANRLE010000173.1:0-24999 GCA_033762895.1 Bryobacteraceae bacterium | reverse complement strand
TCCTTCCAGGTGGCGCGTCCGCAGAGAACACCGGAGAAGTCGGTGCCGGCTTCGGCGGCCATGCGCAGAGATTCGGTGAACTGGGCGTTGCTCACGCCGGCGCTGAGATAGATGAAGGGCTTGGTGGCGACATCGGCGCAGCGGCGGAAATGATCCATCGCTTCGGACATGGAGTAGGCCTTTTGCCCCTTGTAGACGCTGGAGCCTTCCACGTAGTTGGCGTTGATGGGCACTTCCACTTTCAGGACGTCGACGAAGTATTGCGGCTTGGAAAACTCGGCCATGCTGGCGAGGACGATTTCAGGCTTCTGTTTGGCGAACTCGAGGCCCTTTTCGTCGCCGCCCTTGGGGTCGTAGCCGATGAATTCCAGGAAGAACGGGATTTCGTAGTGCTCACATTCGGCGCCGATGCGCTCGACGAAAGTGTGCTTGATATCGTTGACCACGGGCTCATCGAACGGAGTGTAGTAGATGAGGATCTTGACGGCGTCGGCGCCCCAATCCTTGATGCGCTTGACGGAAACCTGGGGCAGCAGGTCGGGGAGACGGCCGGGCTGGGTGTTGTCGTAGCCGGACTTTTCGTAGGCCAGAAGGAGGCCGGCGTTGGCGGAACGAACCTGAGTGGCTGGGATACCCCATTCCGGGTCAAGGAGGATGGCGGTAGCGTGGGGCGTCAGGATGCGCGTAACGGCGATCTTAAACTCCGTCATCATTTCGTCGGTGACTTCACTTTGGGCGACGCCCTTGGCCTGGGCGATGGATTTCTGCAAACTTCCCCGTTGATCCATAGCCGCGGCTGCGATCACGCCACGGCCGTCAGAGAGGGCTTTCAGGTGTTTTTTCTTACCTTCGGAAAGAATCATTATTTCTCCTGGATTCGTACCCGCGACTGGGCGAGTAACCCTTTATTATATCGTCCCAGCGGCGGTGCCATGCGCGAGCCCGTTCCACGTCTTTGAGGATCTGGAGGCGAAGCAGGGCGGCGTTATCGAACTTGCGCTCGTCGCGGAGGCGGTGTGTAAATTCGACGCGCAGGCGGACGGGCGGATCGGAGTCCAGCCTGGAGAGAAGGAAGGTTTCAATGGCGAGGGCGTCGCCGCCGAAGGTGGGCCTGTGTCCGATGTTGGTGATGGAAGGCCACATACGTTCGGCTTCAAGGTCAAAGGTACGGGTGACATAGACGCCGTTGCCGGGCAGCACCTCCGCGGCGGTGTCCAGATTCAACGTCGGAACGGTTTGTTTGGCACCGATGCCGTGGCCGCGGATGACGACACCTTCGAGGAAGTAAAAGCGGCCGAGCATGCGCGCGGCGCCGGACACATCGCCGCAGGCGAGGCGCCGCCGGATTTCGCTGCTGGAGACCACGGTTCCGCGCAGGCGGAGGGCGTGCATGGATTTCGATTGGAAGCCAAAACGTTCACCGAGGGCGGCGAGCAGAGCCACGTCGCCCGCCTGATTATGTCCGAAGCGGAAATTGTCGCCGACCATCACGGCTCTGGCCCGCAAAGCTCCGGAGAGGATATTGCTGACAAAGGCGGAAGGGTCGAGCGCGGCGACTTCAGAATTGAACGGCAGAATCATCACCTCTTCGATGCCGCAGCCGGCCATCCAACGGGTTCGTTGCCCGACGGTGCTGAGCAGCTTGGGGGCGCGGGCGGGCGCGACGATTTTCGCCGGGTGCGGATCGAAGGTAAGCACCGCGGCCTTCCAGCCGTTTTCGGAAGCCGCCGCCTTCACCTGCCGGAAAATGCTTTGGTGACCGATGTGGCATCCATCGAAATTGCCGATGGTGAGCGCGCAGGGGCCGAAGTGGCCGCCCGCCTCTTCCAGATTGCGGAAGATCCGCATTCAGCAGCCGCCTCCCACATGAATCTCCAGGCCGTCATAGGCCAGGCGGACGTTGGCGGGCAACAGCGATTCGGTGCGCTCATGAGCGAGGTCGTGGGAAATGTGGGTGAAGTAGGCGAGCCGGGGCTTGAGCAACTCCACGTAACGCAGGGACTTGTCAACGGTGGAATGGGTGGGGTGCGGTTTGTGGCGCAGGGCATCGAGAAAAAGGACATCCAGGTCCTGAAGCTGGGCCAGTGTTTCGTCGGGGATTTCGCTGTGGTCGGTGAGGTAGGCGAGTGGTCCGAAGCGGAATCCATAGGCGGTGCCGCGGCCGTGCCAGACGCGCAGGGGCATGACGGCGATTCCGAACAGATCGAGCGTGGATCCCTCATCGAAGGTGTGGGTGGAGAGCCTGGGAATCCACGACTCGGACGGTTCATGGGAGAAGATGTAGGCGAAGATGCGCTGGATGGTTTCCATCGTTTGGGTGGAGGCGTAGATGGGAATCTCGCCGCCCTGGCGGAAATTGAAGGGACGCAGATCGTCGAGACCCATCACGTGGTCGGCATGGGCGTGGGTGAACAGCACGGCGTCGACGCGGTCGAGCGCGAAGCGCAGCGCCTGTGCGCGGAAATCGGGTGAGGTGTCGATCACCACGGCGCGGCCGCCGTAGTGCACGGCGATGGAGGGACGCAGCCGGTTGTCGCGCGGATCGGTGGAGTGGCAGACAGCGCATTTGCATCCGATGGTGGGGATGCCGGCGCTGGTGCCCGAACCGAGCACCGTCACGCGGATGCCGCCGTTGGGTATCTCCATCAGGAGGACTTTGCCGCGTCAAACTGCTGGACGAACCGGAACCTGAGTTCGGTCAGCGAATTTTCGATCAGCCGCTGCTCTTCGAGCGGCAGGTTGCCCTTGGTCTTTTCCTGCAGCATGGCCAGCATGTCAATGGTGTGGCGGGCGAGTTTGGCGTTGGGCGGGCGGCGTTCTTCCTCCGGTCCGAAATGCAGCAAACCCATATGCATTTCGGCCTGCGTCTTGAACGACAGCACCAGGAATTCAAAAGTGGGTGGAGGGAGGGGGAAATCTTCTTCGCTCATATCAACCTTTTATTTTACTTGCGAAGCCGCCGCCGCCTGGAGTTTCGATTCGAAGGCGGTCGCCTGGCTGGACGTTGAACCGGGATTTGGCGGGCAGGATGGATCGTTTGGATCCCCGCCGCAGTGTGTTTTTTCCGGGGGCGCCGGGGCCGCCGCCGGCAAGGCCATAGGGGACGGTTTCGCGCCGGTCGGAAAGGAGTGTGACTTCGGCCGCGGTGAGAAACTCATACTCGCGCACAATGCCGTCGCCGCCGCGATGGGCGCCCTCGCCGCCTGAGCGCGGGCGGATGCGATATTCGGCGATGCGCACGGGGAACAGATATTCGAAAGCCTCCACGGGTGTGTTCCAGCTATTGGTCATATGGGTATGGGTTGCATCGGCGCCGGGGTGAAGGGCGCTGGCTCCCATCCCGCCGGCGATGGTTTCGTAATAGGCGAACGGGCGGTGGCGAAAGGGATCGGCGCCTCCGAAACTGAGGTTGTTCATCGTACCGGAGCTGGCGGCGGGGATACGGTCCGGGGCGGCCTTGGCGAGGGCCCCCAACAGCACGTCGGTAATCCGCTGGGAGGTTTCGACGTTACCGGCGGCCATGGCGGCGGGCGGGCGGGCGTTGACCAGGGAGCCTTCGGGGGCGAAGACTTCGATGGGGCGCATCAGGCCGGCGGTAAAGGGAATGTCCTCCTTTACGAGGCAACGGAAGACGTAGGCGGTGGCGGCGAGCGCAATGGCATAGTTGGCGTTGACCGGTCCGGGGGCTTGCGGATCGGAGCCGGTGAAATCGACGGTGGCGCGGCTGCCGTCGAGCGTCAGGGCGGCGCGGATCTTCAGCCGTTTGGGCGTGATGCCGTCGGAATCGAGGAAATCCTCGAACTCGTAGCGGCCCTGGGGCAGGCGTGCGATGGCGGCGCGCATCATACGCTCGCTGTAGTCCAGCAGGGCGTTGACGGAGGAGAGAGTGCGGGCCAGGCCGCGGCGGCGCACCAGCTCACGGACACGGCTGGCGCCGCGGTCGAGCGACATCCACTGGGCCAGCAGATCGCCTTCGCGCTCGGCAGGTGTGCGGACATTGGAGAGAATCAGATCCAGAAGTCTTTGATCCACCTTGCCGGAGCGGATCAGCAGGACGGGCGGGATGCGGATGCCTTCCTGGTAAATTTCGCTGGCCATGGGCATGGAGCCGGGGCTCATGCCGCCCACGTCGGCATGATGGGCGCGGTTGGCCACATAGAAGGACGGGGACTTCTCTTTGCCGAGAAAAACGCCGGCCACGGCGGTGATGTCGGGCAGATGCGTGCCGCCGCGGAAGGGATCGTTCACGATGGCCACGTCGCCGGGATGAAGACGGAAGGTCTCGCGGACGTGTTTCACTGAGAGCGGCATGGCGCCCAGATGGACGGGCATGTGATCGCCCATGGCCAGCGTTTCGCCGGCGGCGTTGTAAACCGCGCAGGAATAATCGCGGCGCTCCTTGATATTCGCCGAGAAGGAGGTGCGACGTAGTACCGTGCCCATCTCTTCGGCGATGGAGACAAGGGCGTGGCGCATCAGTTCCAACTCCACCGCATTCACTTGCATCCGTCTATTTCTTCTTCTTTTTCAGAGTGGGTGGAGGGCGGCGTCCGTAGGGCGCAAGCTCGGTCACCGCGTCCTGAGTAACGGGTTTGGTCTCTTCCTCGGGAGGCGGTTCGATGAATTTCAACTCGGCCGGCCGGCATTCGCCGGCATGGATCAGAAAGGCCGCGACGGTTTCCCATTTGGCGCCTGTGCGCCGCTCCACGCGGAAGCTTTTGGTGGGGCCGTCCGCCCGCAGGCGCCAGGCGGCGTTAGGCACGCGGGGGCGCTTCAGTTTCAGAGGTTGAGGACTGATTTCGCGCAGCATCCAACTGTCGCCGCCGGTGTTGGTTTCGTAGTATTCATGGCGGCCGCCGGATTCGCCGCTTTGGGTGCGGTCAAGCAGCAGCGCGCCGTTGTTTTTGTTTTCAAAGCTGAATTGCTCGATCGCGCCGACGCGGGGTTCGGAGGAGACGGCGATCTGGCGCCAGGTCTTGCCGCCGTCGGTGGTGCGAAGCATGAAGGGATTGCGCGGCAGGGCCACCAGTGTCTGCCCGCCAATCCAGCCGTTTTCGAAGTCGACGAACTGGATCTGTTCGATGCCGGCCGAACGGATCCGCTCATGGGCTTCGGTCCAGGTTTTGCCGGTGTCGTCGCTGGTCAGCAGGATGCTCCAGAGGGTGGCGCTGCTGGTGTGGAGATTGCCGCTGAGGAAGAGTTTGTTGCCGAGCGCTTCCACGGCGGACAGCTCCAGGTAGACCTCGCAGGGAGAGTCTGGGGTGCAGGTGAGGCCGAAACTTTCGATGTCCTGTTCGGAGCAGGTGACGGGGACGGCGAGCGGCTTTCCGGTGTAGGATAGGACGGGTTTCGCGGCGGGCCTGGGCTCTTCCACCTGCTGGGCAAGCAGGGAAGCGGCCATCAGAATCGCCAATGCGCGCATCCTGGAACGATTGTAGCGTGTCCGCAAATCTAGCCGGCCGCGTAGCGGATGACCGCCACCATCTGCAGGAGCAGAAGGGGCATGGCGAACTTCACGATGGGGTGCGCGAAGTTCGGTGTGAAGCCGGCGCCGATCTTGCGCGGCACCATCATGGCGGGGTCGTCGCGGTTGTAATAAACCAGATCCATACACTTCCAGCCGCGGGCGGGGGCGGGACCGGTTTCCTCCATCGCGTCGGAGGTGAGGCGGAACATCCAGATGGTGAGGGCGGTACCGCCCACCACCGCGGTAAGAACGATCCAGAGCGGGCTTGACATTTTGCCGGGTGTGGCGGCCAGCGGATGGAGAGCGATGGCGCTGAACAGCACCGATACAAAAACGCCCGCTCCGGCCATGGAGAGCGCGGCGGCGCGCAGCAGCCTGTTGGCGGCGCTGGCCGGGCCTGTGCCACGGGGCGATCCGAGGACGATCATCGCGGCGGCGCCATAGAGAAGAACCAGCGTTGAGACACCGATCAGCAGGATTCCGTAGACACCTTTAAAGGATTTGACGGCGTAGCGGTCCGGTTTGCCGTCGATGCCCCAGTGAACCGGAAAACGATCGGGGATGCGATCCCAGTTGAGGTCCAGAAAGAGGGCCGCCGCGGCCAGAATCAGCACAGGCGCGGCAAAGAGCAGCCACGCCGCGGGTGACAGCAAGGGTTCGGGAATCAGGGTGGCGCGGCGCACATCGGGAGACTTGTGGCCGCCGTCTGAGGCGACCACGCGGGACTTCGCCCATCCATACAATGCGAGGGAAGCAACGATCTGGCCGATGCTGGCCGCGATGATCAACGGTGCGCTTTGCCGCAGGAGGGCGAAGATTCCGGCGGCCCCGGCGGCCACGGCCAGCGCTAAGATACCCAGGCGGAACCGTGACAGCAGCCGCCGCGCCTGTGCGGACTGGCGGTAGACGGCGTCCACTGGAACCCAGAATATGTACCGGTCATTGTGCCCGGGAAGCATCAGGAAGACCGCGCCCTGAGCGAATGCGACCAGCAGGGGGATCAAGGCGGCGTCCCATTTCATGGTTCTATCCCTCCATTTCGTTGGCGAGGATGCGGAGGCGTTTGGCCATCCGCCTGGCGGACAGGCCGCGGCCGCGCATTTCGGCGACAAATTCGCGGAGCCGGCGTTCGAAGGAATCCGCCAGTCCGGCGGCGGCAGGGGTGTGGGCGCGTGCCGCTACGCGGGCCGCTTTTCCCTGCGACATCTCGATCCAGCCGTCCTGGGCCAACAGGCGATACGCTTCGGCGACGGTGTTGTGATGGATGCCGAGATCCATCGCCAGGCGGCGGACCGAGGGAAGCCGGTCACCGGTTGTGAGCGCGCCTTCCACGCAGAAGCGGCGCACCTGATCGGCGATCTGGCGGTAGGCAGGGACCGGGGAGTTGAGGTCGATGTTGAGAACGGGCCTGGCCTGGTGCATCACTGTACACCTGCACTGTACAGTTATATTGTTATCACATCGTAACGCTTGCGTGGTACCCCTGAATGATTGGTCCGGACCATGAGCAGCATCAGCGTGCCACTATCGCCGGCCCCGGCAAGGAGCGTGGACTTCCGTGCGGCCCAGTGGCGCGTGCTGGCGGCGATCATGATCTGCTACCTGTTCTTCTACACGGGCCGTCAGAACATGGGGTTCGCGGTGAAGGGCATGCAGGAGAGCCTGGGGTATTCGGCCTCGGCGGTGGCATGGCTCAACGCGGCGATGCTGGCAGGATACGGGCTGGGGCAGGCGATGAACGGCAACTTCGCGGATATCTATGGCGCGCGGCGAATGGTCGCGATCGGGGCGGCGCTGTCGTTTGCCTTCAATTGGGCATTCAGTTTCACGAGTACGGCATGGCTTGCGATTGTGCTGTGGTTCGCCAACGGACTGGCGCAATCCACCGGCTCACCGGCCATGCGCCGGCTGATCGTGGACTGGTTTCCGCAAGGGGAACGGGGCAAGGCGAACGGGTTTCATCTCCTGTCGGCGGGTTTTTCCAGCTCTCTAACGTTTGGCTTGTGTATCTGGGTGACGGCGGCGTTCGACTGGCGGTGGGTATTCCGGTTGCCGGTGAGCACGATTCTGGTGGGCACCGCGGTGTTCCTGGTTCTGGCGCGGAACCGGCCGGTGGATCTGGGATTTCAGCCGCTGCCGCCGGAGCCTTCCGAGGAGGCGCCACCGGAAGCGGGCGAATCGTCGCGGGAACGGTATCTCAAGGTGCTGCGCAACCGGCATTTTCTGCTGGCGTGCATCTCCATCGGGTTTGAAAGCATGGCCCGGTATGGGTTGCTGAGCTGGGTGCCGCTGCACTTTCTGGGAACGGCCAAAGGGTCGCGGGCGGATCTTTGGGTGACGCTTGGGCTTCCGGTGGGAATGGCGGTGGGCGCGTTAAGCGCGGGCCTGGTGAGCGACCGGTGGTTTCCGCAACGGCGGGCATGGGTGGCGGCGTTTCTGATGGCGTGCGCGGCGCTGGCCACGTTTCTGCTTTCCATGATGCCGACGGGCTCACCCTACGCCTTCGCGCTTCTGGCAGCGGCGGGATTTTTCGTTTATGCCCCGCAGGCGTCATACTGGTCGCTTGGCCCGGTGCTGGTGGGGCGTGAGCGATCGGGGACGGCTACGGGTTTGATGGACGCCTCGGCTTACGGCTTTGCCGCCTTGGGGCAAGTATTGATCGGCCAGACGATTGACTGGACCGGATCGACATTCTCCGTATTTCTGGTCATCGCGGTGGGATGTCTGCTGGGCGCCCTGGCGATTCTACCTTTGAAGAAATGACACTGATCTCCCGCGCCGCTGTGTTTGAAGCACCGGGTCAGCCGCTGAAACTGACCGGCTTTGCCGTGCCCGAACCGGGCGAAGGCGAGGCGGTGGCGCGGATCCGGTGCACCACGATTTGCGGCAGCGATCTGCATACATGTTTCGGCCGCAGGGTTTCCCCGGCGCCCAGCGTGTTGGGACACGAAATGGCTGCCGAGATCGCAGTTTTGGGAAAGGGCGGGGTGCGGGACTTTCGCGGCGTCCCTCTTCATACCGGCGACCGGATCACGTGGTCAATGGTGTGGAGTTGTGGCGCCTGCTACTACTGCGGTATCGGAATGCGCGCCAAGTGCGAGCGGCTGTTCAAGTTCGGCCATGAACGCACGGGCGAGGGGCGGGACTTGTCCGGCGGATACGCGCAGTATTGCCTCCTGCCGGTGGGGACCGCGATCTTCCGCATTCCGGATGATGTGCCGGATACGGTGGCCAGTCCGGCCAACTGCGCCACTGCCACCGTGGCGGCGGTGATGCGGCATGCCGGGCCGGTGGAAGGAAGCAGTGTTGTCGTGTATGGGACCGGCATGCTGGGATTGACGGCATGCGCCATGGCTCAGGCGGGCGGAGCGGGGCAGGTGATGGCGATTGAGAACGACGCGGCGAGGCGCGAGTTGTCCAGGCGCTTTGGGGCATCGGTTGTGCTGGATGGCGGCGAGGCGGGCGTGGTGCGGGAAGCGGTGCGGGAGTCTACGGGCGGACGCGGCGCGGACGTGGTGCTGGAATTTGCCGGGCATCCGGAAGCGGTGGAGAATTCCGTGGACCTGCTGCGCTTTGGGGGACGGCTGGTGATGGCGGGGGCGGTATTTCCGTCGCGCAAGCTGCAATTGCGGGGCGAACAACTGGTGCGCCACATGCTGCGCCTCACCGGCGTCTACAACTACGAGCCGGAAGATCTGGAAAACGCGCTGCGATTTCTGGGGGCCAATGGCGGGCGCTTTCCGTTCGAGTTACTGGTCCCGCGCCGGTTTCCGCTGGATGAGATTAACGATGCGGTGGCGTTCGCCGAACGGGAGAAACCTCCGCGGGCGGCGATTATTCCTTTTCCGGATCGGGAGAAGCTATGAGCCAGACAGATATTTCCGGCGTTCGGGCCGTGATCTTCGACATATCGGGCACGGTGATGGACTTTGGGAGCCGCGGGCCGGCGGCGGCATTCGTGGAATTGTTCGCGCGCCACGGCGTAGAGGTCACCATGGAAGAAGCGCGACGTCCGATGGGAACGCACAAGCGGGACCACGTGGCGGCGCTGCTATCAGAGGCGGGCGTGGCGGAACGATGGAGCCGGGTGCACGGCGCGCCGCCGGACGCAGACACGCTGGATGCACTGTACCGCGAGTTTACTCCGTTGCAGATTGAGGTGCTGAAGCGCCACTTCGACCTGCTGCCTGGAGTGGCGCAGGTATGCGCGGAGCTTCGGCGGCGGGGCATTCGCATCGCCTCCACTACGGGTTTCGATACCGGTATGATGACGGAACTGATCGCCGCCGCCAAAGGGCAGGGCTATGAGCCGGAGTTCTGGGTCTGTCCCGATCAGGTGGGCGGCGGCCGGCCCGCGCCATGGATGATCTTCCATGCGGCGCGGCAGCTTGGCGTGTATCCGTTGCGGACGTTTGTGAAAGTGGGCGACACGCCGGCCGATATTGCGGAGGCGCGGAACGCGGGCACCTGGGCGGTGTCAGTGGTTCGCACCGGCAACGAGATTGGCTTGTCCCGCCAGGAACTGGATGCGTTGCCGGAAGAGGAGCGGGAAGCGCGGTTCGAAGCCGCGCGGCGAAAATTCACGGCGCTGGGGGCTCATTACGTCATCGATTCGGTGGCGTCATTGATACCGGTGATCGGCCAGATTTCGGCGCGTATCGAGCGGGGGGAACGTCCATGAAGGTAGACGAGATTGCCGGCGAGGTGATCGCACTGCTGAAGGACTCCGGCGGAGAGCAATACTTTGGCGAGGCGGTGTCAAAGCTGTCCCATGCCGAGCAATGCGCATGGCAGGCGCAGCAGGCCGGGGCCGGAGAGGAACTGGTGTTGGCGTCGCTTCTTCACGACATCGGCCATCTGCTGGACACAAGCGACGCGGTGCGGGATGAGCGGGTGGGCGTGATCAACCACGACGAAGTGGGCGAACAGTGGCTGCTCGCACGCGGCTTTTCCCCGCGTGTGGCGGCGCTGGTGGGCGGCCACGTGGACGCCAAACGTTATCTTACGGCCACCAACCCCGGTTATTGGGACCGGCTGACTGCGGCCAGCCGCGAGACACTGCAATTGCAGGGCGGCCCGATGGACCCGGGAGCGGCCGCGGTCTTTGCCCGGGAGCCGGAGTTGAAAGACATGCTGCGGTTGCGGTCCTGGGATGAAATGGCCAAGGACCCGGATTGGACGGGTCCTGGCGTGGATACCTATCGCGAAATGTTGATCCGGCATCTCAGCAGGGCTGAGTAAGTTACCGTCTCCAGTAGCCGCCGTGGTAGCTGCGTCCGGAGTAGCGGGGGGCGACCCAGACCATGCCGGCGCGTGGAGGACGCATCCATCGTCCACTCTGCCAGCGATAATCGCGGCCGGACGGATACCAGTAGCCGGAAACCCAGACGTAGCCGGGGCCGGGGCAGGCGGGCCGATAGGCGGCGCCGCGCGGCGGGGGCGGCGGGCCGTAAACAGAGACCGGTCCAGGACCGTAGTACCCGCCGCGAGGCGGGCCCACATAACCGTGACGCGCCGAGCAGGCCGAGGTGGCCGCCAGGAAAAGAACCGTTGCGAGCAGTGTGGATTTCATCGCTTGCTCCCTCCGCCTTCTTAGAGTGCAAGCGCCATGCCAGTTCCCGGTTTCCAATGAATACAATCAGTTGCGGGTTTTGAGGGACGGCCACTGCGGCTGGCTTCGATCAACGCTGGTGGTGGATTTCGGCCAGTGCCCCGTGCGCGGCCCTTGGTTGCCAGACTTTAGAGCTGAGACTGTGACCCGTCGATCTTCTGCCCGCCGAGAAGCGCGGTCAACAGAGGCCAGTTAAAGCCGGGATCCTGAAACGTGAGGGCGCGAAGCAGGGTTGCGGCGACGGCGGAGAAACGCAGGATCCACTCGGTTACGATGCCGGCGCGCTTGCCGAGGAAGTGTGCGACGCCGTTGAGCCGGTCGGCGGCGAGGAGGGCGCGCTGGCCGGCGCTCCAGTCCGGGACGGGTTCGGTGGCGGCGTGGTCAACGGCGGGCGCCGCGGCGGCGATGTAAGCCTTCTTGCCGGCATGCCGGATCTGGTAGGCGAGTTCCAGGTCGCCGCCGAATTCGCCGTAGCGCTCATCGAAGTAGTTCATGCCCTTGAGGAACGAACGGCGGACCAGCAGGGCTCTCCGTCCGGGATATTCCACGGCGGTGAGGGCCTGGCCCGGCTGGGGTACTGATGCGGGAATCGCGCCTGGATCCCGCCAGAGCTCGGCCAATACGGGCCGGTCGGGGAGATTGCGCACCTGGGCGATTGTATTTCCGTCAGGGCCGGCCAGCAGCGGACAAACGCCGCCGGCGTCGGCAGTCTGCTCGAGCAACTCCGCCAGTTTGGGTAAGGTCTGCGGCAGGACCTCAATGGCGGGATCCAACAGGAACAGCAGACCGGCCTTGGCGGTACGAATGCCGATGTTGAGCGCCTTTGTTGCCCCGAAGTTGCGGGGCATGCGGAGGAATGTCACGCCGGGAAAATCCACGTCCAGCGTATTGCTGCCATCGCGCGATCCCGTATCAAGGACAATGATGTCGAGGCGGCCGCGCTCGTTGGAACGATCAAGGGCGCGAAGGCAGCGCCGGAGCGATTCCTTGCGGTTATAACAGACGATGAGAACCGAGGCTAAAGGTTCGTTCTGCGGTGCGGACTGTTCGTTCACATCCTCCATGGTGCAGAGTCGATGATAGCAGGTGGAGCGACCGTTAACGCGCCAAAAGAACGGAACAGCGCGCGTTCCAGGCGACTTTTGCCGCCACGCTGCCCAGCATCTGATGTTTCACGTCATTGGACCCGGTGGAGCCGAGCACAGCGAGATCGTAGCTGCCGGTGTCGGTTTCACTGAGAATTTCATCGCCCGGGATGCCATCGACAATCACCGTGGACAGACCGGCGTGAAAGCCTTCCAATCCCACGCTGGCCCGGTTGACGATGGTGGCGGCCTGCACGTGCATGGTGCGGTCCACCTCGAGCGCGGGTTCCACATGGTCAGGCTTTTCTTCGATGAACTCGCCCCAATCCTGATCGAGGCCCAGGTGGACCCAGGGTGTTTCCACCACGTGCATGAGCGTGATTTCACGGCCTTCCAGCGCCATGCCGTCGCGCAGGATCTCGATTTCCCTGCGCCCGTAGGTGGAACCGTCCACCGCCACGAGGATACGCCCTTCGGGGTCGGGGGGCATGCCGCGGCCGATCAACAGCGGAGACCGCATGCGGTCCACGAGGATGCCGGCGACCGGGCCCAGTCCCACATCCTGACGCAGGTTGCGGCCTTTGGCGCCGATCACCGTGAGATCGTAGTCCGAGGCGTGGCGTAGAATCACCTCCGCCGCCGAGCCGGAATCCGTGATGGCGGCGGCCTGGAAGCCTTCAGAAGCAAGTAACTGCGTTGCGTCGGCGAGAATGCGGTCCGTTTCCTTGCGGATTCGACCCTCATACTCGATAAGTTTGTGGCGGCCGCGGTGAGGTGGCGGCGGCGCGACACACAGCACGGTGACATCGGAGTCCTTCCGCAACAACCGGGCAGCGGTAAGAAGAGCGATTGAAGCGTCCGGCGAACCGTCGGTAGCCATCAGGATCTTCATCGGGGCACTCCTTAAGAATATCGCGGTGCACGTAAGTGGCCAAAGCCGCCTTTTACCGCAGGCGGCTTCGCGGAGACGCCCGCGGCGGTGTTGATGTGGGGCATTTGACGCAGCCGGCGGCCGGCCAAGTTGGTCACCAAGTCCCAAACCAGCTTACTATACTCCAGCGAAGTTCTGGACTCAAGTTTTCGGAGGAAGCCGCTTATCGCCGGGCGGCGCGTGCGGGAAGGGGCGCGTTCTGAGAAAGCTTCGCTCTTACTCGCAAGCTGTCACCGGGCTGGATATTGATGGTGCGCTCCCACACTGCCGCGCCATCGCGCACGGTTACGGTATGCGGACCCGGGGTGAGCCTTCTGGTGCTGGGCGCGCTGCCGACATAGGCGCCATCCACTTCAATCTCCGCCCCATCCACGTCGGCTTCAATGGTGACTGAAACGGCGTCGCCGGGCAGGGATTGCGGTGTTAGGGCGGCTACCTGCATTCCATGTGTGCGGCCGGCGTTGCGCAAAGCGTGGTCGGCATCGGTGAATACATCGATTGTGATGCCCTTGTTAATGGTGACGTCCTTGCCTTTCATCAGCAGGAACAGGGGCGCGGCGGGCCAGAACACTACAGCCGCGCCGGCAGTCAACACGCCGGTGGTAACGCCTTTTCCTTCGCCTGACTTTTTGAACGGCGTATAGCGTAAGGGGACGAACTCGCCATCGGCAGCGCGTACCTTTTCGATGGAGAAATCAAGCTTACCGCTACGGCCCATGCGGCGCTTCTCGCTGGCCATGGTTACCGCGCCATAGACAGTGGCGCCCTGCCTGATTACGACCACATCGTTGACACGCACATCCTCGGTGACGCTGAGATTTACGGCCTGTCCCTCCTGGGCGGTGGCCGATGAGAGTGATTGTTCCAGGCGGCACGTAACCTTGGTGCCGCTGGGAATGGTGATCTGCGCGAGGCTGAGGCCGGCGATCAGGGGGAAGGCCGCCACAAGGCGGCTGAAAGTGGGAAGTGTCATTTGAGTGGGACTCCTTTTCGTCTAATCAACGCGGAAGAAAAGGAAGGCCCGGCTCAAGGCGGGCTCAGTTTTCAGAATGCATTCCCCGGGCTTCTCCGGCTGCCTTATTGACATCGACGAAGACCAGAATGGCCAGGCCGGCGAGAAAGAAGACGATGAGCGAGAGGATGGAAATGCGATAGCTTCCGGTGAACTGCAGCGCAAGCCCGAAGAACAGCGGCCCCAGCCAACTGGTTCCCTTGTCGCTCACCTCATAGATGCTGTAATACTCCGCTTCATGGCCCTTGGGAATCATCACTGAATAGATCGACCTGCTCAGCGCCTGGCTGCCGCCCATAACGGCGCCGATGCTGCCGGCCATGATGTAGAACTCCGTCTGTGTGGAGACAAACCCGTAGGCGTATACGAGCACCAGGCAGTAGGTGGCGAGCGTGATCATCACGGTATGTTTGTTGCCGATGCGGGAGGCAACCCAGTTGAACGCCATCGCGCCAAGGACGCCGACAAACTGAGCGATGAGGATGGCGACGGTGAGGGAAGCGACCGGCAGCTTTAACTCCTCCTGTCCGAACTGGGCGGCGAGGGCGAGCACGGTCTGAATGGCGTCGTTGTAGATGAGATAGGCCAACAGGAATCGCAGTGTCTGCGGCAGACGCATCACCTCGCGGACGGTTCCGGCCAGTTGTCGCAGGGCCGCGCTCAGTGCGTTGCCTCCTGCGGGGATGGCCTTCTGCGGGCCGCGGTTGCGCAGTTTGGACAGTGGGATCAACGTGAATGACGCCCACCACACACCTGCTGAAGCGAGGCTGATGCGCACGGCGGTGGATTCGGCGAGCCCGATCTTTTCGGCGTTTGAGTAGAGGATGAGGTTCAGAAGCAGCAGCAGTCCTCCGCCGAGATAGCCCAGGCCCCAGCCTCGCGAAGAGATGTTGTCGCGCTCCCCGGGCGGCGCGATCTCGGGCAGGAACGAGTTGTAGATCACGTTGCCCGCGCCGAACGCCGAATTCGCGATCAGGAACAGGCCGCAGCCCAGCAGATAACGCTTGCCCTCCAATGAAAACATGGCGATGGTGGCGGCCGCGCCGACAAACGCCACGGCGCCCAGCATCTCGCGTTTCTTGCGTCCGTAGTCGGCCACCGCGCCGAATACGGGCAGCAGGAACACCTGGCATAACACGCTGAGCGAGACCACGTAAGGCCACAGGGACGCGGCGGCCACCTTGATCCCCAGCGGGTAGACGAAGCCGCCGGCGTCCGCGGCGTTCTTGGCCAGTACGGTCAGGTACGGGCCCAGGAATAGGGCCGCCACGGTGGTGGCGAAGGCGGAATTGGCCCAATCGTAGAAGTACCAGGCGCGCTGCTCGGATTTTGAGTAATCGGACGGGTGATCGGACATGGAATAGCCCAGTCTACGCCAGTTACGGCAAGTCCCGGTAGCTTGCCAGGCGGATGCCCGATTGCTTCAGCGCCTCGCGCGCTTCGGGCGAAGTCAGTGCTTCCAGTTCCTGCTGGCGCTGCTGCTTCAAACGGGTAGGCGCGGCCATCAGTTCGGCGGTGCAGAAGCCGGGATGCGTCATGAACTCGGTGGAGCCGGGGGGAAGGTCGCGCAGCATGGCCAGCAGTTCGGCGATGCGGAGGTAGCCGGTGATGCTGAATCCGGCAAAATGGTCGGTGGTGCGGCAGCCGTGCTCTTCGAGGACGCGATGAAATTTCGGACGTAAGAATCCCAATCCCCGGCTCAGCATACGCCTCAAAAGGGGAACCTGGCCGGCGTGACGGGGAAAATCGAACGGGCGGCGCACCCAGGGGATGGCGTATTTCCGGCCGAGCCTTGCCACCGCCGCCAGAACCGGCGGAAGCAGGTGCGTGTGTTTGTGCGTATCCAGATGGGTGGGGCGAAGGCCGGCATCGAGGATGCGGCGCACCTGCGCGTCCAGTTCACTCTCAATGGCGATTCGGCCGCGGGCCAGGGCCCCCAGCAGCGACTTCACGTCGATGGGCAGGGGGGCGTGGGGAGGCAGAATCGAGTTGCCGCCGACCAGGACGAGGTGACAGCCGATGTCGAGGGTGGGCGTCTTGCGGGCCAGAGTGGCGGCGTGTTCAAAGGCAGCGCCGTTGGCCATCATCGTGGTGGCGGTGAGGATGCCGCGATGATGCGCCTCCAGGATTCCCTCGTTCACATCGCGAGTAAAGCCGAAGTCATCGGCGTTGACGATCAGCAGACGCTGGGCGATCACAGGCCACGCTCAGAACAGGCCCAGCTTGATGCGCAGGAACTTCTTGGGATTGGCGCGAAAATCCTTGAGCAGCAGATCCAGATCTCGCGTGGCGAGGTTGAGCGACTCATAGAGTTGGGGATTGACCAGTAATTGGCCGAGGGTGCCCTGGCCCTGGTTCAGCTTCACCATGGTGGTGTCGATGTTCTTCAGCAGGCCTGCGATCTGGTCATGCAGTTCGGTGCTCTTCAGCAGCTTGCCGGCTGTGCCCTTGCCGGCCTGGATATCGTCCAGCACGGCGCGCATAGTGAGCAGGTTCTTATGCAACTCGTCGTAAACGGCGGGATCCTTCAGCAACTTGCCGGCGGTGCCCTTGCCCTGTTCGATGGATTCGATCAGGCGGTCCAGCCGCTGGATGGGCTTGCGGATATCCTCATAGATGGCGTCGTCATAGAGCAGCTTGCTGAGGGTGCTCTGCTTGGCGTTGATCGCCTGGCTGGTTTTGTGGAACTCGCCGAGGATGGAGTTCATTCTCGTATACAGCGTTTCGTCGACCAGCAGCTTGCCGATGTTGCCCTTGCCGGATTCCACCAGTCCCACGATGTTGTCGACGCGTTTCAGCGTGGCCTGGGCGGAGGTGAGGAGAGGGAAGAAGCTGTCCATGACCTCCATGATTTCCTTGGACTCGCGGGCGGCGATTTCGGCGCCTTCCTTCACGGTGTCGCGGCTCTTGCCGCGGCGAATATTCATGAACTTGGATCCCAGGAGGTTTTCGGCGCTGACGAAGGCGAGCGAGTCCACGGGAATCTGTTTCAGCATATCTTCGTAGATCGCCATCACCACGCGCACCTGGCGGTGCTCGTCGGCTTCGCCGGACAGATTGACGGTGCGCACGCTGCCGGCATTAATGCCATTGACGCGAACGGGCGCGCCGATGGCGACGGCGGCGGCGTCGCCCAAGTAGGTGTAGAGCACCACCTCCTTGGTGAACAGGCTGGTGGTGCCGGTGAGCAGGTAGATCAGAATCCCGATCAGCGCGAGCGCGAACAGCGCCGTGATGCCGACCCGCAACTGCGCCCAACTGATTTTGCTCGCTGAGGGCATGAAACCTCTAGTCTCTCATGACGAACTTTGAAATGTAGGGATCGGCCGATTCGCCGAGTTCCTTTTCGGTCCCTTCGAATACCACGCGGCCGTCCTTCATGACCAGGAATTTCAATCCGTGGACGGCGGGCTGGCCGTTGGTTCCGGCCAGTTCCAACTCTTTCGAAGCCGGATCATAGCGGTACTTGGCCATGATCCTCCCATCCTGAAAACGCTGTGTAACGATGATGGTGGTGGCGCGCCGGACATCCCTCTCCTTGACGATGAGCGCCATGATGTTATTCGCGGTGATGGGATCAAGGCCGGCGGTGGGCGAGTCATAGAGCACCAGATCCGGCTCGGTCACGTTGGCGCGGGCAATGCCGACGCGGCGGCGCATGCCGCCTGAAAGCTGGCTGGGAAATTTCCCGAGAGTATTTTCCAGTTCCACGAATCGCAAGGCCTCCTCCACGCGCGGCCTCACCTGTTCCGGCGGGCAGCGCACGGTGGTCTGGTTCTCCAAGGGGTAGGCGACGTTTTCCTCGATGGTGAACGAGTCGAAGAGGGCGCTCTCCTGGAAGAGGATTCCGCACCTGGCGCGGATCTCAAAAAGTTGCTTTTCGGGCATGCGGGTGATGTCCTGGCCGAACAACCACACGCTGCCGCTGTCAGGACGCAGCAGCCCCAGCGCGGTCTTGAGGATCACGGTCTTTCCGCTTCCAGCCGCGCCCAGGATCACCAGGCTTTCGCCGTGCCGGATTTCGAACGACACGTCTTCTATCGCCGGATCGCCGTCGAAGGCAACCGTGACATGATCGAAGCGTAGAACCAATTCCGGCATTCGTCGCTCAGAGACTGACGAAAGTTTTTGTGATGAAGGCGTTGAGCACGAAGATCCAGACCGATGCGACCACGACAGCCTGAGTCGTGGCACGGCCCACTCCCTGCGTGCCGCCCGTGGTTCGCAAGCCGTAGAAGCAGCCCACTGAACTGATCACGATACCGAAGACCAGGGGCTTCAGCAACCCCTGCACCACGTCGTTATACTCCAGGATGCGGTAGGCTCCGTTCCAGAATTCCGAGGTAGTCAGGCGCAGCAGGAAGAACGCGATGATATAGGCGCCCACCAGGCCGACGAAGTCGGCAATCGCCGTGAGGCACGGCTGCATGAAAGAGGTGGCCAGCACGCGCGGCTTCACCAGTTTTAGAACAGGATCGGTGCCCAGGGCGCGCATCGCGTCAATCTGCTCAGTCACTTTCATGGAGCCCAGTTCGCTGGCGATGCCCGCGGCATTGCGTCCGGCCACTACCAGCGCGGTAAGCACGGGGCCCAGTTCGCGGACGAGCGTGATGGCGACAATCGGTCCGGTCTGGTTCACGGCGCCATAGGTTTGCAGCGCGCGTGACATCTGCAGGGCCAGCACAATTCCGCTGAAAAAGCCGGTGAGGACGACGATCGGCAGGCTGCCCACGCCGATGGTATCCATCTGGAGAAGCGTGTCGCGGAAGTAGTGTGGAGAGGTGAACAGACCCTTAAAGGTCCGCCAGGAAAGGACGATGTAGTCTTGGATCGAGAGGACAGGAGTCTTGAGGAAATCTAGCACTGAGCCATCCTCTGAAATTTCGATGCTACCATAGCGCGCAGCGCGCCAACAGAAATGAGCAAGGGACTTACCGACATTGAAGGGATCAAGGTGGGCCATGCCACCGATTCTGACGGGCTTACCGGATGCACGGCGATTCTGTGTGAACAGGGCGCGGCGGCGGGGTGCGATATCCGCGGTTCGGCCACCGGGACCGAGGAGTTTGAAGTGATGAATCCGCTGCACGTAACGCCGCATGTGCATGGGGTGGTGCTGGCCGGGGGCAGCGCTTTCGGGCTGGAAGCGGCGAGCGGCGTGCGGCGCTTTCTGGAAGGCCGGGGCGTGGGATTCAACGTCGGAGTGACACACGTCCCGCTGGTGCCGTGCGCCATTCTGTTTGACCTTGGAATCGGCAAGCCGTCGGCGAGGCCCACGCGCGAAATGGGCGCCGCGGCCGCGGCCGCGGCCACCTCCGAAACGGTGGAGGAAGGCGCCGTGGGAGCCGGGACGGGCGCTACGGTGGGCAAGCTGTTCGGCATGAAACGGGCAATGAAGTCCGGCATTGGCAGCGCGACGGTATGGCTGGACGGACCGCTGGCGGGCGTGCGGGTGGCGGCGCTGGCGGCGGTGAACGCCTTCGGCGATGTGCGGGATCCGGAAACGGGCCAGGTGGTGGCGGGTGCGCGCATGGCGGCCGGGAGCATGGATTTCGCCAACACGGGGCGGCAGATGAAGCGCGGCGCCAGCGGCGGCTTCTCGCCGGCGCAAAACACCACGTTGGTGGTGGTGGCCACCAACGCGCGCCTTTCCAAAGTGGGCGCGAATAAACTGGCGCAGCAGGCCAGCATTGGCGTGGCGCGTACGATACATCCGGTCTGGACGATGTCGGACGGCGATGTGACCATCGCGCTGTCGGTGGGCGGCGCCGAGGCGAACAACGTTCCGGTGGACGTGTTGGGAGTGGCCGCGGTGGAGGCGGTGAGTGAAGCGGTGCTCCGCGCGGTCCGCCTGGCGCCGAATCTTGGCGGAATTCCCGGCTTAGCTGGCTAAAACAGAAAGACAAATAATTGTTTTGGTTGATTCGCGCCGCCTTTTCCGGCCACAATGGTACTTCAAGGATTCGCCCGCGCCGCGCCGCGGGCCCACGGTTGCAGTAATTCAGGGAGGCACAGCGAACCATGCAGCTTCGTGTCCTGGCGTTCGTGCTGGCGGGGGGCAAGGGCACCCGCCTCTATCCGCTGACCAAGGAACGAGCCAAGCCCGCCGTCCCGTTCGGCGGCCAGTACCGGATTGTCGATTTCGTCCTAAGCAATCTCCAGAACTCGGGAATTTTCTCCACTTACGTCCTGATCCAGTTCAAGAGCCAGTCCCTGCTGCAGCACCTGCGCGACGGCTGGGAATCGACGGGGATGCTGAAGAGCCATTTTCTGATTCCCGTGCCGGCGCAGATGCGCACGGCGGGCGAGACATGGTATCGCGGCACGGCCGACGCGATTTATCAGAACATCAATCTGATTGAGCAATCCGACCCGCACCTGGTATGCATTTTCGGCGCCGACCACATTTACCGCATGAACATCCGTGAAATGATCGAGTTTCACGAACGCAAGCGCGCCCAGGTCACCGTGGCGGCCATTCCCATGGAGAAGAAGTACTCACGCGAATTCGGCGCAATTGAGGTGTCGGCCGACGGCGCCATACAGGGGTTCCACGAGAAAAAAGACGACGCGCCATCGATGCCCGGGGAAGACGGCATGTTCTATGCCTCGATGGGCAACTACATCTTTTCCACCGGCACGCTGCTGCGGGAACTTTATGCCGATGCGGCGCGTGAGGATTCCAATCACGACTTCGGGCACGATATCCTCCCCGGGCTGATCGGCCGGGGTGATATGTATGCGTATGACTACCGCACCAACCGCATCCCTGGAGATCCGGAGGGCTCGGTTCCCTATTGGCGCGACGTGGGCACCCTCGATGCCTACTATGACGCCAGCATGGACCTGCGCGACGTGACGCCGAAGTTGAACCTGTTCAACCGCCAGTGGCCGCTGCGCAGCGCAGCCTATGACGATCCGCCAGCCAAGTTCACATTCGATGACGAGGGACGGCGGGGACAGGCCATCGACTCGATTGTGGCAGGAGGAACGATCCTCTCCGGCAGCACGGTGAAAAAATCGGTGCTCGGCCGCGGCGTGCGGGTTCATACGGGAAGCCTGATCGAGGAATCGGTGGTGTTTGACAACTGCGACATCGGCAGGCATTCGAAGATTCGCCGCGCTATCCTCGATAAGAATGTGCGGCTGCCCGAAGGAACGATGATCGGCTACGATCTGGCCCGCGACCGCGAGTTGTATCACGTTACCGAAAGCGGAATTGTGGTGGTGGAGGGCCGGCGATCGCGGGTCGAGATTTCGTCAATGCAGATTTAGGTTCGTTTCGTCACGCCGATAGGGAAGGACTAGGAGGCATCATCGTCCGAGTTTGCGCATTAGCGAGCAGCAGTTCCGGTAACGCGACTTTTATCGCCACCAGCCGCACGCGCATCCTTGTCGATGCCGGCCTGAGCCGCCGTGAAACCTTCCGGCGCATGGAAGCGATCGGCGAAGACCCTGAACGCCTGGACGCCATCCTGATCACCCACGAACATTCCGATCATGTGACGGGGCTGGTTCCGCTGTTGAGAAAGCTGAAGAAGCCCGTGTTTGCCACGCGGCTGACGGCGCCCGTAATCGACTGGGGCGGATTTGTGCCGGCGCTGGAGGCCTTTCAGGCGGGCACCGGTTTCTCCATCGGCGACATTGAGGTATCGAGCTTCACGGTCCCCCACGACGCCATTGATCCGGTGGGTTACAGCATCCGCGCCGGCAACGTGAAGATCGCCGTGGTTACCGATCTTGGCTACATGCCCGAATCGATCTGCTATCACCTGAGGGGAACGAACTTTCTGCTGCTCGAATCCAACCACGATCTGGACATGCTGAAAGTAGGCCCCTACCCCTGGTCAGTGAAACAGCGGGTGATGGGCCGGCGGGGCCATCTTTCCAACGACGTTGTATCCGGCTTCATCCGCGACCATCTGGACCAAACGACTTCCACTCTGATGCTGGGCCATCTGAGTGAGCACAACAACCACCCGGAGATTGTCCGGATCACCGCGCAGCAGGCACTTGGGATGCGCGGCCTGAGGGCCAACCTTGTGGTGGCCGAGCCCGGGAAACAGTCCGAAGTGTTTGAGTACTGAGGTGTTTGAGTACTGATACGGCAGCCGAAAGGAACGCAATATGAAACATTGTTTTCTCTTCGCTCTCTGTGCCGGAGCCTGCGCGCAGGATCTGGATGTTACTTTCAAACCCAGGCAAATGAAGGACTGGAATGAGCAGGGGGCAGACGGACGCTGCATCATCCGCGTGGTTGTGGACGACGAAGCGGACATCGAACTGCGCGGTGACGAGGTGCGAGTGCGTGTGCTGCGCGGCGGCTCGGGCCGCGACGATGGTTCCGAATGCACGCAATGGCTGCCGGTGGGCGGCTTCACCCGATTTTCCTGGCGGGGCATCGACGGGCGGGGTGAAGTAAGGATGGTGCAGGAACCGCGGCCTGGCAACAACTATACGGCGATTGTGGCAATCAAGGATTCCCGGCGGGGCACGGAGGGCTATACCTTCGAATTTTCGTGGACCACCGATGGCACAGCGTTCTGGACGCCCGGCGCCCGCATCAGCGACAACTCGCGGCGCGGCCGCGCGGCGGGGGCGCGGCTTCCCGCCCGGCGCTTCACTCCGGTGAACGAAACCGCCAATGGCGGCGGGCAGATCACGTTAGGCAATCGCGGGGATCAGGTGCGGAGGATGCGTGTGAATCTGCGCAACGATGGCGCATTCGACATGTCGGTCTACAGTTCGGTGGTCACATCGCTGAGCGGCCGGTGGACTTCCACGCAGGCTGATATGGCGGATCTGGAGATCACCGGGTTCGGGCTCGGCGAGGCTTCGGGCCGCGGCCGCCTTTATGTGCGCGATGGCCGCCTGGCGCGCGTAGAGTTTGAAGGCAGCACGGGCCAGGAAGCGTTCTCGGTGCGCTTCGATGCCCAGGCGGCGGCTGCTCCAACCGGAGGCGGAATCCTGCCGAATCTGAACCCGCGCAACTGATTCGTCTTCAATTCAGCGGACAGGGAATGGTCACTTCGCCGGTGGCGGCCCATTGGGAGCCGCGGGTGAAGGTGGTGACGAAGGCCGGAGTCTGCACGGCGGCCGCGTCATGCCCCAGCGCGGTGACGAAGATGCGTCCTTTGCCCCGCTCACTGACCCAAAGCATCGGGTGATCCAGCCCGTCTCCGGGAATCGGCTGGCGCGCCTTGCCCTGGTACAACTTGTGGTCGTCCCAGGCGGTGGCCAGCACCTGATAGTGCTCCCGGCCGGGCTGCCACTTCAGGTTGGCGTAAAGCTCATCGGCCTGCTGGCGGAACTTCGCAGGCATTCCCCGTACGATGGGGTGATCGGGAATACGCACGGTCAGTTCGAAGTCGTGGGGCGGCGAATGATGTCCGTTTTTCGTACGCCAGTTCCCGCCCGACATCTCTTCCCAGGCCTGCCAGCCGTCAAACGCCGCCAGGCTGAAGTGGTAGATCACCAGTCCCTTGCCGGATTCAACGAAACCCGCCAGGGCCTGCTCAGCTTTGCCGCCCCAGCGCAATTCGGGCTTGCGTGCGTCAAAGTAGTTCACCACTACAAGGTCATAGGGGGCCAGGGTCTCGGGACCGGCGCCGCGGAACTCCTCGCTTACCCGAACCTCAAAGAGGCCGGTATCCTCCAGGGCCTGGCGAAGCAGCGGGGTTACCTTTCGCCAGTCGTGGCCGTTCTGGCCGGTAAGGATGAGCGTTTGAATCTTCGCCGGGCGGGCAGGTTGTTGGCCGAACGCCGCCGCGGCCAGCATGACAAGGAAGAGGATGCGCATACCGGCTACGGGAGCAACTGAAGTGCCATTGAGGGGGCACGTGGCACTCCTGCTACCTTGGTAGCGGAGAAACAAAAAGATGAGAATTCTTCTCGCAATCGATGCCTCTGAGGCAAGCGAAGCCGTGCTGGAGGAAGTTGCCGCGCGGCCCTGGCCGGCCGGGGCTTCCATACAGGTGGTGAACGCGGTGGAGTTGGCCCATCCCTACGTGCTGGGCGCGCCGGTGGTGGAGGTGGTGCAGGAAAACGCGAAGCTGTTGACAGGCCGGGCCGCGGACCGGTTGCGCTCCGCCGGGATGGAGGCCGAGGGTGTGGTGTTGCAGGGCGACCCCAGAACGGCGATTGTGGATCACGCCGGCCTCTGGCGGGCGGATCTGATCATCGTGGGGGCGCACGGCGCGGGCGCGCTGGAGCGTTTTCTGCTGGGCAGCGTCTCGCGGGCGGTTCTGCGGCATGCCGGATGTTCGGTGGAGGTGGTGAGAGCGCCCGTCCCGGCCGGGGCGGGTTACCGGGTGTTACTCGCGGTGGATGGCTCAGAAGGATCGGCGCGCGCGGCCAAGGCGATTGCCTCGCTACCCTGGCCCCCGGAAACAGAGGTAAGGGTATTGAGCGCAGTGGAGTTGCAGTTGGGATTTTTCCGCGCCGCCTTTGAGATTCCCGCGCTTGATCCCTCGCACCTTGAGCCGCAAAGGGAGCAGGCGATGCAGCGTTCCCAACAGGCGGTGCGGGGGGCGCTGGAAGTTCTGGAGGAGGCGGGGCTGAAGACTTCCGAGTCCATCTCCGTGCTGAGTGAGCCGCCGAAGCAGATCATCGTGGAGGAAGCGGCGGAGTGGAATGCCGGGCTGATCGTGTTGGGCTCGCATGGCAGGCGCGGCGTGGACCGGTTGCTGTTGGGCAGCACATCGGAGGCGGTGGCCGCGCATGCCGGCTGTTCGGTTCGGGTGGTCAGGTGAACTTCAGGCCACTTTGCGGGGCCTCAGTGGGCCGCGGGATTTCGTCCATTGAGGCAGCCAGCCGCCGGCAGGCGAACCACACGAGCAGGCAGCCTGCGGTGGCCAGCGCGGCCATTTGCCAGAGCGGAAGGGCCGGAGGCCT
>JANRLE010000172.1:0-3296 GCA_033762895.1 Bryobacteraceae bacterium | reverse complement strand
CGGTAGAGCACAGAGGCCGGGGTTGTCTTGCCTGGCGTCAGGCGCTTCAACTCCGCCACCGCCGCGACCTTGTCGCCCGACTTGGCCAGATAGATCGAGAGCCTGGAGATCAGATCCGGATCATCGGCTTTGAGCGCGATCTGCTCGCGTACCAGTTGGATGGCCCGCTGATACGTTTGCGGAGCCTTGGCCTTCAGTCCGGGGGTCCAACGGTAGGCATCGGCGAGATTCGCCCAATACAGATAGCGGTTCGGAGCCAGTTCCACCGCCTTTTCCAGCGCAGGAACCGCATCCGCATACCGGCCCTGAAAGAAACGCAGCGTCCCGAGATTCGCATAGTGCCTGGCATCCGGATCGATCTCGATGGCCCGCTGGAGCGTCGAGGCTGCGTCTTCGTACCGGTCGAGCATGTGGTACGCCGCGGCGAGATTAGGCAGCACGCGCAGGTTGTCCGGCGACAACGCGCGCGCCTGCTCCCAGGCTTTCGCCGCCTCGGCGTACCGCGCCGGATTGGTCCGGTAATGCAGCACGCCGAGATCGAGATAGGGCATCCAGTTCTTCGGATTCAGCTGAATTGCGCGTTCCACGCTTTCGGCGGCCCGCGCGTTGTCGCGCATCGACGTGTAGAGCACAGTCAGGTAGATGTAGGGCGCCTCGCTGCGCGGATCCAGTTCCGCGGCGCGGCGCAGCGCGGGCTCCGCTTCCTTCCTCTTCCCCGCTTCCATCAAGTGCAGCCCGGACGCCAGATGAGATGCGGCCAGTTCGGGATTCAATTGCATAGCGCGTTCCGCGCTCTGCGCCATCAGCTTCAGCCATTGGGGGTCCGGCTGGATCTTATTCCGGAAGCCGTATGCCTCGGTCAGCGCGGCATAGCCAAGGGCGAACTTCGGGTCCCTTTCCACGGCCTGCTCCAACAACTCGATGGCCTTGGCCGGGTTGTCCTTCCGGTCATGGCGGTTCAACAACGCACGGGCGCGCTGGTAGATCTCATATGGTGTGGCGGTGGCGGCGTTGAAGGACTCCTGCGCGGGCGGCTTGACGAACCGCGAGAAATCGGCATGCGTCGCGTACCAACCCGCTGCTGACACCAGCACCACCGCGGCGGGAATTGCGAGCAGCTTCCGGTTCCACGGTTTGCGAACTGCCGGCGGAGCCGTGACCTCGGCCGGCAAAGCAACCATCGATACCGTCGGCGCCTCGGTGAGATGATGAAGCGCCGACACCGCCCCGGTAAACGGCCGCAGATCATGGCGCACGTCCGCCATCGAGGCATACCGCGCCGTCAGATCCCGCTCCAGCATGCGGCGTACGACGGCAGCCAGCGCCGGGGGAACCTCCGGGCACAGCTCCTTCAACTCGCGCGGCGCGCCAAAATGCAGGTTGTGCAGAAACGCCATCTGCGAGTTCGCCGCAAACGGCAACTCGCCGGACAGCATTTGAAACAGCACCACCCCGAGGGAAAAGATGTCCGATTGCGGCCCCGCCTCCTGACCGCTGGCCTGTTCGGGAGACATGTAGGCGATCGTTCCCATGATCGCCCCGGCTCGCGTCAGAAACGTCTGTGTCGCCCCGTCGGCAGCCGCCGCTTGCGTCAGCTCATTCAGGCGGGCGAGCCCGAAATCGAGCACCTTCACCAGCCCGTCCTCGGTCACCATGATGTTGCCGGGCTTGATGTCGCGGTGCACCACCCCTGCCGCATGCGCCCGTGCGAGCGCATCGGCCACCTGCGCCGCATAGCCGGCTGCCTCGGCCGCGGAAAGCCGCCGGAATCGCAACAGCGATTGCAGCGTCCTCCCGGCCACATACTCCATGGCGATGAAATCGATCCCATCCACCGTCCCCGTCTCGTAGATCGTTACCACGCTGGGGTGGTTCAGGGCTGATGCCGCACGGGCCTCGCGATGGAACCGTTGCCGGAGTTGGTCGTCGCTCAGGTGCGCGGCAGGCAACACCTTCACCGCCGCAAACCGGCCTAACACCAAGTCCTGAGCCTTATAGACAACCCCCATCCCCCCCTCGCCTAGTTGCTCGAGGAGTGAGTATTGCCTCAGCGAACGGCCAATCATGTCCATCGCCTGCACCTCACGGAACGGTGTGAGGAATTATAGCAGGCGTCGGCAGTGGGGCAAATCCCGCAGCAGGATTTTCTTGACGGCTACAGGAGAAAACTGTAGGATTCTCCGCAAGGATTCTGGCGGGCACGCCAAGAGAGGGTTCCACATGAGATGCATACACCGCCAGTTCACCAGCCTCGGAACTGCGCAATACACGGTCCATTGGACTCCGGCATCTTCCATCTGCCGGTTGCAGGAAGCCGCCCAGCGGGGGCACGCCCTCGCTCACGCGCATGCGCCTTGACCTGAACTGACCAACTCAGGGAAATTCAGCACCTCTTGCGTCTGGTCCTACCTGGATCGCCTTTACGCGTGAGCACCTGCGCCGGATGCCGCGAGCCGGCCTCTCGCGATTCCCCCAGAGCACGGCCGGGATGATGACCTGTTGCCTGCAATTGCGACAGCCGCACGAGTGAGATCCCGTACTCAACCCCCACTCCTGTCTCGCAATGCCTCTTGTCCAGGGACATCCAGAAACCGATGTCCTCAACCTTGGCTGCCCCGCCATCTGGCGCGGCTTACTTCCCCCCTAGGAGGGTTAGATGGCAACCGGATATTACCAATTTACGTATGGCTCGACGGCCACAACGGGCATCTCGATCGCATACTCGAACGACGGCACGAACTGGACCCCTTACAATCCAAGTAGCAATCCCAATCAGAATCAAGTATTGCAGGTAAACAATGGTGACAATGTCCAATTGAACTTCGTCGGCCCCTCCGGTTGGAGCGTCACCGGCAATGTGACGGTGATCGTCGCCCGGGCGCTTCAGCTTCCGGCTAATCAGGCCCAGGCGTATTCCCCGTTTTCAGACGGTGTTCTTCTGACCAGAGCATCCTCCAACAACCAGGCCTCACTCGGCGCAGCGTCGGTTAATAACCCTGGGCAAGGCGTGATGAATAAATATGAACTCACCGTTGCCTTCTCTGTGACCAACGGCTCCAGTACGCTGAGTTTCGCCGAGGACCCCGAGATGGATGTCGAAGGCACGTAGGCGATCTCCGCCGGGGCGTCCGCGTCAGGCAGACACCGCCGCCCCGGCAATCTCCACAAACGCGTTGCGCCCTGTGTCCGGCCCCGGTCCCATCCGCTGGATCAGGTACACCAGCACGGCGTTGTTCTTCGGATCCACCATGCCTAGCGTCCCAAATGCCCCGCCATGGCCGTAGGCCCCTTCGGGC
>JANRLE010000171.1:0-67302 GCA_033762895.1 Bryobacteraceae bacterium | reverse complement strand
GTGATCGATGTGACCGATCGTACCGATGTTTACGTGCGGTTTTGTGCGATCAAATTTCTCTTTGGCCATGTCGAAGCCTCTCCTGTGCTACCTGCCCGCTGCCGGGCGCCCAAGCCTTGTCGCTCTCTCACCGGTACTTGTCTTTCTCGGGTGAAGGAAGGCGGGATTTCTTGCTGGAGCCGATGACCAGGATTGAACTGGTGACCTCGTCCTTACCAAGGACGCGCTCTACCAACTGAGCTACATCGGCCCACCTTAAACTATACTACCCAATTTTCCCAGTTGGCTGGTACTCGCTTTGAATTTCGCTGGTGGACAGGGGAGGATTCGAACCTCCGTAGCTCGCAAGGAGCGGCAGATTTACAGTCTGCTGCCATTAACCACTCGGCCACCTGTCCAGATCCACGCCTGAACCCGCTGTGAGCGCACACAACTTTCCGCGCGCCGGGATCAGACCGTGCAAACGATTATGATAGCATCCCCGCGCCCGCCGCAACAGGGCTCCAGGCCAGCAAAAAAAGAATGGGGATGCAGTGGCCTATTTCCGGCGCCCTTTCCGCTTGTTCTGACAAACCCGGAAGGAACACAACATGTCAATTCTAAAAGCCTTCGCCATTTCGTTCAGCTTCGCCGCGATCGTTGCGACGGGCCAGGATCAGGTTTTCCGGTTCGGACCACCAAAGGGTACAGTCGAGGTAAGCCCTGAAATCGTCAAGACGGCCGACCTCCGCCTGAGCGATGCCGAAAAGCTGATCGACCAGACTCTCGGATCGGCCGTCCGCAGCTCAAAAGACTTCTACTGCATCATTCATGTCCTCCGATGGAAGGACAACGCCGTGGAAGTCGACAAGGAAAAGTGGTTCCTCTACCACAACGCACGCTGGTCCGATCTCCAATTGGCTGGCAATCGCATTTTCGGCAGCCGCAACCTTGGATTGGTCTACCTTCACCTGAACGCCCGCGGCGCCTCAACGGAAGACGTTCGCAACTTTTTGGAACAGAGGCAGTTGCGGCATCTTGTCGACCGGGCGATCGAAACGGACGTCACGGGCCTCTCCCAGGAGTTGCTTGCCCGCAAGCTCGTTGAGATCCGCGTGGCCCGCGGAGAACTGGTGTTGACTGCGCAGCAACGGGACGAACTGATCGGCACTCTCGAGAAGCAGCCGGCCGACAGCATCCTGGAACGATTGCGCCCGTTCTACGAAACCGCCGAGAGAAAGGCATCCGCGCGCGACTGGGCCCTTCGACTGAACAATGTGGCCGAGGGCGCCAGGCTGCAGGAGGTGATCGCGCCGGATTGGGGCGACGTCAACTCGTCCAACGGCAAGTCTCTTTCCCGGACTGGCGGCTTCCAGATCGAGACCCAATACCTTAACGTCTCATACCGTGCCGAGGTGTCGGCGAAACTCCCTCATATGCTCAAGGATCTGGCTGACCTGATTTTCTCAGGCCAGGCCCAGGCCACTGACGAATCGGTAAAGGTTCAACCGGTATCCCTATGGGGTGGCGGCGTCATGAGTGTCAGTTCCGTTCCGTCCGATATCAAAGTGGAGGGAAGCATCCAAACATCGGGCGCCCAGCCGGTTGCGATTGGCACAAAGACCTATGACAACGAAGGCAAATACTTTTGGGACGTGAGCGCCGGCATTCCCTTGAAATCGGTCAAGGAAACCACCTTCGAGTCCACCTCGCAGACTCTCGCCGCCAGGGAGATCAGCCGTCAAAGCCTTTACGCGATGTTGAACGTTCTGCCGATGAAGGTGGATACGAAATCAAAGCGGATGGGCATCACGCCCGTGCTGCTCGTCGGAATCGGGGTTGCCAACCGGCCGCTGGACCGCGTGATCTTTGCCGGGGGCCTTGGCATCAACCAGATTCAGGTCTTTGCCGGCACAGCCTACACCAACAAACAGTTCCCCGGAACGGCTCCAGGCGCCACGGTCACCGCCCGCCGAACCAACCTCGTGTTTGGACTCAACATCCCGCTGCGGCAGGTACTGCAGAAACTGAGGCCGGAATAATGAAGATGAGCATCCGGAATTGTCATTCGGCGGTACAAGTGATGGCAGCATTGCTGGGCGGACGCAGGACGGGCAAACGCGAATGGGGCCCCGAGGAGAAGGCGAACTGGCGGCGCATTCAGCGCTGGCCGTGGCGTGAAAACATAATTGGAATCGCCGCCGGGGCAAAGTGGGCGGCAGGGAACCCCACCGGTGAGTTGGCGATAAAGTTCTATGTTCTGCGTAAGGTAGGAGAGAGCCGTTTAGACCTCGCGCAGAGAATTCCGGAGCGGTTCACGATTCCAGGATTCCCTCGACTACGATTCCTGCGGGACGTCCAACCGATCTCGGGAATCCCGGTGGCGCATGGGCCCACGTCTCTGGCGCCCGGCAGCGAGTTGGCGCACTTTGCAGGCACCAAGGGGACACTTGGCCTCGTCGTACGGCGGGACACCGGTCCGGTGCTGCCGCTCACGCTCAGTTGCTCGCACGTGCTGGCGCGTTCAGGCCGGGCCAGAGCACAGGACTCCGTTGAGTCCCCGGTGGACGCCAACAGCAGCATCGCTTTTCATCGCGTCGGTTCTCTCCTGAAATTCACCGAGTTGCGCCAAGATTCAGACAACCCCGTGGATGGGGCACTTGCCTCGATCGATCCCGCGGGGGCCAGCTTCCGTGCGGAGATTCCCGGCATCGGGCGGCCGTCGGCCATAAGGCGGCTGCTGACATCCGAGTTACGCGAGGATTCTCCAGTGTTGGTAACTCGCGTCGGAGCGGTAACCGGGATTCAACACGGCCGGATTCAAGGAGCACTCGGGACGTTCCTGGTGAACGAACTTCCGGGCCTGACCGGCGCGGTTCGCATCGGCAATCTGGTACCTTACTCCACACCGGCGCGCGCGCAAAAGGGAGACTCCGGCGCCGTCATTCTGGAGAAAGGCACCACGAGGGTCATCGGCATCCACATCGCTGGCAATGATTCCCATGGTCTGCTCCAGATCGCGCCGCCGGTTCTACAGGCCCTCGGAGTCCGCCTCTGGGATGGCGCCTAGTGCGTCACCTTCGGATCCAGCGTCCGGGCAATTTCCACCCAGCGGGCAACGACCTCCACCGGAGGCACTTCGCGAGCGTAAGTGCCGGCGCCATTGGTCGGGTTCGTTTCCTCCATCTTGCGGTGGAGATTGGCCGGCACCCGATTGCGCAGTTCCTTCACCGTATCCACGCCTGAGGCCTCCAGCAATTCGGCCCAGTCCGGCGTCACGCCTTCCACACGCAGCAGATCGGCCGCATTGACCCAGCGCAGAATCAGTTCGCGCTTGATGCCGGTCTCCTCCACAATGCGCTCACGGCCTGCCGGGGAGGCGCCCTGCTCAAGCAGTTCCCTCACCCAATTGATACCGATGGAGCGCAGCTTCTGTCCGAACACAGGTCCGATCCCCTCAATCCGTTCGATGTCGCCGTAGCCTTCCTTCTGCATCCTGACCAGGAAGGAGTCGAAGCGCGATTTCAGTTGGCGGAACTGACCATCGCCAGTGCTGACGGCGGCGGCGCTTCCGGCACCCGCCGCGGCGGCCATCGCCATCGGCGCGGCCAGTTTCCTCTCCAGTTCGGCGTGACGGGCGGTCCAGGCCGTTTCCGCATCGGTCATACGCGCAACCAGGGCGTCGCGGTCGGCCTGCGCCCGCTGTTTCAATTCCTCGATCTCCATCCGGAACCTGACGTTCTCAGCCTCGGCGGTTCTGCGCATGCGCTCAATTTCGGCATTGGCCGAATCTCTCTCACGGATTACGATGAGGTGTTTGTCGTAGAGACTGCGGCCTTCGGCTTCCAACTGTGCGGTGCGGGATTTCAGGCCGGCAATCTCCTGGCGGAAGGCCGCGTCTTCACCCTCGTCCTCTTTCTTCAGACGCGCCAGTTGTTGTTCCAATTCCGAGATCCGGGTCTTGTAACCCGATTCGGTGGTTGCGGCCCGTGCGGTGAAATCGGAAAGCTGCGTGAAGAACTGATTGCGCTCGCCTTCTACGGTGGTGAAACGGGCCTGCCAGGCGCCTTCCAGGTCGGCGTTGGCTTTGCCGGCAGCGGAAAGGCCGGCCCTCAGTTTGCCGGCATCGGCCTGTAGGGTGCTTACCTCGGCTTCAAAGCGCGCGCGTTCGGTGTCCCATGCCTTGGCCTTCGCCGTCCAATCGGCCACCTGCGCCTCCAATGTGCCGCGGGCGTCTGAGCAAGCCTTCAGGTCGGCCATCAGCTTTGCCGCCGAAGCCGCGCTGGCAGCCACCGCGGCTTCGAGACCCGGGACCCTTGCGCTGACCCCTTCGAAACTCGTGCTCACCTCTTTCAGTTGCACGGCCAGCGTGTCGCGTTCGCCTTCCACTGCGCCCAGCCGGCCGCGCCAAAGATTTTCCACTTCGGTCAGCTTGCCGGCGGAGGTCCGCACCTCGGATTCGAAACGCGCGCGTTCGGTGTCCCATGCCCTGGCCTTCACCGTCCAATCGGCCACCTGCGCCTCCAACCTGGCGCGGGCTTCCGAGCAAGCCTTCAGATCGGCTGTCAGATTCGCCGCCGACACCGCACCGGCAGCCAGGGCGGCTTCGAGACCCGGGACCTTTCCGCTGATCCCTTCGAAATTCGCCTTCGCCTCTTTCAGATGCACAGCCAGCGAGTCGCGCTCCCCTTCCACGGCGCCCAGCCGGCCGCGCCAAAGATCTTCCACTTCCGTCAGCTTGCCGGCCGAAAGGAAGGTCTTCAGCAGCCAGCCGACGATCGTGCCGATAATGCCGGCCAGCAGCAGGCACAGAAGGATGTTCTGGAATACGTATCCGGTTCCCACGTGGTTATAGTCCTTTCACCTTGAATTCGGTACGGCGGTTCTGCGCCATGCCCGCGGCGGTGTCGTTGCCGGCGATGGGCTTGGTTGGGCCATAGCCCGCGCTGGTGAGCCGGCCTGCCTCCAGCCCGCGTCCCACCAGGTAGGCGACGACGGAGGCCGCCCGTTCCTCGCTGAGTTTCATGTTCATGGCCATCGCGCCGCGCGGGTCGGTATGTCCGCCCACTTCGATGCGGGCGGCGGGACAGGTTCTGGCGGCATCTGCCAGCTTGTTCAGCAGGGGATAGCTGGATGGATCGATCACCGAACGCGCGGTGGCGAAGCGGATATTCTCCTTCAACAGGCCGTCGAACAGTGACTGACAGTTGACCGCCGCGCTGCGTTCGGCCGGCGTCATGGTTACCGCGCCCCCCGCAGCAACCTTCACCGTCAACAGGTTTCGAACTTCGGCCACGCCGTACACCGAGCGCGCGAGTTCGCCCGCCCGCTCCCTGGCGGCCTCATCGGGCACCTCCCCCTCAAGCGTCATGATCTGGCCGAGAGCAGTAACCCGGACTCCTGGATTGTTAAGAGCCGAGACAGTTTTAGCGGATAAGTCCGCCTCAAACGCGGGCCTATGCTGGCTAGTACACAGTCCGCCCAGAAGGGCGATGCCGAGAAGTCCCGCAAGGACGGTAAGTAGAGGTTTCACTCGCTGAAGTTCTCCCGTTGCGCACAAGAAAGCCCGGCGGCGGGAGTCACCGCTTAAAGAGCGCGCCCCGGGCGATCCTTAAGATCATGTCGCGAGTGCCGGGCAGTGTCAACGCCAATCGGGACTTGCGCACTTAGAAATGCACATCCAGGGAGTAGATGTCCCCATTTGAGGTTATGGCCGGCGTTTGCCGATGCAGTAAAGAAACTTTTCCGTTCGCAGAAAGATCTGTCCGTTCGAAACCGCCGGCGAACTGAGCGTGTACTCGCCCAGCGCGTTCTCCGCCAATACCTCAAATTCGGCGCCGGCCTTCAGGACCGTGGTGGTGCCTTCCTCGTTGGTGATGTACACTTTGCCGTCGGCAAGAACGGGCGAGGAACTGTAGATGGCGGGCTGAATCCGCTTGCCGCCGTAGACTTCTTTCCCGGTCTTGGCGTCCAGCACCCAGAGGATGCCGCGATCGTTGGGCACATAGAGATACTTTCCATCGGTCACCGGCGAGGGAACGTCAGGCCCATTCTCGAACTTCCACAGCACGTGGGTGTTGGAAATGTCGCCGCGGCCGCCCGCCTTGATCGCCAGCATGGGGCGGATGCGCGTGGGCGCGTAGACGATGCCGTCATGGGTCAAAGAAGACGCGATGATACGGAAATTGCCGTCGTTGTTCGGATTCAGACCCCAGGACCGCCACAGTTCCTTACCAGTCTGAGGATCATGTCCGGTCACGCAGTCACCGCCATTCAATACGATTTCCACACGGCCGTCGTAACGGAGTAACTGCGGGGTGACATAAGCGTCAGGGGACTCGCGTTGGGCCGTGGTCGGACGGTCCTGTTTGAAAATCGTCTTCCCCGTCCGGGCGTCGATGCGCAGCAGGTAGGAGGTTTCGTCGGTCTTCATCCCATGCAGCACCGGCACATACAGAGAGCCGTTGTAGAGCAGCGGGCTCGATCCGTAGCCCCACATGAGACCAAAGGCGCCATAATCCTTCTGGATGTCGCGCATCCAGAGTTCCTTGCCGGCGAAGTCAAAGGCCTTCAGTATTCCGGTCCCGGTGAGAAACCAGACGGTCTTCCCGTCGGTGACCGGGGAAGGAGAACTCATGTTCTGTTTATTGATCTTGTAATTGCCGCCGGTGACCGGGCGCTTCCACAACACCTTGGCGGAATTGCGATCCACGGCCCATGCCTCCAGGTTGTCTCCCTCGGCCACGTTGAGAAAGATATGCTCTTTCCAGATGATGGGCGTGGAACCGCTGCGGGAGGGCATCGGCAGCTTCCAGGTGACGTTTTCCTCGTTGGTCCACTTCAGGGGAAGATTGGTCTCCTCGCTCACGCCATTGCCGGCGGGCCCCCGCCATTGCGGCCAGTCTCCCGCGAAAGAGATCCCCGCCAGAACGGCGCAACAAATCAGAACCCGGAGGCGCATAAGGGAAAGCATACAACCTTATTGACCCGCCGCGGAAGGCATAGCGGCGCCGCGGAGGTTCTCTGGCGTCTTCGGAATGCGGTTTGTCAGGCGATTGGGCTTGCCGGCCTGTTTGCGCAGATCGAAGGCGTCATAGAGGACGCCGCGGGCCGTACGCGATTCGTAGGCCAGCCGGTCGCCGTCAATGCGGATCACCTGAAAAAGCTGCGTGTCTTCGGCCGCGCGATCCATCCAGGCTTCACGCTCCACTTCGTACATCTTGGGCCCGGAAACCGACACCACGTAGACGGTACCCGACTTGGCTGAGCGCTGATTGCTGCCCGTGGGCGCGTTGCCGCGGGCGTAGGTATGATCGTGGCCGGTGAGCACAAGGTCCACCCGGTGCTTCTCGATCACCGGCTGCCACAACGCGCGCAGTTCCTTGTTATCGCGCTTCCTGGCTGCCGAGAAGATCGGATGGTGGAAGGTCAGCACGGTCCAGCGGTTGGGGTTGTTGGAAAGCAGCTTGTCCAGCCACGCAGCCTGCTCCTGCTGGCGTTCATTGGAGTTGAGGGCCACCACGCGCACGCCATGGGCGTCGACGTAGTAGGAGGTCTCTTCGAGACCGGGCAGCCCGTTTTCGGGAAGCGTGAATTGCGGCCGCCAATGCGCGGTGAGCTTGCGGACGGAATTCTGACTGGGATATTCGTGATTGCCCGGCGCCGGCACATAGGGCACCATGCCGCTGATCCAGCCGGCGGCGCGGAACCATTCGCCCCATTCGGCGTCGCGGTGGCTGACGTTCACCAGATCCCCCGCGTGGATGAGGAATCGCATGTCCGGCGCCTGCGTGTAGGCCGTGCGAATCAGCCGCGACCACAGCGACAGTATGTCGTTCTGCGCGTCGCCGACATAGACGAAGGTGAGCGGAGAAGGCTTGTTGGATAGCGTGCGGAAGTGGAACCACTCGCTCCAGTTCCAGCCGTCGCCGACCCGGTATGCGTATTGTGTATCCGGCTTCAGACCGTCAAGAACGGCCGAATGGAAACGCGCGCGTCCGAGATCGGATTCGAAGTCTTCCGATTTCGCGTTGACGCGCCGGCCCTGTTTCGCAAAGGCGGGTCCATCGCCGGCAATCGCCACCTCCGCAACGGCTTGCTTCACGGCGGTGGCGGTGCGCCAGTTCACCGCGGCCGACGTCGCCGGGTCGGCCGTCCAACTGAGCACGATGCGGTCGGGCTGTTTACTGGGCCGATGCAGGTCCTCGGCCGGCATCCGTTCTCCGGACTGAGCAGTGGAGGCGTAGTAGGCAAAGAAGACAGCGAACGCGAAAGCCGCGCACAAAACGATCCGGCGGGGGGCCAATCTCATCACTTCATTTTGACAGGACGCGGCCACCAGCATCGGACGCGGCGGCGGTAGCGGACATATTCCTCACCGAAGGATTGCGCCAATGCCGCCTCTTCGACGGGGCGAACAGCGTAGTTCCAGACCACGGCGCCGGCCAGGGCAAACAGCAGCGTACCGCAGGATCCGGTGGCAATGGCCACGCCGATTCCCTGCCCTACCCCGGCAACAGCCATCGGATTCCGGACCAGCGAATAGGGGCCGCCGGTCACCAGCCGCCTCGGGCTGTCGATAGGCAGCGGAGTGCCGGCGCCCTGTAGCGCCATGGTGTACGCGCTCCACACACCCAGTGCGCTCGATGCCAGGAACACCACGATGCCGATGGAAGGCCGTGCTG
This sequence comes from Bryobacteraceae bacterium, assembly GCA_033762895.1. Lineage (GTDB taxonomy): Bacteria > Acidobacteriota > Terriglobia > Bryobacterales > Bryobacteraceae > CADEFT01. The sequence goes on along the minus strand of JANRLE010000171.1, from coordinate 58,639 downwards.
CAAATCGCAGGAAAGCAACGCCGATTTCGGCCTCCGCATTGCGGATGAGCGCGGGAATCAGCAGGAGAAAGACGGTCCAGAAGACGGCCATCTGAGCCAGCGTCTTGGCGAGATTGCGCGAGGCAGAGGCGGGCCGGGCGGTTCGGAACATGCGATCAACGCCGCCCGCTGTGGAAGTGAAGATCGCACTCAGCACCGGTGGCGGGAGCATCAGGGCCACGTTCACCCAGCCCGCACCGTGGATCGCCGAGTAGCCCAGGCAGTAGAGAAAAGCGTAGGCCGCGGCGCCGGTGGTGATCCAGCCAGCGGTTAAGGCGGACGGCTGCTTGTGGAGCAGCAGCAGGGCGGTGAAGGCCGAGGCGATCACCAGGGCGGCGTCAGCCAGAAAGAAGGGGATCACGGCGGCGCCTGGATGGACGGCGCCCCAGGCAATCAGAATCCACCAGGCGGCGATGAGGATCGACTGAAGGAGGAAGTAGAGGGAACCGAGCCGGCTGATCGCCTGGAAGCTACCCGCTGAGCCTTTCATAGTGCTTGTACACCAATGATACGGGCAGCCCGACAACGTTAAAATAGCAGCCTTCCACGCGGCGGATGAACTTGCTGGCAAGGCCCTGGATGCCGTAGGCGCCGGCCTTGTCCATCGGTTCGCCGCTGGCGACGTAATCGCGAATCTCGGCGGGTCTCATGCGCACGAAATGTACCTTGGTGCGCGCCACATCCACGATCTCCCGGCTCGCGCTACGAAGGCAGATGCCGGTGTAGACCTCGTGCGTCTTGCCCGACAGCAGTTTCAACATACGCGTGGCGTCGGCCGCATCGGCTGGCTTTTCCAACACCTCGCCGCGCAGCACCACCACGGTGTCGGCGGCAAGTACAACATCGCCATCGCCCATCGGCGTGGCCCCGGCCTTCTCCTTCGCCAACCGCTGCACGTAATCCTGGGGCGGCTCATCGGGACCCCGGATTTCTTCCACCTCGGATGGCCGCACGACGAACTCAAACCCGGCGTCGCGCAGGATCTCCTGCCGCCGCGGTGACTTCGAAGCCAGAATCAACATGCCGCGCGGATCCGTTCCGCGGCCAGTTTACCGGTTTGGATGCAGTCCGGAATGCCAATGCCGCCAAAGTAATTTCCCGCCAGATGCAGGCCGGGCAGGGCCGCCATCCGGCTACGGATCTGATTCACCCGGTGCGCATGGCCGAGGGTGAACTGCGCCATCCCGCGGCGCCATCGCGTGATACGTTGAAAATCGGGCACATTGGAAACGCCCATCATTCGCCGCAGGTCGGAAAGCACGCCGGCGCTCACCTGCTCATCGGACAGATCGAGCACGTGCTCATTGCCCTTGCCTCCCAGGAAGCAGCGCACAATCGACCAGCCTTCAGGGGCGCGGTAGGGGAACTTGCGATGCGCCCACGTACAGGCGCGCACCAGCCGCAGTTCCTTGCGCGGAACCAGAAAGCCGAACCCGGTGGTGGGATGATCCAGGTGGCCGGGCTTGTAGACCAGGGTCACGGTCATCGAAGAGCCGTAGTCGATGGTGTTGAGCAGGCGGGCGAGTTCGGCATCATGGGGCGCCACCAGGCGCGAGGAGGCATAGGCGGGCATGGCCAACACAAGGTGGCTGGCATCGATCCACTCACCGGAAACGCGCACCCGGTAGCCCTCCCGGGTTCGTTCCACCACGTCCACACCGCCCGAAATCACGCGCATATGGGGGCCTGTTTGCGTGGTTAGCGCATCGATCAATTGACCCAGCCCGCGCTTCATGGAACGGAACAGCGCTCCGCTTTGTGCCGAGGGAGGCGCGGCGCGGCGGGCGGCCAGCACGCCACGTGTGAGGCTGCCGTATTTTTTCTCGATCTGCAGGAACCGGGTGAGGACGCTGTCGGCGCTGAGCGCGCCGGGGTCGCCGCCATAGACGCCGCTCAGCAGTGGCTCGGCCAGGTAGTCGACTGTTTCCTGCCCGTAGTGCTCGCGGATAAATTCGCTTACCGAACGCTCGGGCGGATCGGCCGGCGCGCGGTGGAAAAATTCGAGACCCATGCGCAGCTTTGTCGGCCAACTGAGCAGCGGCGTGGTGATCATGGGCGCGATTTTGGTGGGCACCATCATCATCAGTCCGTCGGGCATGGGGATAAGCCGGCCGCGCTTCCAGATGTAAGTGACGCGCTGGTGATCGTTGGAGGAGATGACCTGATCCTCAAGGCCCAGTTCACGGATCAACTGCAGCGCTTCGGGCTTGGCGGCAAGGAAGCTGTCGGGGCCGCCTTCGAGTACACAATCCTCGTAATGGCCGGTTTCGATCACACCACCCAGGCGCGGCTGTTTTTCGATGAGGGTGCAGGGCAGCCCGGCGCGCGAAAGATACCAGGCGGCGGACAATCCGGAGATGCCGCCGCCAACGATGACAATCACGGCTTGAATTCGCGCACGAACTGCACAACAGCGCGCACGTTGTCCACCGGCGTCTCAGGCAGTATGCCGTGGCCGAGGTTGAAGATGTGGCCGGGACGGGTGCCGGTGCGCTTCAGCAGTTCGTGAACACGGGCCTTCAGTTCAGGAAGGGGCGCAAAGAGCACCGCCGGATCCAGGTTGCCCTGAATGGCCGAACGGTAGCTGATGTCCATCCACGCCTGGTCAATATTGATCCGCCAGTCCACGCCCATTACGTCGCCGCCCGCCGCATGCAGTTCCTTGAAGAAGCCGGCGGCGCCGGTGCCGAAATGGATGACCGGAACGCTGGAGGAACGGATGCGTTCGATGAGAGCGCGGGAATAAGGGGCCACGTAGCGCACGTAGTCGTCCGGGCCAAGCGCGCCCACCCAGCTATCGAAAACCTGGATGGCGCGGGCGCCCGCACCCACCTGCATCAAAGCGAACGGGCCCAGCACATCCACGATCTTGCCCATCAGGCGGCGCCACAGCACCTCGTCGCGGTACATGAGCTGCTTGGTGCGCAGGAAAGTGCGGGACGGGCCGCCCTCAATCATGTAGCTGGCCAGGGTGAACGGCGCGCCGACAAAGCCGATGAGCGGGACCTTGCCGCTCAACTGGCGCACAGTCATCTGAATCGCTTCGGCCACATAGGCCAGATCGTCAGTGTTGGAAATAGAAAGCGAATCGACGTCGTTGGACGTGCGGACAGGATTGTCGATCGACGGCCCTTCGCCGGAGATAAAATCCAGCTTCAGCCCCATCGGCTCCACGGGCAGCAGCAGATCGGCGAAGATGATGGCCGCGTCAACGTCCAGCATCTCGATGGGCATCAGCGTAACAGCCGCCGCCAGATCGGGCCGCTTGCAGATTTCAAGGATGGTGTGCTTAGCCCGCAGATCGCGGTACGGCTTCATGTAGCGGCCTGCCTGCCGCATGAACCACACCGGACGCACGTCGGTGGGACGCCGCCGGCAGGCATCAAGAAAACGGGATGTCATTGGAGCCACGCGCATGCCTGATCCGTTCCGCCTTTGTTTTCACACAAAAAGACACGAAAATGTTTGGGCCGGTTCTTTTGGGACCACGCCCGGCCGTTGACAAAAAATGGCTTGGTCCACGCCTCGCTGTCGAGCGTCTTGGGGGCGATCACCGAAACGGAGAGCACGCCCTGCGCCGGATAGCCCGTGCGCGGATCCATGATGTGGCTGTACAGCCTGCCTTCGGCGCGGAAGAATTTTTCCGTCGTGCCGGAGGTGGACATCGACTGGTCACGCAGCCGCACTTCCTCAACGCCCTTGCGCAGATCGCGCGGATGACGGATGGACACCGGCCAGCCGTCTTCATTGGGCGGCGAGCCGAGCGCATAGATGCTGGAACTGCCCGCCGAAATGAGAGCCGAACCAATGCCGTCTTCTTTCAGAATCTCCACCATGCGATCAACCGCGTACCCCTTGCCGATGCCGCCCGGATCCAGTTCCATGCCTGCCTTCCTGAACCGCACGGTGCGGGCTTTGGGATCGAGTTCCAGATTCCGGTATCCGATCCTGCCAAACACGCCCCGGATCTCGGCCCGGTGCGGGAGGCGGCCGGATCCCTTGTAGAATCCCCAGATCTTCATCAGCGGCCCCACAGTGATGTCGAATGCGCCTTCACTCGCCTGGCTGTAGGACTGGCATCTGTCAAGGAGCTGAAAAAGCTCCTCACTCACGTGGACCGGCCCGGAGGCGGCGTCACGGTTCAGGCGGCTCAGTTCACTGTCACGACGATAGTTTGAGAGCATCCGGTCGAGGCGGCGTACTTCTTCGAAGGCCTGGTCCACAGCCGCAATCATTTTCGCCCGATCTTCTCCGTATGCGACTACGGTGTAAACCGAGCCCATGGCATCGAGCGACTGTTCCAGCCGGAGCAGATCCCCGCCCTGGAGCAGGGTCCAAGCCCCAAGAAACAAAAGTAGCACAGTCTGTTTGGCCGAATGGCGGATTTCAGGAAGTTTCTGCCGATTTTTCTTGCAATTCCGTGTCACGGGGCCGGCCTTTGCGGACGCGCCGGAGCAGTTGCTTGAGTTTGGCGTTTGCTCCCGGGGACAGGTCCGCTTCAAAGCGTAACTCAGGGATACGGAAGAGGTCCAGCCGTTCCGCCAAGTTTTTCTTCAGGAAGGACTTAGCGCCCAGCATGGCAGCCAGGGCGCGCTCCTGGGCGGCCGCATCGCCGGGAATCGAGAGGCGGACTGAGGCCAGGCGAAGGTCCGGACTGACGTGCACTTCGGTCACGCCGACGCCGGCCAGACGAGGGTCTTCGATCTCAAAGGCGATCAGTTCGCTGAGTTCCTCGCGGAGGGCTTCGGTCACGCGTTCGGTGCGGTGTGGCATGGGGCGGGATCCGGTTTGAGTCTAGCATAATCCGGCCTACATGCTTTACGCTGGAAGAGGGCAGGAGTATCGCCATGCCCATGCAACTCAACAGGAACAGCGGATCCGGACCGTCGTCGGCGCGGGCGCGTACCGGTCCACGGAGGAGGCTCTTGACGCCGCCGTCGCGGCCGTGGAGATCGCCGCCATTGATTCCGGCACGCCCGTCGAGGCGGATGAAGGCTTCTGGGACCGGTTGAAAGCGGTGACAGATGGCATCGCGGCGGCGCAGCCTCGTGCCAAGGCCGACATCACTCGTCGATTCCGTTATTACCTTGTGGAGCAAGATGCGCCAGCCGTGGCGTTTCGTTTCCGCGAGGCGGTGCAAGCGAGCATCCAGCGTGAACTCGCGAAAAGCAGTTGGTCGATCGGTGTCGATGGTGATTCCCGGATCGCTGGACTATCCCAACGTCCCGTGAGCGGTAAAATCGGCGATATGGTGAATTGGAGAGATCGTGTCAGTGTCAATCCAGGGGTTTGCCATGGCAAGGCTTGCGTCCGAGGTACACGAATCATGGTGTCGGTCGTCCTCGACAACCTTGCTGCCGGAATGGAACCCGCGGCGATCTTAGCCAGCTATCCGTCGTAGCAGCCGGCGGACCTGGATGCGGCACTGGCGTACGCCGCCGAATTGGCCCGCGAGTGTACAATGCTCCTGCCGGTGGAGTCCGGCGTGTGAAGTTCAAGACGGATGAGAATCTTCAGGTTGAAGCGGCGGCTGCGCTGCGCGACGCGGGGCTCGACGCAGAAGACCGTTTGGGACGAGGACCTGGCTGGCGCCGACGACACGACGATTGCAGTCCGGGCTCGAAGCGAAGGACGAATCCTGGTTACCCTCGACCTGGACTTCGCGAACATTCGGGCCTACCCCCCGGAGGAACAGTCAGGTCTCATTGTGCTCCGGCTCAGACAGCAGAACAAGGCCAATGCCCTGGCGGTGATCAAGTTGTGGATTGTCGAGGAGGATCGCATCCGGTTCCGGCAGGGTAGAGGATAAATCGCGTTTGTGCGGATCGCGGCGTTTTGGCCTGCGTAGTGCCGTTTGTTGTCAGTCAATCCATTCCACGAAAGCGTCCACTAACACGCCACCAAGAAAATTGGCTGCGTCCTTCTCCACGAATTGCAGGGTCTGTTCGGCGTAGGGGCGGTCCTTGGATACGGTGACGACGGCGATGGTAGACCGCTGCCACGTATCCTGCCCGTCCACCTCGGCCACCGAGACGTTAAAGCGGTGGCGCAGACGGTCCTTCAATCCCTTGACAAAATGCCGCTTATCTTTGAGCGAATGCGCATCTTCCATGCGCAGTTCCATGGTCAACACGCCGATGGAGGGCATTACTTCTCCATTTTAGTGGCCATCCAGTTCAGACCCAGCGCGCCCAGCAGCAGCAGCGCTCCGGTGGAGTAAGGGGAACCCGTTCCGAGGACGTCGAAAGTCCAGCCGGCCCAGATGGGGCCGAGTACGCGGGTGAGGCTTACCAGCGACTGCGTGGTTCCGAGCAGCCACCCCTGTTCGCGGGAGCTGACGCGGTGCGACAGCAGCGCGATCTGCGAAGGACTGGCCAGGCCGACGCCGGACACCAGCACCACGGCAAGATAGAGCATCCACTTGGCGTAGGAGACAGAGATCAGCACAAAGCCGGCGGTAAGAATAGCAAGGCCGATCAGCGAGAGGCGCCGCTCACCGAGAATCGGGCTGAGGCGGCGCACGATCAGCCCCTGGGTGATGGCCGCGCAGAGCCCGATGAAGGTGAAAATCCAGGCATTCTGTTGCGGCGTGAACTCGAACCGGACCAGGGTGAACAGGGCGAAGTTCGCCTGCAAGCCGCCAAAGGAGAAGTTCAACAGGAAGATGGACAGCAGCATCAGCCGCAGGCTCTGGCGGGAAAGCGCCTGAAAGATGGGCCGTATGGGATTCAGATCGGCCAACTCGATAGCGTGGACGCGCCGGTGGGCCGGGGGCAGCGATTCAGGCAGCACGAAGTATCCGAAGGTGGCCGTCAGCAGCGACAGCACACCCGCGGCATAGGGCGGCGCCTGGATGCTGATGGTGCTGAGCAGCCCGCCGAGCGCCGGTCCGATGATGAAGCCGAGGCCGAAGGCCGCGCCGATGAGGCCAAAGTTCTTTCCGCGATCCTCGGGACGGGAGACGTCGGCGATGTAGGCCTGCGCCGTGGAGATGTTGCCGCCCGTAAAACCGTCCAGGATACGGGCGAAGAACATCAGGAAAAGCGAGCCCGCGATGCCGAACAGGAAATAACCGGCGGCGGAGCCGAGGATGCTCAGCAGCAGCACCGGGCGGCGGCCGTAGCGGTCCGAGAGTACGCCGAGGATAGGGCTGGCGACGAACTGGGCGGCGGAGAAGGAGAGATAGAGCAGGCTGACGGTAAGCGCGTCGGAACGGAAGGGGCGGACGTAGTAGGGAATGATGGGCAACAGGATGCCCGCGCCCAGCAGGTCGAGAAACACCACGACGAAGATAAACAGTAATGCCTTGCCCGAGACAGGCGGCGCGGGTGTGGAGGTGGAGGATGACGGCACTTGCGGAATGGCGTCAGATCTCAGCGGCGTGTTTTTCAGTGATGAACGCCTCTATGATGTCGCCGGGCTTGATGTCGTTGTAGTTGGCGATGCCGATGCCGCATTCGTAGCCCTGCTTCACCTCGCTGGCGTCGTCCTTGAAGCGTTTGAGCGAACCGATGCGGCCGGTGAAGATGACGATGTTGTCGCGCAGCAGCCGGACCATGGAATCGCGCGTGATCGTGCCGTCCTGCACCATGCAGCCGGCGATGGTGCCGACCTTGGTGATGCGGAAGGTGTCGCGAACTTCGGCGCGGCCCTTGTAGGCTTCCTTGAGCACGGGGGCGAGCAGGCCGGCCATGGCCTTTTTGATCTCGTCGGTAAGCTCGTAAATGATGGTGTGGAGGCGGATGTCGACGCCTTCCTGCTCGGTGATGGCCTGTGCGTTCTTGTCGGGCCGGACGTTAAAGCCGACAATGATGCCGTCCGAGGTGGACGCCAGCAGGACGTCGGATTCGCTGATGGCGCCGACGCCGGTGCGCAGAACGCGGACCTTGACCTTGGGCGTGCTGAGCTTCTGAAGCGCGTCGGAGAGGACTTCGCAGGTGCCGCCGACATCAGCCTTGAGCACGATGTGGAGTTCCTTGGTTTCGCCTTCCTTGAGCGTTTTGTGGAGGGTTTCCAGCGTGACGCGGGTACCCTTCTTCATCTGCTCATCGCGGGCCTTGGACTCGCGGTAAATGACGATCTGTTTGGCCTTGGAGGTATCGGTGACCACCTGGAAGGCATCACCGACGTCGGGCACCGATTCGAGTCCCAGCACCTCGACAGGGGTAGAGGGCGGAGCTTCCTTGATCGGGTGGCCGCGGTCGTCGAACATGGCGCGGACGCGGCCGAAGACCGTTCCGCAGATAAAATAGTCTGAAACTCTTAAAGTGCCCTTGCGGACCAGGACAGTGGCCACCGGGCCGCGCCCGCGGTCGAGTTCGGCTTCAAGCACGGTGCCTTCGCCGGGGCGGTTGGGGTTGGCCTTGAAACCCTGCACGTCGGTGACCAGGAGGATCATCTCAAGCAGAAGGTCGAGGTTCTGGCGCGTCTTGGCCGAGACAGGCACCATGACGGTATCGCCGCCCCACTCCTCCGGCATCAGGCCGCGTTCGGTGAGCTGCTGTTTGATCCGTTCCAGGTTCGCGTCGGGTTTGTCGATCTTGTTGACCGCGACGATAATCGGCACCTTGGCGGCGCGGGCGTGATCGATGGCTTCCTGCGTCTGGGGCATCACGCCGTCATCGGCGGCGACGACAAGGATGACGATGTCGGTGACTTTGGCGCCGCGGGCGCGCATGCGGGTGAAGGCTTCGTGGCCTGGCGTATCGATGAAGGTGATCTTGCGGCCGTTCTTATCCACCTGATAGGCGCCGATGTGCTGGGTAATGCCGCCGAATTCGCCTTCGACGACATTGGACTCGCGGATGGCGTCAAGCAGCGAGGTTTTGCCGTGATCGACGTGGCCCATGATGGTGACCACGGGAGGACGAAGCTGCTGGTCGGCAGTTTCCTCGGCCATTTCGATGTCGAAGGTATGCTCTTCCTCGAAGCTGAGCTCGGTGGAGGCGGCGCCGAAATCCTTGGCCAGGTTTTCGGCGAGTTTGACGTCGAGAGTCTGGTTGATGGTGGCGAAGATCTTGCGGTCCACCAGCTTTTTGATGACCAGGTTGGCCTTGACGCCGAGCTTCTCGGAAAGTTCCTTCACGGTGATGCCCTCGGAGATCGTAATCTCCTTGTTGGAGGCCATGACCTGCTCGGGCTGACGGCGGACGAAGCGAAGGTCCTTTTCGACCACTTCCACTTCGCGGTGACGCTCTCTGGCGCGCTTGGCCTGTTCGCGGCGCTGGGCCTCGGTGGATGGCACCGGGGTTGCCACTTCGGGGCGCAGTGGCGTAGTGGGGTGCATGGGCCGCCCGCGCTGCGGACGGGCGGCGGCGCCGGGAGCTCCGGGCTGGGCGCCGGGACGGAGAATCGGCTGCCCGGGACGGATAGGCCCGCGGTAGATGGGCTGTCCGGGCTGAGGCGGGGCCGAGGGGCGGCCGGGCATGGGCGGACGGGCCGTAGGCTGCCCTGGAGCCGGTTTAGCCTGCTGTTGATTCTGCTGTTGAATGCGTGCGAGGACGTCGGGCCGCGGAGGCACCACGGGACGGGCCGAGGGCTGGCCGGCAAGGGGCTGGCCCGGAGGCGGAGCCTGGGGACGGGGGGGCGGCGCAATCGGCCGTCCGGGCGCAGGGGAAGCGCTGGGCGGCGCTACCGGGCGTGGCCGCGCGGGCAGCACGGTGCCTGGCACCGGAGCACCGGGAACAGTGACGGCAACCGGCGGACGCTGCGGTTCGGCTGGCATCGGCTGACGGGGACCCGAGAGGATCTGGCCGGGCCTGGGCGCCAGGGGAACGGGCTTGGCGGGAATGGCGATGGTCCTTTGCGGCGGCGCCGGTGTGGGCGGAACACTGGCGGGGATCGGGGGCGCCTCGCGGGGGGCGGGCGGAGTCTGAACAAGACCCGCCAGCGGAGGACGCAGAGGGATGCTGGGACGCGGCGCCGCAGGCGGCGCCGGAGCGGCGGGAACCGGGGCAGTCTCGACAGCCGGGGCGGTCTCGACAACGGCTGCAGAGGCGGGCGGGCGAGGTTCGGCTTCGGCCTGGGGCGGCGGCGGGACGGCGGCTTCGCGCTCTTCGCGCTCCTCGTGATCCCCGGGCTCGCGTTCAAATTCGGCGTCGGTATCGGTATCGGGACGATAGCGGTCTTCCCGCGCGGCTCCGTTGCCTTCATGGCCGAAGTAGGCGCGGATCTTGAGGGCGACGTCATCCTCGATCGAACTGGAGTGGGTTTTCTTTTCCGTCACCCCCAGTTCCGGGAGCAGGTCGATGATACGATGAGGCTTTACCTCAAGCTCTCGAGCCAGCTCGTTGATTCGAATCTTGCTCATACTGTAGATCAGACTATTTCCCTTTTCACCGACCGATGACCTGCGCTGCGCCGGCACAATTTAGATAGTATTCCCGCTGGGACCGCCATCGTTATGCTCAATCCGCCTCAGTTTATCGTAACAGATCCGTTCCTCAGCGGAGCAGGCAATGCGAACGCGCCCCGCGGCGTCGCTTAACCATGTTCCTCGGCGGCCTGGCGGGCGGCCTCGGCCGGTTCCAATTCGTAAGGATCGGGGACCACAGCGGCTGGTAATGCCGCGGCTGGCATGCCGGATTCAGCCTGCCCGGAAGCGTCGGCTGCGGTGACGGCGCCGGCTTCAAGGGCTTCGGTTTCAAGCTCAGACTGAGTCTCATCGCTGACGGATTCGGACTCCGGGACAGCCTCGGCGGAGGCGGCGTCGTAGCCGCCGTAGTAGCTGTTGATCGCCATCTGAATCTGCTCCACGCTGGCAGGCGTAATTCCAGCCGCATCCAGATCTTCGGGCGTCATCGATCCGAGTTTTTCGACCGTGGGGATGCCGGCTTCCAGCAGTTTCTCGGCGATTCTCTCGGCCATGCCATGATCGATCAGAACAGAAACGGGAGCTCCCGGCACCGTGAGCGCGGCCATGGCGGACTCCACTTCCTGGCGCTTCTCCTCCTCGCTCTTGATATCGATCTTCCAGCCCAGCAGTTTCGAGGCCAGGCGGACGTTCTGGCCCTTCTTGCCGATGGCCAGCGAGAGCTGGGTGTCGTCCACGATGACTTCCATGTGACGGTCGTGCGCGCCGACGATGGCGACGCGGGTGATCTTGGCCGGGCTGAGCGCATGGGTCGCAAAGACGGCGGCATCCTCGGAAAATTCGATGATGTCGATCTTCTCGCCGCGCAACTCGCGGATGATGGACTGCACGCGCATGCCCTTCATGCCCACGCAGGCGCCGACGCTGTCCACGTCGCGGTCGCGGGAGGCAACGGCGATCTTGGTGCGTTCACCGGCCTCGCGGGCGCAGCCGCGGATTTGCACCGTGCCGTCGTAGATTTCGGGCACCTCCTGCTCAAACAGGCGTTCCACCAGTTCGGGCGCGGCGCGGGAAATGATGACTCCGGCGTTTTTGCCGGTCTTCTCGACGGTTTTGATGATGCAGCGCACACGGTCGCCGATGGAGAAGTTCTCCAGCCGGGATTGTTCCTTTTTCGGCAGACGGGCTTCGGTCTTTCCGAGATCGCAGATGAGGTCCTGGCCTTCGATGCGCTTGACGACACAGTTCACCAGTTCGCCGACGCGATTGGCGTATTCCGAGTAAACGGTTTCGCGTTCGGCCTCGCGCACCTTTTGCAGAATCACCTGCTTGGCGGTCTGGGCGGAGATGCGGCCGAGCGCTTCCTGGGCCTTATAGATGCGCACTTCGCCGCCGACTTCGGCGTTGGGGTCGTGCTTGCGGGCCTGGTCGGGCGTCATCTGCCGGATGGGGTCTTCCACGGTCTCCATCACTTTGTAGACAGCGAAGATCTTGACGCCTTTCCCTGTGTCATCGAAGTCCGCCGCGAGGTCCTCATTGGTGCGGAAATGCTTGCGCGCGGCCACCAGCATGGCGTCCTTTACCGCGTCGAGAATGATCTGCGGGTCAATGCCCTTTTCCTTGCTCAAGAGCTCGATGGACTGTAGGATCGTATCCAAACCCTGCTCCTCTCTATTGCCGTGTTTTCTTTATGAGTGCTGTCCGAGGCGGGAGATTACCACTCGAACTTCAGGTTCGCCCGTTCGACGTCGTCCAGAGCGAACTGAATGCGTTTGCCGGGCGATGGCTCAAGGGAGACGGTCTGGCCGGAGATCCCCGCCAGAAGTCCCTCCCACCGCCGCTGATTCTCCACCGGATTGCGCAGTTGAATTCGGGCTTTCTGTCCGGTGAAGCGTTCAAAGTCCCGCACGGTGCGAAGCTTGCGCTCGACACCGGGAGAAGAAACCTCGAGGGTGTAGCGGCCGCCGGGAATGACATCCTCGACATCGAGGATCGTGCCGACCTGATGGGAGACGAGTTCGCAATCGGCATGAGTGACGCCGGATGGCTTGTCGATATAGATCCGGACCAGCCGGCTTGAGCCGCCGCCCAACATCTCCACTTCCACAACCTCAATTCCTTCAGACGCACCAACCCGCCCGGCGATTTCTTCCACTTTCGCCACCAACGTCTGCTTCAGCGAGTTTGCCATGGCTGGACTCGAAACAACAAAAAAAGTGGGCTCATGGCCCACTGCTTGTTTTCATTATACACGAGAGCGGGAGCTGCTTAGCGCAGAACCAGACGCACCGGGCCGTCCGAGTTGAGAACCGGCACGCGTACCGGGTCAGCGACTGCGCGGCTGGCGAGCAGTTTCAACCTCGGGCGGTAACGGGCGGTGACGAAATAGGCCAGGCCGTCGGCGCCGATGTGCTCGTAGTGACCGCTGCCATTGCCGACGGGACGCATGTCCATGCATTGGCGGCCCTCGGCGTCATCCCAACAAAGGGAAGCCTCGGCGTCGGGCTCGGGTTTTCCGTCGGACCAGACAACTTGCGCCGTGACACGGCGGTTGGTCACCTTGAACGGCACCCGGAACTGGCCGATGTCGAGGCTTTTACCTTCTCCGAGAGTGATGGGGACGGCCTGCTGGCGGGTACGCACGCCGGGATAGAAGGTGCGGGGGAACGGTGCATCCGGGTTCATCCAGGGAAATACGTTGAGGCCAAGAAGATAGTTGCCAGCCGGCACCTGGACAAACGAAAAGCTGCCATCCTTACCGGTGACGGCCTGCTGGCCCCAGGCGATCGTACCGTCCTCGCGCGCAAGGGCCAGTTCCAGCCTCACGGCGCGCAGCGGGTAGCCCATCAGGTCGCGCAACAATCCCGACACCGAGGAAAGCGGCAATCCGGAGGTCTGTACCAACCCTTCGAAATAGAACCAGGGACCGGTGGCATGCACCAGACGGCGGCCGTGCATATCGGGCGGCTGGCTGGCCCACTGGCGCAGCCCGTCGGTTGCAACCGGGTCATCGGGCGGCGCAAAGCGGAAGCCGTACATCTCCGCATAGGGCGCCAGTTGCAGTTGTACATAGCCGCCCTCGCGATCCCCCAGCGTGGCGCCCACGTTAGACACGCAGGCCACGTCGAGATCCTTCATCTGCTGCAGGAAGGAGTTGATGCGCGCGGCCGTGGTGCCGAGCACACCCGCGGCTTCTTCCATCGACTGGATGTCGATTTCCTCGCCCGTTGTCTGGCTGGCGCGCTGCAGCTTCCATCCCCAGAAACGGCGGGTGATAGACATGTCGTTCCACTGAAAGCGCCGGTCCGATTCACGGCAAAGCTCACGCTGGCGCTCGGACCGCCACTCGCGGGCCAGCTTCTCGTAGGCTTTCTGATGGGTCTTCAGGTGCGCGGCCGCGCCGCTTTGACCGGCAAACTTCCGGGCCGATCCGGAACAGCCGCTCAGCAACAAGACCGTGACGGCACAAAGGCCGCTAAGGAGCTTTGTAGGCACCAACGAAATTACCAGGATTCTCCTTTTTACCTCACCTGGGGTACGGATGTCCACGCAGAGTTGCCAGGGCGCGGTAAATTTGCTCGGCCAGCATTGCCCGGGCCATTTCGTGCGGAAAAGTCATGGGAGATAGAGACAGGAGTATGTCGGCCTTCGGCTTCCAGGCCGCGGGCAGGCCGTCGTGGCCCCCGATGAGCAGGACCAGGTCCCGGCCTTCCCTCTCAAGGCGGCCGATGAGACCGGCGAAGGCTGCCGAGTCCATTGGCTTTCCCGCCGGATCTAGGAAAACTTTGTACGCCGAGGAGTGGCGCGCGGCCAGGTCAAAGCGGCGGGGTTCGATCTCGCGCATCTCACAGGTGGTCCAGCGGGCGGACCGTTTGATGAATTCGGCGGCCATTGCGTTGGCGGCCTGGTCGCGAGGCTTTCCGATGAAGTAGAGGTGGATGGTCAAGAAGCAAGAATACAGGAAGTCAGGAATGCAGGAAGGCGAACGGGCTTGACAGTTGGAGAAGAAAAGGCGAAAATCACTGGGTGCAGCACTTGGTCGGTATTGCACGGCTTGCGGCGCAGGCCACTGCCCTGGACTCCAAACGGATGGTGGAGTACCGGCAGTTGCCTGCCCGCTCTTGGATTTCGCGCTGCAACAATCCGCGCATGCCCTTTGAGTGGATGATCAATCCTTACCGCGGCTGTGAGTTTGGCTGCAAGTACTGCTATGCGCGGTATACGCATGAATTTATGGAACTGCGCGCGCCGGAGGATTTTGAAGCGCGGATTTTCGCCAAACATTTTCAGGCGGCGGCCTTCCGCAGCGAGTTGGCGCGGATTGAGTTGGAGGCGCCGATTGCAATTGGCACCGCCACCGATCCTTATCAGCCGGCCGAGCGGCGGTACGCATTGACGCGCCGCCTGTTGGAGGTCTTCGCCGGTGAGCGGGGACGGCGCCTCTCGATCACAACCAAGTCGGACCTGGTGGCGAGGGATGCGGACTTGCTGGAGCGCGTGGCGCGGCGCAATACGCTGCACGTGAACCTGACGGTGACCACCATGGACGCCGGCTTGGCGCGGTTGATGGAGCCTCGCGCGCCGCGGCCGGATCTGCGCATGGAAGCGCTGGGGAAGCTGCGGAGCGCCGGGGTGCGGGCGGGTGTGATTTGCAGTCCGGTAATGCCGCTGCTGAACGATTCCTACGGGAGCCTGTTGGCGGTGGGGGAGGCTGCCGTCAAAGTGGGAGCGGACTATTTCGGGGGCGGAGTCCTGTTTCTGAAGGCCTGCGCGCGGCAGGTGTTTCTTCCCTTCCTGGAGGAGCGCGATCCGCGGCTTGCGGCGCGCTACAGGCGCCAGTTTGAGAACCGGGAGTACCTGCGGGGGCTGTATCCCGAGGCGATCGCCACGCGGCTGGAGCGGGTGAGGATGGAGACGGGGCTCGGACGCGGACCGGCGTACTATGCGCCCGAAGAGGGCGGCGATCCACAGTTGACGCTTTTCGAAAAATAGCCTTGCGCTTTGCACGGCGATCTGCTACGAATTGTAGTGTTACATCACGTAACGCTACCATGAGTCACATTCAAGAAGAATCATTGGGCGAACTGGAACAGGCCATCCTCCAGCATGTCTGGCGGGAGGGCCCCTGTACGGCCGACGACTGCCGGCAGGCGCTCGAGCCTGAACGCGTGCTGAAGGATTCCACCGTGCGCACCGTGCTGCGGCGGCTGGAGGAAAAAGGATTCGTGCGGCATACCACCGAAGGCCGCACGTTTTTCTATGAAGCGGCGCGGCGGCCTAACCAGGTGGCGGCAAGCGCCGTAAAAGGAATCGTGGACCGGTTTTGCGGCGGATCATTGGAGCAGTTGCTGGTTGGGATGGTGGACAACCGGATGCTGAGCCGGAGTGAGTTGGAGCGATTGGCGAAGAAGATCGCACAAGCGAAGGGAGGCAACAAATGACAACTGATCTCTTTCTGTGGATGGCTGAGGCGGCCACGCGCACGATGCTGGTGGCCGCGGTGGCGGCGCTGATTCTGGGCGCCTCCGGAGTGCGCGACGCCGGCATCCGTTCGGCGGTGTGGACGGCTGTACTGGCGGCGGGCCTTGCCATGCCTTTCTGCCTGAGGGTGAGCCCGCCGGTGTACGCGCCCTCACCCGCCCAGTTGCAGGTGGAGTTGGTTTCTGCGGCGCCGGGGGAGGGGGCGGCCGGCTGGTCCTGGCCCGATGCGGCGGGCGCGGTTTATGCGGGAGTGGCGCTGATGCTGTTGGGGCGGCTGGGAATCGGGCTGCTGCTGGGATTGCGGTTGCGGCGGCGCAGTGTGCCGGCGCCTGAGTTGGGCGCCAACGTGCGGCAATCGGATGAAGTGGAAGTGCCGGCCACCTTCGGCGTGGTCCATCCGTTCATCGTGCTGCCGGCCGGTTGGCGGAACTGGGAGCCCAGGAAGCTGGAAGCCGTTTTGCTGCATGAGGCGGCGCATATCGCCAGGGGGGATTTCCTGGTGCAACTGGCGGCTGGGGTGCATGCGGCCGTCTTTTGGTTCAGTCCGCTGGCCTGGTGGGTGCGCCGGCAGCTTGCCGCGCTGGCCGAGCAGGCGGCCGATGACCGCGTGCTGAGCCGCGCAGTTGACCGCGAATTTTACGCCGGGGTGGTACTGAGCTTTCTGGGCAGGCGTGAAACGGCGGTCCCTGTGGTGGCCATGGCCAGGGAAAGCGCCGCGGGAAAGCGGATTGAGCGGATCCTGCGCAACGGATGCGTGCCGCGGCAGCTTGGCCCGATGACGGTAGCGGGGATCGCAGGCATTGCGGCGTCAGCGCTTTATCTGGCTTCGGCGGTGAGTTTCGCGCAGGCTCCTGCCGCGCCGCCTGCGCCACCGGCGCCACAGGCTCCTCCCGCCCGCCCGGCTCCAGCGCCGCCCATTCCGCCCCGCCCTCCGGCTGGTGATTTCGGCGCACTCGATATAGACGACTCGGAAATCCGCTTCCGCCGCGGCGGAAAACGCTACGTGATCACCGACAAACGGACGGTGGATGAGGCGCGCGGGTTCTTTGCGCCAATGAAGGAGTTGGGCGCGCAGCAGCGTGCGCTTGGCGCACAGCAACGTGCGCTTGGCGAGAAAATGCGCGCGGTAACTGTGCGGCCGCCCGATCTGGACAACGAGCTGGAAAAAATCCGCGCTGCCGCAAAGCAACTGCGCTCGAAGAGTTCCGCACGTCAGGAAGACATCGGCGAGTTGCAGCACATGCTGGGCGAGTTGCAGCACAAGATCGGCGAGCTGCAGCACCAGGCGGGTTCGCAGCACGCTGAAGTAGGCCGCGCCATGGCGGCGTTGGGCCAAAAGCAGGCGGAGTTGGGCGCGCGCCAGGCGGAGTTGGGCCAAAAGGGAAACGCGCAGTTGAAGGCGCTGATCGAACAGGCCCTGAAGGACGGAAGGGCGGTTCCCGAGCCCCGGTAGTTTGCCAAACAAAGTACTTGATACAAAGCCGGGACCATGCTATTCTTCTGCCATGCTCCCGGCTCGTTCCAAAGCCATCCCCATTCCCATCCACCAGCACGCCTTAGACAATCTCCAATTCATCCGCGAGACCATGGAGCGCGCCAGTTCCTTCACTGCCGTGCCGGGCTGGGGTGGCGTCATCATGGGCATCTCCGCCATCATCGCCGCCATCAGCGCATCGGCCCAGAAGGACGCCCATGGCTGGCTTTCCACCTGGCTGATTGAAGCGCTGATTGGCCTCGGCATCGGAACCTACAGCATGTGGCGCAAGGCGAATTCGGCGGGTGCGCCGCTGCTTACCGGTCCGGCGCGGAAGTTCGGGTTGAGCTTCGCTCCTCCGGTGGTGGGCGGCGCGCTATTGACGCTGGCGCTTGCCTCGGCCGGGCAATACCGCCTGATGCCGGGCGTGTGGCTGCTGATGTATGGCATCGGAGTCACTACGGGAGGCGCCTTTTCCGTTCGCGTGGTGCCGGTGATGGGCATGTGCTTTTCCGGACTGGGAGTGGTGTGCCTGTTTTCGCCGCCCGCCTGGGGAAACTGGTTCCTGCTGGCGGGCTTCGGCGTGTTGCATACGATCTTCGGCGCGTTGATCGCAAGGAGGTACGGTGGCTAAATCGAGTCTGGCACGCAAACACGAGGATGTTCCCAGGCACCCCGACTTCGGCACGGCGCCGGAGGCTGAGAGCCACATCAGAGAACTGGACCGGATCATCCATGAACGGATCCGCCTGGCGATCGTAAGCGCCCTGGCGCCGAACGAATCAGTGACCTTCACCGAGATGAAGAAACTGCTGAACACCACCGACGGGAATCTGTCAATCCACGCCCGCAAGCTGGAAGACGCCGGCTACATTTCCTGCGTCAAATACTTTGAAGGACGGGTGCCGAAAACCGAGTACCGCATCACACCCGAGGGCCGCAAGGCGTTGAATCAGTATCTGGACCACATGGAAGCCTTGATCAAGGCGATGCGCACGCCTTAAAGCGGCGGCGCATATATTTTTTGGGCATTTACTTTGTTATGACAAGTACTTTTCGTTCGCTATCCCATGTCGCCATCATCATGGACGGCAACGGCCGCTGGGCTACATCACGCGGAGTTCCGCGTCTGGAAGGGCACCGCGCCGGCGCCGCCGCCCTGCGCCGCACCGTCGAGGCGGCTATTGAGGAGCGTATTGCGGTGCTCACCGTCTACGCTTTCTCCTCCGACAACTGGAGGCGTCCGCGCACGGAGGTGGCGGCTCTGATGCTGTTGTTCCGGCAGTTCCTAACCGAAGAGGCGGCCGAGTGCGCCCGGCGCGGGGTGCGGCTTTCCATGATCGGGCGGCGGGACCGGCTGCCGGGCTTCCTGCTGCCGTTGATCGAGCAGGCCGAGGCGGCAACAGCGGGCGGCGGGCGCCTGCATCTGCGGCTGGCAATCGACTATTCCGCCCGCGACGCGATTGTCCGGGCGGGCGAGCAGGCGCGGACGCGGGAAGCCTTTTCAACCCGGTTGGGGCCGGACGTGGATCTGCTGATCCGCACAGCGGGTGAGAGGCGGCTGAGTGATTTTCTGCTGTGGGAGTCAGCCTACGCAGAGTTGTATTTCACTGCAACGCTGTGGCCTGACTTCGGAGCGCCGGATCTGGCTGAGGCGGTGGCGGATTTCCGCAAGCGTACCAGGAAGTTCGGAGCGCTGCCGGCGGCTTGAGGCGGCAACACCGGCGCCGGCGCGAATTCCGATACAATCTTGTCCGTGAAGCTCATTCCAACTCTGATTGGCGGACTCGGCGCCGCATGGCTGGCGTTTTCCTTCGCCAGGGTGGCGGACATCCCATTTAAGAAACACGAACTGGATCTCGGCGCGAACGAATCGGTGAACTTCGCCGACATCAACGGCGACAGACGCACGGACATCGTATCGGGCGAGAACTGGTACGAAGCGCCCACCTGGAAGAAGCACCGGTTCCGCGAGATTTACTTCGCCAATAACTACATCGACAATTTCTCCGACCATCCCATTGACGTCAACGGCGACGGGCGGCTGGACATCGTCAGTTGCGGTTGGTTCTCCAAGCGCATCGCCTGGTGGGAGAATCCGGGGCGCACAGGGGCCGAATGGAAGAGCCACGACATCGATACGGGATTCAACACCGAGTTCTGCTGGATGGTGGACCTCGACAACGACGGCAAGGCGAACGAGTTGCTGCCGCAATTCGGCAACGCCAACGCCGCGCTGGCCTGGTATGAGTTGAAGGACCGGGCCTGGGTGAAGCGCGTGGTGAGCCCGATGAGCTACGGCCACGGAATCGGCGCGGGCGACGTGAACGGCGATGGGCGTAACGACATCCTGACGCCGAAGGGCTGGCTGGAAGCGCCGAAAGACCCGCGCGCGCCGGATTGGGCGATGCACGCCGACTGGGAATCGAAGCAGCACCTGAGCTTCATCTACGTACATGACGTGAACAAAGACGGCCGGCCCGACGTGGTTACTTCGGCCGCGCATGACTACGGCATCTTCTGGCTGGAGAAAACGGCTGACGGCAAGTTCACCAAACGCATGATCGATGATTCCTGGTCACAGGCGCACGCCATGGCGTTTGTGGACATGAACGGGGATGGGAAGAGGGATCTGGTGACGGGGAAACGCTACATGGCTCACAACGGCCGCGATCCCGGAGAAAAGGAGCCGCTGGGGGTCTATTGGTACGACTATCAGGATTCGCCCGACGGTAAAGGGATCATGTGGACCAAGCACGTGATCGACTATTCCACGCGCACCGGCGGCGGGATGCAGATTCCGGTCGCGGATCTGGATGGCGACGGCGATCCGGACTTCGCCGTGGCCGGCAAGAGCGGCCTGTACCTGTTTGAAAACCTGACGCGCGCCCGCTAAGGCTCAACGATCTTCAGGACGCGATCGAAACCCTCGGGCTCGACGATCTGCGTTTTGCCACTGGGCCAGCGGATTTCGACGGGCCCCTTGGGGCTGCCGAAATGCAGCGGGACATGCGCCGAGGAGGCATAGCTCACCGCGGTGGTCATCCATTGCACCTGATCGCCGATGCGGACGCGCGCTCCGATCGATCTTCCGATCAGTTGCACACCCAGCCAGGGACCGGCCGCGGGGGTGACGTTCTTCCAGAGTTCGGCCGGTTCGCCGAGGGCGGTCACCACCACGTCCACGCGTCCGTCGGAATCAAAATCCGCGAAGGCCGCGCCACGGTGGGCCTTGGCCGCGCGTTCCAGCCCGGCGTTGGGGACGGCGGCGAACTTGCCCTTGCCCAGATTCACGAACACGGCGTTGGGCTGCTTGTAGACGGCGGCCTCGAACTTCTCCACCACATCGTTGACGTGGGAGTTGGCGGTGAACAGGTCCTTCCAGCCATCGTTGTTGAAGTCCACCCAGCCGTTGCCCCAGCCGCTGTAGCCGGTGGAAAGGCCGGCCACGCCGCTTGCGTAGGTGGCGTCGCGAAAGCCGCCTTTGCCGTCGTTGCGGAAAACGGGAAAGGTCTCGCCGTTCAGGGCCGTGACATTGATGTCGGGATAGCCGTCGTTGTCATAGTCGCGGAAGTCGGCGCCCATGCTGGCGATGGGTTTGCCGTGGTCCAGCAGCGCGGCGCCGGCCAGCAGCGCGGTCTCCTCGAATTTGCCGTTGCCCAGGTTGCGGAAAAGGAAGTTCGGCAGATTGTCGTTGGTGAGGAAGGCGTCCATCAGGCCGTCGGAATCGTAGTCGGCAAAGGCCACGCTCATGCCGCGCCCGGCGTGCGCGCCGATACCGGAGGATTGCGTCATATCTTCGAAAGTGCCGTCGCCGCGGTTGCGGTAAAGCTGATTGGGGCGGGGATCGAAATACTTGGGATGGCAATAGACGCGCAGCTTGCGGGATTCGTCGCCACAGAAGCGATTCTGATCGGCTTCCCAACGGCCGTAGTTGACGACGATCAAGTCCAGGCGCCCGTCGTTGTCGTAGTCAAACCAGCCGCCGGCGACGCCCCATTCGTTGTTCCTGATTCCAGCCCTGGCGGTGACATCGGAGAACCGGCCGTTGCCGAGGTTGCGAAACAGGATGTTACGATTGACGCCGGCGACGAACAGGTCCACAAAGCCGTCGTTGTCGAAATCGCCCACGGCGGCGCCCATCGAATAGCCCTCGCCGGCCACGCCCGCCGCCTCGGTTACGTCGCGGAAGCGCATGCGGCCTTCGTTGTGAAACAGGCGGTTCCAATACTTCGGCGCGTCCTTGCGCAGCGAGGGGACCGAGGCGCCGTTGGTGAAGTAGATGTCGGGCAGGCCGTCGTTGTCATAGTCGAAGACGGCGATTCCGCCGGGCATCGTTTCGATCATGCGCTTCTGGGGGGTTGCGCCGTTTTCGAGGATAAACCGGAGTCCAGCTTCGGTGGCCACGTCCTGGAATCGAAGGGCAAGCAACAGAGCGAGTTTCATGCCGTAAGCCTCAGCATAGCTCTCTGGTAAACTCGTCCGTTTGGCAGCCATTCGACTGAGCAACGTGACAAGGCGGTTTGCCGCCTACACGGCGATTGAATCGCTGGATCTGGAAGTGCGCGCCGGAAGGTTCGTTTCCCTGGTTGGGCCCAGCGGCTGCGGCAAGTCGACTGTGCTGAATCTGGTGGCGCGGCTCATCGCCCCCAGCGAGGGCACGGTGGAGGTGGCCGGACGCGCGGGATACATGTTCCAGCAGGATGCGCTGCTGCCCTGGAAGACGGTGCTGGACAACGTGGCGCTGGGCCTGGACTTCAAACGGGTGCCGGCGAAGGAGGCGCGCGAGCAGGCCCGGCAGTGGATCACGCGCGTGGGGCTGAAGGGATTCGAGAACAGTTATCCGCACCAGCTTTCCGGCGGCATGCGCAAGAGGGCGACGATGGCGCAGACGTGGATTGTGGATCCGGAGATCGTGCTGATGGATGAGCCGTTCAGCGCCCTGGACGTACACACGCGCCATCGCATGGAGGGTGAGGTACTCGATTTATGGTCAGGTTCGAAAAAGACCGTGTTGTTTGTGACGCACGATCTGGAAGAGGCCATCGCGCTCTCCGATGAAGTGGCGCTGCTGTCGGCCGGGCCTGCCAGCCGCGTGATTGGTTCCTACGCGATCGATCTGCCGCGTCCGCGCAATCTGCTGGACATGAAGACCGATACGCGTTTCGTGGAGATCTACCGGGAGATCTGGGCCCGGCTCCGCGATGAGGTGGTGCGCAGCCATGCGAGCTAAGACCGCCGTCCTGAGGGTGATGACGGGAGTGGTGTTCCTGGGCCTTTGGCAGGCCGGCGTGACCGCTGGCAAGCTGGACAAGTTCTTCTTCAGCCGGCCTTCGGACATCGCTGCGCGGGTTTGGCAGATGTTTGCAAAGGGCGCGGTGTGGCCGCATCTGGGCACCACGCTGGCCGAGGCGCTGCTGAGTTTCACCATCGGCGTAACGGCGGGCGTGTTCTTCGGATTCCTGCTGGCGCGGAGGCCGCTGCTGGCCGATGTTTTGGAGCCGTACATCCGCATCGCCAACGCGCTGCCGCGGGTGGTGCTGGCGCCGCTGTTTCTGTTGTGGTTCGGATTGGGCATCTGGTCAAAGGTGGCGCTTGGGGTGACGGTGGTGTTCTTCATCGTGTTTTTCAACACCTACCAGGGGGTGCGGGACGTGGATCCGCTGCTGATCAACAACGCACGGATACTGGGGGCGAGCGAGCGGCAACTGGTGCGTCACGTGATTCTGCCGAGCGCGTTGAGCTGGATTTTTTCGAGCCTGCATATCTCCATCGGATTCGCCATCATCGCGGTGGTGGTGGGCGAATACCTGGGATCGGCACGGGGGATCGGCTATCTGATCGCGCAGGCCGAAGGAGTGTTCGACACAACGGGCGTGTTCGCTGGCATGACGATTCTGGCGGCGTTCGTGCTGGTGGTGGGCAGCGGGGTGACGCGGCTGGAAAGATGGCTGCTGCGCTGGAAGGCGGGAAGGGGCATTGATTCGCCGCTCAGTTGATTTCGGCGCGATCATCCAGGCCACGTTTAGGCGCTCTTCAGTCGCTGCTCGGCTTCCATCACGTTGGCGAGAATCGCGTTGATCCGGCTCAAGTGACCCGGCCCCTTCGATTTCAGCCACGTTACGAGCTTTTCTGGCCGAGATGATGCGGACGATTTCTTCGCCATCGTTTGCCTCCCTGTAAACATGCTGCCAGCCCAAGAGCGTGCCAACGCCGCTCGCCCGTTCTCGTCTATTCCGCGGAGGCGATGGCCAGGACTTCGCTGTCGGGTAGTCCGGGAGTGGTCTCAGCGATGGCAGCAACGTTCGGCGGCTTATGCCAAGCAGGCTTGGATGTCTTCCTGGATCAGGCGCGGATAGTTGTCGAGAATCTGCCCTGGGGTCCAACCGGCGGCCAGGAGGTCTACGATGAACTCGACGGCGAGCCGGGTGCCTTTGATGACTGGCTTGCCGACGAGGACATTGGGGTCGACGGTGATACGGTCTTGCCAGTTCATTACCTTAAAATATCAATTCCGGGTGGCAGCGCGCCCGGAGCGGCAACTCCCGTTCTTTGTTCTTACCGGCTCCTGTAAACTGAAGAGATGGAGGTCGTTATGGACGTATTTGCCGAAAAGCTCGACCCCAAATTGCGCACGTGGAAGCCAGAGACTGCGGCCGAGGTTCGTGAGCGGGTCGCAGAGGTTATCGAACTGGCAGACTCCGATGTGCCCGACCTGATGCGCTCGCGCGCCCGAGAGCAGGCCGTGTTGGACTTACTCGATGAACCCCCAGCCCGGTGAAGTGTGGCTGGCCGATCTCGGGCTTGCGGCGAAGACCCGTCCAGTCGTGATTGTTTCGCGGCATGATCCGGACGCGCCACGCGCCTCTACCCAGGCTCCCATTCCTTCATCAACAATCCGTAGCGAACGTGCAGGGCCTGGCGTCGATTCCCACGACGTACCTGGAGAGGAGGCTTGGGCGGCTCTCCGATTCGGTCATGGCCGACGTCAAGCGAGCCCTGGCCTTCGCGCTCGACCTCGGTTAGGATGCGTTCCGAGCGCTGCTCTTAGATTTTGTTCTGAGTTCCGTCGTTTTGAGGCGACCTCTATTCGGCCCGTGGGAATACCACCAACCGCGCCGCGAAACCGCCACCTGATCCGGCTAGTTGGCCAGCGGCGGCCCGCCTGGAATCTGGATCGTGCCGCGCTCGGCCGGATAGGAGTGGCGTCTGGCGGTGAACTTCGCGTTCAAATACTCCCCCATGTATACCGGTCCTGAAAAGGAATCGCCGGAAAACGAGCCCGCGAAGGTAAATACGATCTGATCGCCCGGCACGCGTTCAGCGCTCTGCAGCCTGATCTGGTCGCCCTCAATCGTGCCAAAGACATCGCGCACGGAGAAGTCCCCCTTGTGCGAACCCTGCAGGCGGTTGCCATCCTGTTCGAGCGTCAGCGTATGTTCGCTCCTGCTGCTGAAGAATTCCAGGCTCACATCCCAACGCCCGGAGAGGTTCGCGGCCGGCGGGGCGGGCGCGGGTTTGGGACTGCGCTTCTGAGCGAGCAGTCCTGACAGACGCTCGGCAACGATGCGATCGTCGCCGGGCTGCATCATCCACGCGGTGATATTGATCGAGGTGGCGCCGCCGGCGCCGAGGGCGATTCTGGGCCTGGTGCGGGCCACGATCTCGGCCACCTCCTCACCGGTGATGTGAAGCTGC
The DNA here is from genome assembly GCA_033762895.1 of Bryobacteraceae bacterium. Lineage (GTDB taxonomy): Bacteria > Acidobacteriota > Terriglobia > Bryobacterales > Bryobacteraceae > CADEFT01. The sequence continues at coordinate 33,635 of JANRLE010000171.1, read as the reverse complement.
GCCGGATCCCAGGAAATGATCAGTGACGGGCTCTTGTTGGAGAGCCCCTTCGGCTCGCGCACTTCTGTGCGAACGCCGCCGATACGCGACACGCTCCTGCTGATCGTGTCGAGGTAGGAAAGCCACTTCTTCCATTCGGCATCGTGGTCGCGCTTCACCCATGCCTCCACCGCCGCCAGCATGCCCAGCGTCTCCTCGCGGCCCACTTTGTTGTCGCGGCCCGGTCCATGGTGTGGAGAACTGGCCTGCCACGCGGAAAGCAACAGATCCTTGCGGCCCAGCAGAAGCCCCGCGCACTGCGGACCGCAGATGGCCTTACCTCCGCTGTAGGCAACCACCGTGGCGCCCCGCTGCAGGTGAACGTTGGGAATCGTCAGCACCTCGGCGGCCGCGTCCACCAGGATCGGAATGTTCCGCGGCTTTGCCATCCTCGCCACGTTCTCCAGGGACAGCGGCCCGGCGTCACTTGCCCGGCCGGCGGAAAGATAGATCATCGCGGTGCGGGGATTGAGGGCGCGCTCCAGTTCTTCGGCTGTCTCGACGGTGATCATCTTCACGCCGATGTTGCGGATGGCGTGATCGTAGGCGCTGCGCGACGATCTTGGCGCCACCACCTCGGTCTTGTCCAGACCTGTCAGATCCGGTATGCGCAACAGCTTCTCCGGATTGCCGCCGGCCACCGCGGCCGCGGCCACGTGCTTAAGGCCGGCCGCGCACCCCGAGGAGACCATGCCCCATTCGGCGCCGGTCAACTCTGCCAGCCGCCGTCCCACGGCCTCCGCCAGTTCGTCCAGTTGTACGAAGTGTTGGGCGGCGGCATCCATCGCCGCGCGCACCTCGGGCAGTTCCACCGAGGCTCCAATGATGGTGAAAGTACCGCGGCAGTTGATCACCGGCTCCACGCCGATGGACTGGTAGATTTCCTTGCCAGGGCGCAGCGGACCGGTGGCGGCCGCCGTTTGCGAGGCCCCCATGAGCGCGGGAAGCGCCAGTGCGTTGCCGATTTGAAACAGGTCCCGACGGGTGGCGCCCTGTTCGGGAGTTTTCTTGAAGCCTGAGCGTTTGCCGGACATGATCCCCCCAGTCTATCGGAAGAACTCATCGAGGGATGGGCCATCGCCCTCCCCAACGTAGCGGTATCGGTAAGGCGCGCCAAGCGCGATCACGCGGTTCACCCAGTTGGTGGGATCAGTCCAGAGGATGCGCCGCGCGCCGATCAGCGTGACCAGGTCCTTGAAATCCCAGTGTTGCGCAAAGCCGGGAACCATGGCATCGAAGAGATGACTGGTGAGCGGGCCTTCGAGCGCGGCGGCCAGACTCCACGGCGTTCGATCCAGCCAGACCTTTTCGATTCGCGGATCGGCGGCGGCCGCCATCAGCAGCCAGAATCCCTTCACGCCGCGGGCGTAGGCGCGAATCGAGGCCGAATCAACGCCGGGCCGCGCGGTGAGCACATCCACCGCGGCCAGCAGATCACGGGCGCGCATGGCTGGCAGATTCTTACCCACCAGATCGGCCCGCTCATTGGTGAGCCAGTTGCCAAGGAAGGGACGGCCGTCGACAGCGGCGGGAGAATCGCGCGGATCGAGTTCGAGGACGATACGGCCCGCCTGCACCATCGCCTCGGCAATGGCCGCCGTGGACTGGCTGCGAGTGACGTGCAGCGGCACCGGCAACCTCTTCTCTTCAAACAGCGCCACGGCCGGCCTTTTTCCGGCGGTGTGCGGAAGGTAAAGCGTGGCGGTAACACTCACGCCCGGCTCTGATTCGAAACGGATCCGTTCGAGATCGTAGCCGGCGCCTTTTGAGCGTTCCACGATGGTCACAGCCGGGGCGGCGCCCACTGCGGCAACACCTAGCCGCTTCAGTTCCGCCCGTAGTTCGGGGAGGCCGCGCGGCTGCCGGTTGGCCTTGAATTCCTCCAGGATGATCTGGTACAGCTTGCGGCTTCCAGGCTCATCGTCGACGTGGCCGCTGGCGGTCACCTGAAGTTCCAGGTTGGTGTAGAGCCTCACTGGCTGGTCCCGCGTATCGCCTTTCCCATCCTTAAGCCAGCGGGTCATCCAGCCGTAGATCTGCTCACGCGAATCCCGGGGCGTTCCGTGCGGTCCCTGTCCCACGAAGAAGCGGATTCTGTCTTCGGCCCCGTATAAGCCATAGAATCGCCGCGCTTCCTCGTACACCGTCCTGGCGCCGGCGGGAGGAAAGTAATCCTCCGTCGTTGCCATCATCAGCCAGGGCAGCGGGGCGGGCAGTTCGAAGAAATCGGTGATGTCGAGCCCGCTGGCAAGGAAAGCGGGAAGGCTCATTTCCGAATCGGCGGTGGGGCCGGTGAAAAGGGTACGGAAGGAATTGATGAAGCAGCCGGGCGCCGCCGCCTTCACTCTCGGATCGAAGGCGCCAACGTAGGTGGTGATGGCGCCGCCGCCTGAACAGCCGGTCACTCCGATGCGATCGGGGTCCACGTCAGGGCGCGTGATGAGGTAATCGATGGCGCGCCTGGCGTCGAAGATAAAATAGCGGGCCACGCTCTGACCAATGAGAATGCTGCGCGCGCCCAACTCGAGATGCTCATTCCCCGCCCCGCCCGAAAGCGGCCGGCCCAGTTGCGGCAGATAGGTCTGCTCACGCTCGCCTTGCCCGATGGGATCGTAGGAAAGGGCGACGAAGCCCTTTGCGGCGAGATTCGCGGCGACGATTTGCGTCTCCGGTTTGCCTTCCTGTGTATGGCCGGAGGGTACAAGGACCGCCGGATACCGCCCGGGCGCGTTGGGCCGGTAGAGGTTCGCCGTGATGTAGAAGCCGGGCAGGCTTTCGAAGATCACCTTTTCGATGGTGTGGGAGCCGGCTTGAATCGTGCCGGTGAGGCGGGCGTTGAGTGGGCCACTGTAGGTGGGAAGCCCTCCAAGCAGGCGCAGAAGTTTGTCGCGGACGATCTGTTTGCGGCGATCGGCCTCGGCCGGGGTGCGGATTTGGGCGATGGCGGCCTCGCGCCGGTCAAGCTGTTGTTGAGCGAAGGCGTTGAGCCAGTCGAGAAGCGGATCGGGCGGGGGTGTCTGGGCGAAACAGGCCAGGATCAGAACGGCGCCGGAAAAGCCAAGCGGCAAAGGCATTCGAAGATTATTGCGCGTTTTCGCGGCCATCCTGGCCCGGCGGGACGCATGCCACAATCAGAATTAGTCCGCGACGCTCATGTTATTCCGCGAAGCCGTCCGATTCAGCCTCAGAGCGCTCTGGTCCAACAAGGTCCGCACGGCGCTCACCGCGCTTGGCCTGCTGATCGGCAACGCATCGGTGATCCTGGTTGTCACCATCTCACTCACCAGCCGCGAGTTTATCCTCGAACAGATCAGCGGCGTGGGCAGTAATCTGATCACCGCGTATTTCGAAGCCGGAAATCGGGACGCGGCCACGGTGGCGGGAGACTATGTCAAGTTCGCCGATGTGGAAGCCGTGCGCGCGAGCTTCCAGGATCGCATCCGAGCCGCCACGGGCGTGATGGAGGCCTACGACACGGTCTCAATCAACGGCCGGCCGCAGGATGTGCGCGTCATCGGGTCCGACGATCAATACTCGCGTGTACGCAATCTGGTGCAACTGGCGGGACGGCGCATGGACGCCTCTGATGTGACACTGCGGCAGCGGGTGGCGCTGCTCACCGAATCGCTGGCCCGCCAGCTTTACGGTTCGCAATCGGCGGCAACCGGGCAGACTTTGAAGCTGTTCGGGCTGCCATTCACGGTGATCGGAACGTTCAAGGAAAAGACCGACACGTTCGGGCTTTCGGAGCTTTCGCGGGAAACCGTGCTGATCCCCATTACCGTGCTGCGTCTTTACGTCCCGTTCGAGCGCGTGGATCCGATGTATGTGCAGGCGGCGCGGCTGGAGGACGTGGAGCCGCTGACCCGGGACGTGAAGGCGCTGATTGAAAGCCGCCACCGCGCCGGTGCGAAATACTACGTGGGCAATTTGCAGGGCATCCTGGACGCGGCGAAGAACATTGCGCTGGTTCTGACGCTGGTGCTCATCCTGATCGCCGCCATCGCGCTGGTCATTTCCGGGATCGGCATCATGAACATCATGCTGGTGACGGTGACGGAACGAACCCGGGAGATCGGCCTGCGTCTGTCCCTGGGCGCGCGGCGCAAAGATGTCCTGCTGCAGTTCCTGCTGGAGGCGGTATTCATCAGCCTGGCGGGGGGACTGCTGGGCGTATTGATCGGCGTGGCGATCCCGCTGAGCATCCCGCTGTTCGTGGATGGAATCGTGATTCAGGTATCGCCGGTGTCGATCCTGGTGGCCTTCGCCACGTCGTTTCTGGTGGGCCTGGTGTTTGGCCTGCTTCCAGCAAACCGCGCGGCGAGGTTGAATCCCACCGAAGCGCTGCGCTACGAGTAGGGGCTTACTTCAGCGCCTGCGCGCGCCAGTCCTTGACGGCGGGAAACCACAGGGAGGCGAACAGGCTCTCCCCGGGCTGAGGGGGAAGCGGCCAGCGCCCCAATGTCCTGGCGGCCGCCTGCTTGTCGCCGGCCAGCAATTGCGCGCCGCCCAGCAATGCCTGAAGCTCGTCCACAGTGCCCGGCGTGGCATCAGAGAGCAGGGCATCCAGCAGCTTCGCCGCTTCGCGATAATGCCCGTCGAGGAAGAGCGCGTAAACGACGGCGGATGTGCGGAACGAGGCCGGGGCCTGCGGGCCCACCACCTTACCGACACGCTCCTGCCATTCGGCCGGCGAAGCTTTGGGCTGCGCAAACAGGCCCGCCAGCGCGGCCATGCTCTGCGACCCGGGCGAGCGGGCGAGGGTTGCAGCCTTTGCCGCTTCTTCGCGGGCAAGATCGCGCTGGCCGATGCGGGTATGCCAGAACGAGACGAAACTGAGCGCCCGTGAGCCGATCTCACCGCCCGTGCCGGCAATCTTCGCCGCCATGGTGAGGGCCTGATCCTGACGGCCGGAAAGAAACAGCCAGTGGGCATGGCGCAGGTCGACGATGGGATCGGAGAGGGCACGCCGCGACTCCAGGTAACGCTGGAACATGCTATCCGCGGCAGCGGCGTCGCCGGCCATCCACAGCGAGAACGCCGCCTTGGCGAACTCCAGGCCACCGCTGAACTGCGGATCCTTCTCCTGTGCCTGGACGAAGCTCTGGCCGGCTTCGGCAAACTCGCCGGCCATCCACAGGATTTCGCCCGTAGTATCGTAGGCGTTTGGATCGAGAGGCGCCAGATCGCGGTAACGTTTGGTGCTCTGCTTTGCCCCGGAAAAATTCAGCCCGTATGCCTCGGCGTAAGCCCGCAGGTTCCAAAGGCCGATGTAGCCTGGTTCGGCATCTGTCGCTTTCGCAAACCAGCCGGCGGCCTTCGCGTAGTCACGCTTGCGCGTCGCCAGTTCGCCAAGCTGACGGGCGACATCGGCGTTGGCGGGCGCAATGCGCGCCGTCACCTCAAGGGCGCCCGCAAGCTGATCACGGTCGCGGCGCAGGAATCCAAGCAGGGTGCCGGCCTGTGCGCGATCCCAATCCGAGGATGCCGCGCGCATAGCGGCTTCGATGATCGAAACGGCTTCGGCGCCCGCGCCCGTTGCCGCGCGCAGCGGCGCCGCTTCCAGGGCGGCGGCCGTCAGCCTGGGATCCTTGTGAAACGCGGCTTCGGCCAGTTCGGCACGTTTGGCTGCTTCGCCGCTTGCCAGCGCGGCGCCCAGCATCGCCAGCGCTTCCTGATTGGAGGAAGGATAGGGATCGGCCTTGCCCGCCAATTCGCGGCTGACGTTGTCCAACAACGGCAGGGGACCGCCGGCCATCGGCCCACGCTGATCAAACCATCGCACGACCCTGGCGCTTGCCACATCGTGCAGGGCCGCGCGGAGCCGAAGCTGGCTGCCCTCCTTCTGGTAGTAACCGCGCACGACGCTGGTGATGCGCTGTGCGGCCAGATCATGATCGGCCGCCAGTGAGACGGTGACCATACCGGACGCTCCCGCCGTTTGCCGCGCGACGATCACCGGAGCAAGCGATCCGATCCAGTCGAGACTCGCGTCGGTGGAGAGATTTTCGAACGGAAGGATGGCCACACGTTGGACACCGGTGGAGGGCGCCTTGGGTCCACAGCCTGGCAGAATGACGAGCAGGCCAATCGCAAGAGTTTTAAAGGACACGAACTTCCATTGTCAGCAGTTGCTGGAATTCCGGCAACTCCTGCATGTTGGCGAACTCGGGATCTTCCTTAAACTTGTTGCGTTCCTTGAAACCTTCCTCGATGGCTTTGCGCATGTAGAGCAGCGCACGGTCCACCTGGCCGGCCTTGGCGTAGGTTTTGGAAAGGAAATAGTGGAACCTGGCCTTTTCGGCCACCGAACGTTCCTGAAGCAAGACGCCTTGCGTGCTGCGATGCTCAAAGACCTCAGGATCCAGTTCGAGAGCCCGCTGATAGGCTACAAAGGCGTCCTTATATTTTTTGCGCGCAAAGTGCGCGGTGCCCAGGTTGCTGAGAATGGAAGCCGAGTTGGGGTTGACCTTGAGGGCTTTCTTATACTGATTGACGGCGCGCCGGTAGCTTTTTTTCGCATAGTGAACCGTGCCGAGGTTGTTGATCGCCTCGGAATACTTCGGGTTCATCTTGATCGCGCGTTCGTAGTGGCGGCGGGCCTGATCGAGTTGCATCTGCTGGTGATAGGCGATGCCGATTTTGTTGACGACGATGGGCGATTGCGGCATCTGTTTGTAAGCCTCGATGGCTTCGCGATACATTTTGCGCGCCATGTAGATGTCGCCTCGCATCTCGTCCGACAATGGGGGGCTGGGCTTGGGCGCAGGCGAAACAGTCCGATCAGAAACCGCAGCAGTTTCAGCGGTGGGAACGCTCTGCGGATTCCCCGCCAGAGCGGCCAAAACGACGAGTCCGGAAACTGGAGTTACCATGGGCTCCTCCTCGCCTTTATTGTACTCCCGGCCAGGCTATTTCAACATGTCCCGAATGCGGCCGAAGAAGCCTTTTCGCTTAGGCTCGGCGGGAGGCTGTACCGGAGCGGCCTCCACCTGGCGCTCAGGCACCTTCACCTGCGCCACGCGGCGAGGTGCGCTGGGAGCGGCAGCAGGCGTGGTTGTCTGTTCTTCAGTCTCCCAGGAGGCCACATGCGTCGCGCCGCCGCGGTGCAGGCGGCACATCTCCTGGGGCTGCGAGCCGGCGACGAAAACCTCGCTGCGGGTGTTCGGGCAGCCGGAGGCGGCAAGCTGTCCGGAAAGCGGATCGATCTCCACCGACAGAATCCCGTTGGGGGCAAAGAAGGGTTGGGCCCCGGCGTATTCGCGATGCTGGTGGGCGCGCTTCATGAACTCCGTCCAGATGGGGAGCGCCGAATGCGCGCCTTCGAGCGGCAGTTCCTTGTTGTCATCGAAGCCTACCCATACGATGCAGATCAGTTTGCTGGTGAAGCCGGCGAACCAGCCGTCATGCGAGCTTCCGGTTTTCCCGGCGGCGGGCAGGTTGAAGCCCCGCGCTCTCACGCCGGCGCCAGTGCCGGTGCGCATCACTTCCTCCATCATGTTGGTCATCATGTAGGCGATGCGCGGATCGAGCACAGCGCGCTGCACGGGCTTGGCTTCGTGGATCACGTCGCCCGCTTCGTTGCGGATGCTGCGGATCCAGCCCGGCTTCACGTAGACGCCGTGATTGGAAAAAACCGTATAAGCTCCGGCGATCTCGAGCGGAGTGACTTCGTAGGCGCCCAATGCCACCGAAGGCGTCGCCTGAATCTGCATATTCATGCCGGCGCGTCTGGCAAGCTGCACCACCGATCCGTAGCCCACCTTTTCGGCGAGCTTGACAGCGGGGATGTTCATCGATTTGGCCAGCGCCTGGCGCAGGGTGACGTTGCCGGAATACTGGCCGTGGTGATTCCCGGGCTCATAGGCCTTGCCATTGAACCAGAACGTGGTGGGCTCGTCCAACAGGGTGGTGACCGGCGTGATCGGCTCGCCGCCATCCTGCAGCGAAGTGGACAGGGCCGCGGCATAGACGAAAGGCTTAAAGGAAGAACCCGGCTGGCGCTTAGCCAACGCCCGGTTCAACTGGCTGAGCCCATAGTTGCGTCCGCCCATCAGCGCCTTCACTTCGCCGCTGTGCGCGTCGATTGCCACCAGCGCCACCTGCGCTTCCTTGTTCACCTTCATGCGCTTGAGGCGCTCGTCCAATTCCTTCGTGCCGGCGCGGACAGCCTCGACGGCGGCCCGCTGCAGATTCATGTCCAGGGTGGTGTAAATACGGTAGGAATGCGTCTGGAAATCGTGATCCTGAAATCGCTCCACAAGTTCGTCATTCACGACGTCGACAAAGTAAGGCGCATCGGTGGATTCCACGCCGCCAGTATTGAGCACCAGCGGGCTGGCCGCCGCCACGGCGTACTCGCGGTCAGTGATGTAGCCGTTATCGCGCATCAGGGAGAGGACCACGTTGCGCCGCGCCTGCGCCCGTTCCGGCCAACGGAAAGGATTGCGGAAGCTGGGGCTTTGGATCAATCCGGCCAGCGTCGCCGCTTCAGCCAGCGTGAGTTGGCTGAGGTCCTTGCCGAAATAGACAAGGGCCGCTTCCCCCACTCCGCGGATGGCGAAACTGCCGCGCCGCCCCAGATCCACCTGGTTGGCGTAATACTCGAAGATCTGTTCCTTGGTGAGACGCCATTCCAACTGGATGGTGATCAGCGTTTCAGCCGCTTTGCGCTTCAGCGTCTTTCCCTGGTGCAGCCAGAACATGCGCGCCAACTGCATGCTTAGGGTGGAAGCGCCCTGGGCGCGGTAGCCTTCCTTGATGTCGACGTAAACCGCTTTGACGATACGCAGCGGATCGAAGCCGGCATGTTGAAAGAAGCGCTTATCCTCCACCGACACCACGGCGTTCACCAGTACCTTCGGAATGTCGGCAAAGCGGACCAGCCGGCGCTTTTCTCGATTGCGGTCGTAGAGATTCGTGATCAGTTCCGGCTCAAGGGTGTACTGGGTGCGTTCGGTGTTATCGCGCAGGGAGACGATCTGGGCGACCTTGTTGTCCTTGAAACGCACCACCGCGGCTTCCTGCTTGAAAAAAGAATCCGGTCCGGGATAAATCTCCAGGGAATCGGCGCCGCGGGTGTAGCTGCCCATGCGCGTGGCTTTCGATTCGGAGTAGCCGCTGAGGCGTAAGGCGCTGATGAGGTCTTCGGTGTCCTGCTGATCGCCTAGCGCCACCACCTTCGGAGAGGCGAAAACCATCGAGGTGTTGGAGAACAGGCCGGCCGTCAGTTTTTCATCGATCAGGCGGGCGTACATCATGTAGTAGTACATGAACAGCCCGGCGCCGGTCAGTATCGATACCACCGCAATCGCCGTGATCACTCGGCCCACCGGGTGAACGAATAAACGGACCAGCCGGGCGGAGTCAGGAATGCGGGTGCGAATAGCCACGTTGCAGTCTCCGTACCATTGTTGCATTACTTTGACGGTTTTTGTCCGGGGTTTGGGTGAGTACTTTGGGTCACCACCCCGGATTTCTCCGCAAGACCCTGAAAAGTATTGAGCAATGCCCCCGATTGCGTTTATACTGAGGCCAACCATCAGACAAACACCCTAGGCGGTCAAACACCGTAGGTGTGGTTTAAACGAGCGGGCGGTCGCCTGCCGGGCTACTTCATGCCGGCGGGAAAAGATTGGAAAAACAAAACCGGCCCGCCAAGTATCGGAGGAACCAAGTGCAGCGTTGCGCATTCGCCTGCTTGCTGTTGTCGGCCGGAGTCTATCTCCATGCCGCGGATTTCTATGTGTCGCCGGACGGGGCGGCAGACTCGCCTGGAACAATTGACCGGCCGTGGCGCATCGCCGATGCCTTGTCGCAACCGGCGGTATTGAAGCCCGGCGACACCATCTGGCTGAGGGGTGGCGCCTACGGCGAGACCGGCAGGCCACTGGAGAGCCAACTGAGGGGAACCGAAGGCGAGCCGGTGACGATGCGGCAGTATCCGGGTGAGCGGGCGACGCTGGCAGGCGGGCTGGTGATCCGCGGCGCCAATGCGCGGTACTGGGGTTTCGAGATTTTCGAGTCCGAAAGGGCGATGGAAGGGGAACCGGCCCGGGGCATTGAACTGATTCACCTGGTGATTCACGCGCGAGGCGATCACATGGCCACCCAGGGCGAACCACACGGTGTGCTCTGGTACGACGCCGAAGGGAATGCGCATTTCACCGACACCGGCGTAATGAGCCGCTTCGAACGGGGGCGGGCGAACATCGTGGCGCGCCGCAGCGCGGCAAGCGGCTTGCTGGAATTTGACGCCTCCGGCCTGCTCGCGCCGGGCGATGCCTACGAACTTGTGGACGCCAATCATTCCTTCGGCCCGCCGGTGGCGGACGGCGTGTTTCGCGGCGGACGGTTGATGGTTCCCGGCGACGGGGAAACGCGGCATCTGATACTGCGGCCGGCCACCAAGGCGCTGCGCGAACGCGCGGTGGGCGTGGTAAGCTTCCTCGGCACCGACACCGGCACACAGGGCGCCTGGCGCGGCGTGTACGGCCAGGACGGCAACTACATCGCCTATCATTCCTACGGCTGGCCTTCGTATACCAGCGTTACAAGCAACGCGGCCGACGTCGTACTGCTCAGCAACACTTCCACCGATCCGCGGGGCCTGCAGCGTTTTCTGGGCGACCCCAATCAGCGCGTTCTTTCTTATGCGCACACCATCTCCTCGATGGACCTGATCATCCCGGCCAACGATAACCAGACCCACCGCGTAGCCCTCTACTTCTGCGACTACCAGAATCTGGGGCGCACCATCACGGTAAGCGCCGTGGATACGGCGACACAGACGGTTCTGGACCAGCGGGTGCTGGCCAATTTTTCCAACGGCATCTATCTGGTGTATAACTACTCGGGCACCGTAAGTTTTCGGGTGACTAATAACCTGAACACGCCGCAGGCGCTTACGGCCACCGCCGTGATCAGCGGCATTTTTTGGGGCGGCACGGGCATCCCGGTAGTGGACACCACCGCGCCGAACGTCAGCATCTCCAGCCCCGCCAACAACGCCACGGTACAGGGTACGGTGGCCCTAAACGCAAATGCTTCGGACAACGTGGCGGTGGTGGGCGTCCAGTTCCTGGTTGACGGAGTGCCGTTCGGCGCCGAGGACACCACCGCGGGTTATTCGATTAACTGGAACACGATCGGGGTGGCTAACGGCACGCACACCATTGGCGCCACGGCGCGCGATGCGGCGGGCATGACGGGAACCGCCACGCTGGTGACGGTGAACGTAAACAACCCGCCGCCGGACAACACGCTGCCCTCGGCCACCATCAATAGCCCTGTGGCCGGTCCGGTCAACGGCATTGTGACCATCTCAGTCAATGCCGAAGACAATGTCGCGGTAGCGGGCCTGCAGTTGAAGCTGGATGGCGTCAACCTCGGATCTGAACTGTCAGGCGCCGGCCCCGTTTTTACCTACCAGTGGAATACTGCCCTTCACTCCAACGGCGCGCATGTGCTGAGCGCGGTGGCCCGCGACAGTTCGGGCAACCTGAGCCCCGCTGCGATCGTCAACCTCACGCTGAACAATCCGGACGTGACACCGCCCTCGGCGGGCTTCACAAACCCCACCAATGGCGGCGTGGTTTCGCAAACCGTCACCATCTCCGCCACCGCATCGGACAACATGGCCGTTGTGGGCGTGCAGTTCAAGCTGGACGGCAATAACCTTGGCACGGAGATCCTCAGTCCGCCCTATCAGTTCTCCTGGAACACCACGGGCGTTTCCGACGGAAGCCACACGCTAGCCGTGGTGGCGCGCGACGCGGCCGGACTGACCGCCACGGCCACCATCACCGTTACCGTCAACAACACCAGCGCCACCTTCGCCACTTTCCTGGGCCGCGACGATACCACACAAGGAAACTGGAAAGGCGTCTACGGGCAGGACGGCAATCTGGAGGTGCTGCACTCCAATCTTTATCCTTCCTACTCGAACGTGGGCTCAACGGGCGTCAATCAGCTTCTGCTGGACACCTACAGCACCGATCCGCGCGCGCTGTTGAAGCAGTTCCCGCAGTTTAGCGCCAATGAGCGGATCAAAGCCCAGTTCTACAGCCGGTTCAACTTTGAGCTGCGCATCAACACCTCCGACAACCAGCCGCACCGGATCGCGCTGTATTTCTGCGACTACGACAACATGGGCCGCAGCATCACGGTAAGCATGCGCGACACCGGCACGGGCCAGATCCTCGATTCAAGGCTTCTGAACAACTATCAGAACGGCGTCTACTTCGTCTACAACTACCGGGGCAATGTCACCATCCGCGTGCAGAACAACAATGAGCCCAACCTGCCCAACGGCACGATCAGCGGTTTGTTCTGGGGCGGCAGCGGACTGCCGGGCGCGCCCGATACGACGCCCCCGACGGTGAACCTGACGAGTCCGGCCAACGGGGCAATGGTGGCCAATACAGTGAACGCCGCGGCCACGGCCAGTGACAACATTGGCGTGGTGGGCGTACAGTTCAAGCTGGACGGCAACAACCTGGGAGCGGAGATCACCGGCGCCGGCCCTTACCAGATCGCCTGGAATACGCTCGGGGTGGCCAACGGAGCGCACACGCTTTCGGCCGTTGCGCGCGACGCGGCGGGTTTGTCCAGCACATCCAGCGTCAACGTCACGGTCAACAACTTCGTGGACGCCGATCCGCCCTCGATCAACTTCACCTCACCGGCCAATAACTCCACGGTGTTGGGCACGATCCCGCTACAGGTGAACGCGGGCGACAACCTGGGCGTGGTGGGCGTGCAGTACCGCATCGATGGAGCCAATCTGGGCGGCGAAGTCACGGCATCGCCATTTTCCAACTCCTGGAACACCACGGCTGTGAGCAACGGCCCGCACACGGTGACGGCCACGGCGCGCGACGCGGCAGGGCTTACCAGCGTCGCATCCATCACGGTGACGGTGAACAATTTCGTGGACACCATCCCGCCGCAGATCGGCTTCAACGCGCCGGCCAACAACGCGGTGGTGACAAACACGATCCCGCTGCAGGTGACCGCATCGGACAACGTGGCGGTGTTGGGCGTCCAGTACAAGATTGACGGGGTGAACCTGGGCGCTGAGGTCACGGCGGCTCCGTTCTCCAGTTCATGGAACACAACCGCCATCGGCAACGGAGTTCATACGATCAGCGCGGTAGCACGCGACGCGGCGGGCCTCACCGGCACGGCGTCGGTCACGGTGACGGTGAACAACTTTGTCGACACGGTTGCGCCGGATGTCAGCATCACCAATCCGGCCAATAGCGCGGTGCTATCGGGCACGGTGAATCTGCAGTCCAACGCGACTGACAACGTGGCCGTGACCGGCGTACAGTATCAGATCGACGGCGTGAACTTCGGCGCCGAACAGACCGTGGCGCCCTATACGCTGGCGTGGAACACCACCACGATCGGCAACGGCCCGCATACGATCACCGCGCGTGCCCGCGACGGCGCGGGACTGATCGGCACAAACACCATCAACATCACGGTGAACAACGTTGCGCCCGCCGGGGCCACTGTCACCTTCCTGGGCACCGATACCACCACACGCGGCAACTGGAAAGGCGTCTACGGCCAGGAGGGCAACATGATCGTGCAGAACTCAAGCCAGTATGCCTCTTACGCGGGCTACACCGCGCGCAACCTGGGCACGCAACTGTATCAGTTCTACTCCAGCGATCCGCGCGCGCTGATCAAACAGGTTTTCCAGTTCTCGCCGACAGAACGGATCGCGGCCTTCGCTTACTCAAGCCCGACGGGCGAGATGGATATGCAGACTTCCGATAACCAGACTCACCGGGTCGCGCTTTACTTCTGCGACTATCTGAATGCCGGCCACAACATGACCGTGCAGGTGCTGGACCGGACCACGGGCGGCATTCTCGACACACGCGTGTTGAGCAGCTACATCAACGGGATCTACCTGGTCTACACTTACCGCGGCCCCATCACGTTCCGTTTCATCAACAACCGCACGGGCACTGGCACGCTGGCCACGGTGAGCGCGGTGTTCTGGGGAGGTACGGGACTTCCCGGCGTCACAGACACGACGCCGCCCGAAGGGTCCTTCACCGCGCCGGCCAACAGCGCCACAGTGGCGGGCACGGTGAATCTCACTGTCAACGCCACCGACAATGTCTCGGTCGCCGGCGTGCAGTTCAAGCTGGACGGCAACAACCTGGGCGCGGAAGTCACGGGGGCGGGACCGAATTACAACTACTCCTGGAATACCGTGGGCGTGGCGAACGGTCCGCACACGCTTTCAGCAGTTGTCCGGGACGGGGCGGGACTCACCACCACCCCCAGCATCAACGTCACCGTGAACAACTTCGTCGACACCGTGCCGCCAACCATCAACTTCGTGGCGCCAGCCAACGGCGCCACACTCTCCGGCAACGTCGCGCTGCAGGTGAATGCCGGCGACAACGTGGCCGTTGTGGGAGTGCAGTACAAAATCGACGGCGTGAACCTTGGGGCCGAATCCACCACGCCGCCGTTCGCCAGCGCCTGGAATACGGCTTCGATTGGCAATGGCGCGCACGTGCTGAGCGCCGTGGCGCGAGACGGCGCCGGGCTGACCGCGACTGCTACCGTGAGTATCACCGTCAACAATTTCGTGGATACGGTGGCGCCGACGGTGAACTTTGTGAGTCCCGCCGCCAACGCGACCGTCTCCGGATCGGTCTCGCTGCAATCAAACGCCTCGGACAATGTTGCAGTGGTGGGCGTGCAATACCAGGTGGATGGCGTGAACTTCGGCGCCGAACAAACCACCGCGCCCTACACGCTCAGCTTCAACACCACCACCGTCACCAACGGCACGCACACCCTCACCGCGCGAGCACGTGACGCGGCCGGCCTGATTGGCACGGTGACCATCGACATCACGGTGAGCAACAGCGCGCCGGCCGGCCCAACGGTCACATTCCTTGGCGCCGACGTCAACACCAAGGGCAACTGGAAAGGCGTCTACGGACAGGATGGCAATATGATCGTGCAGAACTCGAACCTGTACCCATCCTACGCCGGTTACGCCCACCGCAACGTTGGCACCACCGTGGTGAGTTACTACTCCTCCGACGCGCGGGCGCTGCAGAAACAGGCCTTCCAGTTCTTCCCCACCGAGCGTATCGCGGCCTATTTCTACACCGGAACGGCCATGGAACTGGACATGGGAACCTCCGACAACCAGACTCACCGCGTGGCGCTTTACTTCGCCGATTACGAGAACATCGGCCGCCAGATCACCGTGGAGATCAGGGACCGCACCTCCGGCGCGATCCTGGATACGCGCGTGGTGAGTAACTACACCGGCGGGCAGTATCTGGTGTATGACTACCGGGGCGCCGTCACCTTCCGGATCATCAACAATCTGGGCCCGGGCGCGCTGGGCACGTTGAGCGGGGTATTCTGGGGCGGCGCGGGGCTGCCCTGATCAGAGGAAGAGTTCCATGAGAATCTCATCATCCTCGACGCCATCGATGATCACCTGCCGGGTGAGGCGGCCGCACCCGGCAAAACCGATGCTACGGTAAAAACTCTGCGCGGCGGCATTGGATCCACGCACCTGGAATCACCAGTTTGCGTTGGCCGACATGCGCCATCGCCTGCAGCATGGGCGACCAGAGGTCGAGACATTGAAACGCAACGATCTCCCCGCTCGACTCGACGGCGGCGTGAATCGCCTCCCGCGGCGACAGCGATTCGATGTAGCGCCGCTGTTGCTCCACCGTCCAGGGCTGAATGACCGCCGAGTGAATCCGTTCCCCGGCGATCACACGCCAGATGGCGCTGATGCCGGCCGCATCGGCGGGCGTGGCCTTTCGAATCTGAACTCGAGACACGGCAAAGATCTTACTTCACCTTGGGCCGCGGATCCTTCACGAATCCATCGCGATTGGGCATCCTGACGGCGGGCAGCGTCTTGGCGTCAATGACGTCGTTCTCTCCCACCAGTCCGTTCAGGAACAGCACGTGAGCCACGGCGGAATAGACCTGGTCGTTGGTCAGCGTGCCAGGCCTGTCAAAGGGCATCGCGCGGCGCACATAGTCGAACAACGTGGTGGCGTGAGGCCAGAAACTCCCCACCGTCTTCAGGGGCTTTGGGCTGGCCAGCGTGCCTTTCCCCCCCACCAGCGGCGCTCCTTCCTCTTTGCCCTGGCCTTCGCCGCCATGGCACTTGGAACAGCGGCGGAAGTAGACATCCTTTCCCTTGGCGGCCGTGCCGCTTCCGGCAGGCAAGCCCCTGCCGTCATGCAGTACGGAGATGTCCATGGCTGCAATTTCTTCGGCCGTGGGCGCGCGGCCCACCCCGTATTTTAGTGACTGCGCCAGCGCTGCCGCGGCCACGAAAACCAGACTAAGCCTCCACATTGGTCACGCTCCCGTCCGCGCCAATCTTCCAGGGCTTGATCGCATTGTTATGGTATGCCGAGTTTGGCCCGCGGGCGGCCAGCAGTTCCTGGCGGGTTGGCTGCACATAGCCGGTCTCATCGGTGGCGCGCGACACCATCACCACCTCGCCGCCATCCCACTGCCATGGAAAACGGAAACGCGTGAAGGCGCGGGCGTAGCGCGGCTCCTGCAGTTGGGCCGGCTTCCAGGTTTTGCCGCCATCCACGGAAACCTCCACTTTCTCAATGCGCCCGCGGCCGGACCAGGCCAGCCCGCTAATCTCGTGGAAGCCCTGGCCGCTGATCTTCTGTCCGCCGGAAGGATTGGTGATAATCGACTTGGCATCCATCTCAAACGTGAAGATGCGAGCCGTGCCATCAGGCATCAGTTCGGTGTACTTGGAAGTTTCGTCCTTGGTGTAGAAGGGTTCATCGGCCACGTGAATGCGGCGCAGCCACTTGACGTTGATGTTGCCTTCCCATCCCGGCACGATGAGCCGCAGCGGATACCCCTGCGCGGGACGGATCGCCTCGCCATTCTGCCCGTAGGCCACCAGCGCGTCGTCCATGGCCTTTGAGACGGGAACGCTGCGCGACATCTTACAAGGATCGGCGCCTTCGGCCAGCAACCATTTGGCTTCCTTCTTCACGCCGGCTTCGGAAAGCAGCAGGGACAACGGAACGCCGGTCCACTCACTGCAACTTGCCAGGCCGTGGCTGCGCTGGGCATCGGGGGCGCCCTTCGGACTCCACTCCGACCCGCTGTTGCCCGAACATTCAACGAAATAGACTTTTGATA
Organism: Bryobacteraceae bacterium; assembly: GCA_033762895.1. Classification (GTDB taxonomy): domain Bacteria; phylum Acidobacteriota; class Terriglobia; order Bryobacterales; family Bryobacteraceae; genus CADEFT01. The sequence continues at coordinate 16,403 of JANRLE010000171.1, read as the reverse complement.
CCGACGGAAGCCGCTTGAGTTCGGCGACGGTGAAGACCAGGGGACGGTCCACCATGCCGTGAATCAGCAGCTTGTGCTGAGCCGGATCGAGATTCGGAATCCCGGAATGATGCCGCTCAAAATGTAGCGCCGCGGGCGTGATGATGCCGTAGGTTTCATGCAGCGGCGTGCGGCTGGACGCCAACTGCGGGGTTTTTGTATCGTTCAGATGGCGCTGAACCTTCTCATAAGGGGAAGGTTCGCCGTAGGCGGCTACGGGTTTGCCTAACAGGCTGGGCTCTTCGGCGTCAACCTCTCCTTCCTTTTTCGCGCATCCGGTGAGCGCGCCTCCAAGTGCCGTGGCGGCGCCGAGGAACTTCCTTCGATCCGTCTTCATGGGAATTTAGTCTACTACAGGCGCCCCCGGCCGTCAGGAAGCCATCGCTGCGCTAGAATCGTGATATCCCATCCGAACTGGGTTTCATGAGTACTACCTACGCCAAGTTCTCCAGGGCCGCCGAGTTTCGCGACCTGCTTCCCACCCGCGTCTTCGTCGCCGACGGAGCCATGGGGACCATGCTGTACAGCAAGGGCGTCTTCATCAACCGCTGCTTTGACGAGTTGAATGTCTCACAACCCGCGCTGGTGAAAGAGATTCACCAGGAGTACGTCAAGGCCGGAGCGGAAATTCTGGAGACCAACACCTTCGGAGCCAGCCGGCCTCGTCTGGCCGCATTCGGGATGGCCGAGAAGATCCGGGCGATCAATGAGTCCGGCGTGCGGGTAGCGCGCGAGGCCGCCGGCGACAAAGCTTATGTGGCGGGCGCGCTGGGTCCTTTGGGAGTGCGCATCGAACCGCTGGGTCCCACCAGTTTCGCCGAAGCGCGGGCCGCTTTCGCCGAACAGACCGCGATACTGCTGGACTCAGGCATCGACCTGCTGGTGCTGGAAACATTCGGCAGCCTGGACGAGTTGCGCGAGGCGATATTGGCGGCGCGCGAGGTAGCGGGGCCGGAAATCGTCATCGTCGCGCAAATCACCATTGACGATTACGGCAACATGCCGGACGGCAAAGATGTGGAATCCTACGCCACCTTGCTCAACGAATGGCCGGCCGACGTGCTGGGCATCAACTGTTCAGTGGGGCCGAAGGCCACGCTTGAAACCATCGAGAAGATGATGCGCTACACGGCCAAGCCATTGAGCGCGATGCCCAACGCCGGGCATCCGGCCACCGTGGAAGGCCGCCAGATTTATCTTTGCTCGCCCGAGTACATGTCGCAGTACGCGCGCCGTCTGCTTTGGGCGGGCGCCAAGATCGTCGGCGGGTGTTGCGGGACCACGCCGGCGCACATCCGCGAGGTGGTGAGTGAAGCCCGCTCGCTTCAGCCCGGACACCGCAGGCTCACTGTCACCGTGGAAGAGCCTGCGCAGAAGGCCAGGGCGCTGCCCAAAGTGGCCGTGGCGGACAAGTCTCAGCTTGGCGCAAAGCTGGCAGAGGGAAAGTTCGTCGCGTTCGTGGAGATACTGCCGCCGCGCGGCGTCGATGCATCGAAGGAGATCGCCGGCGCCAAGCTGTGCAAGGACTTCGGCATCGACGTGATCAACGTGCCCGATGGCCCGCGCGCCAGCGCCCGCATGAGTGCGCAGGTGTGCTGCCAGTTGATGCAGCGCGACGCGGGCATTGAAACCGTGCTGCATTTCTGCTGCCGGGACCGGAACATTCTCGGCATACAGTCCGAACTGCTGGGCGCGCACTCGGTTGGGGTGCGCAATCTCATCTGCATCACCGGCGATCCGCCGCGCATGGGCTCCTATCCCAATGCCACGGCGGTGTTCGACGTGGACGCCATCGGGCTGGCCAACATTGTCACCAATCTCAATCACGGGCTCGATATCGGCGGCAATCCCATCGGGTCGCAGACGGCGCTGCTGCTGGGCGTGGGCGCCAACCCCGGGGCGCTCAACATGGACGAGGAACTGCGGCGGTTCGCATGGAAGGTGCAGGCGGGCGCCGAGTATGTGGTCACCCAGCCGGTGTTTGACCTGAAACTGATCGAAGCCTGGCTGAAGGCCACCGGCGGCTACGGGATTCCGCAGATCGCCGGAATCTGGCCGCTCACCAGCTACCGCAACGCCGAGTTCATGGTGAACGAACTTCGCGTGCCGGTTCCGGATGAATTCATGGAACGGATGCGGCGGGCGGATTCGGCGGAAAAGGCCCGCGCCGAAGGCATCGCCATCGCCAGGGAAATGGTGGAGCGTGTGCGCTCCATGGTGCAGGGCGTGCAGCTTTCCGCTCCGTTCGGGCGTTACGACATGGCGATCCAGGTGGCCGAAGCCATCGGACCCCGCTGATTTCGTACACTAAGAAACTGGTTTTGAGATTTCCTATTCGTGGCAACTGATCTGATTGAAATCAGCCAGGTGGAACCAGATTCCGCCGCAATTCAGCGGGCGGCTTCCGCCATCCGCCGTGGGAAAATCGTGGCGATTCCCACCGACGCGCTTTATGTGCTGGTAGCCGATCCGCTCAACCTGCACGCGGTGGGGCGCGTTTTCTCGGCCAAGGGACGCGAATACACACGGTCACTGCCGATGTTCGTGAAGGACATCCTGATGGCGGAGGATCTGGCGTCGGAACTGAATTCTCGATTCTTTGTCCTGGCGCGCCGGTTCTGGCCGGGCCCGCTGACCATCATCGTCCCGGCATCGGCGAAGGTGCCGCTGAAGGTCACCGGCAACACCGGAAGGCTCGCGCTGCGCCAACCCGCCTCGCCGGTGGCGCAGGCCCTGCTCGATACTCTGGACCAGCCGTTGATCGCCACCTCGGCCAACATATCGGGGCAGCCCACCTGCAGCACGGGCATCGAAACCTTCGCCACCATGGACAGCCGTATCGACCTGGTGCTGGATGGCGGCATCTGCCCGGGGCTGGGCAACACCACCGTCGACATCACGGAGCCCTACTGGCGGATGATCCGCGAAGGCGCGATTTCAGAGAAGGAGATCGGCGAGTGTCTGCATCAGAAATGACGCGCCGCGCCTTTGCGGCGCTGCCGGTGGCCCTGTGCCGGGCGGCCGAACCACAGCTCACCGGCGTCACCAAGATCTGGGACGAGGCGCCGCACAACGCCTTCACCGACCTCATCGGCTTCCGCGGACGTTTCTACTGCGCCTTCCGCGAGGCGCAGAAACATGTGTCCTCCGACGGCGTGATCCGGCTGATCACGTCAAAGGATATGAAGACCTGGACCTCCGCTTCCCTGGTGCGCTATGAAAACGGCGATCTGCGCGATCCCAAACTCGCCCTGACACCGAAGGGCGAGTTGATGCTCACCACCGCCGTCGCGTTTCGCGACAGGCCCCCGGTGCGGCATCAATCGCTGGTCTACACGTCGAAAGACGGCAAGGCATGGGCGCAGGCGGTCACCATCGGCGATCCGGACGTCTGGCTGTGGCGCGTCAACTGGCGCGGCAGCAAGGAAGCGCTTTCGGTGGGATATTCCACCGTCAAGGACCGCTTCATCCGTCTGTACCGCACCAGCGATGGCGTGAAGTATGAAACCGTAGCCGCGCGGCTGCTGGACGACGGCAACGAGAGCTCCATCCTGTTCGAACCTGACGGAACCGCGCTCTGCCTGCTGCGGCGCGATGAAGGGGACCGGGAAGGAATGCTGGGCACCAGCCGTCCGCCCTACACCGAATGGACCTGGCGCAAGCTGGGAGCGCGCATCGGCGGACCACACATGATCCGCCTGCCCGATGGCCGGCTGCTGGCCGCGGTGCGATTGTACGATAACAAGGTCCGGACATCTCTTTGCTGGCTGACCCCTGACACCATCCGCGAATTCCAGCCGCTGCCTTCGGGCGGCGACACTTCCTATGCCGGCCTGGCGCTCCATCGCGGAAACCTTTACGTGAGCTATTACTCTTCCCATGAAGGCAAAACCTCCATCTATCTGGCAACGGTCAAGCTCTAGGCTGGTGTGCCTGCTGCTGGCGGCCCTTGTGTCCTGCACCTCGAGCGACGATGTGGCAAAGAAAACCGGCGATGCGCCGAAGATCCTCAACTTCTATGCCGCTCCGCCCCTCATCGCCAAAGGTGAGGAGTCACTGTTATGCTACGGCACCGAGAGCGCGGCGGAGGTGAAAATCGAGCCGGCCGTGGAAAGTCTGAAGCCCGCTCTGACGCGCTGCTTCAACGTGAAACCGGAGACAACCACGGACTACACACTGACGGCGTCGGGCAGCGGCGGCGCCGTGTCCCAAAAACTCACCGTCACCGTGCGGGGCGTGAAGAAGCCGGAGGAAGCGGCCGCGGAGTTGATCCGGTTCTTCGTGTCGGATACGCAGGAAGCCTCGCCGGGAGCCAAAGTGACGCTGTGCTACGGCTTGCGAAACGCGGTAAGCGTGAGCATGACGCCGGGCAATTCCAAGCTGCCCGTGGCTGACCGGCATTGTCTGAGCCTGCCTATTGCCCGCACCACGACGTTCACCTTGCAGGCAAAGGGGGCAGGCGGCGTGACGGACACAATGGCGCTGACCGTGAAGGTGCGCCAGTAGATGAACGGCGAAGTGGGTATCGCACATCAGTGCTCGCGCTCGCAACTGGGGAACTCGGCCAGCACCGTGTTTCCCTTGTAGCCGAGCGTGTCCACCAGCCCCTGTTTCGATGTCCAGAATCCGTCCGCGGTCATGCTCTTCACGGCCTTGAAAAACAACACTGCGGGCGGCGCTTTGGATTTCCCCACGTTGTCCGCCGCATCGCAGAGCGGCGTGAGCATCTCAATCTGCCGCGCCTGGGGGAGTTCCACGAACCGCCCGCCGTGTTTCGATGCCGCCTGCTGATCCAGAGTCCGCAGTCCCTGGCGGAACAGCCGCTTCCACCTGTCGCTGCCCGACACCACGTAGTCCACATAGAGCGGTACGTCCGCCGCGCCCGCGCCGGGAATGATCAGTTCGGCCAGCCGTGAGATGGTCTCAAACTCGGGCGCGGTGAAGAACGACGGCTTCAAAGGAAGCGCGGCGGCAGCGGCATCAGGCGCCGCATGCGCGTGCTGGCCGTATAACTCATCCGCCGAATAAGGAAACGCGCAGGTGGAACCAACCGCGCCGATGATCTTCAGTGCGTCACGCCGGTCCGGCATCTTACAACTCCTTCTTCTTCATGCGATCGGCGATGTAGTCCGCCGTGCGGGCGGCCAGCGCCATCATCGTATGTGTGGGATTTTTTTCCGAGGCCGACGGAAACACGCTGCCGTCCACCACAAACAGATTCGGCACATCGTGGGACTGGCACCATTGGTTCACCACGCTTGATCGCGGATCGGCGCCCATTCGGCAGCCGCCGAGTTCATGATTGGTGCGCGGCTGATCGCTGACGCTGTGAATCTCCGCTCCGGCCGCTTCCAGAATGCGCACCGACCACGCCGTCATGTCGCGGAAAATCTTCCAGTCGTTGGGACCCCAGTGCACATTGCGGCGGGCCGAAGGCAGCCCGTGCACGTCGGGCCTTGAGGCATCCAGATCGATGAAGCTTTTCGGATTGGGCAGCATCTCGCCGTAGGGGCTGAAGGTGAGGAAGGCCGGATAGCGCTCCACCACCGCCTGCTTGTAGGACGCTCCGAATCCCTTCATCTCGCGCGCCCAACCCACCGCCCGCCTGTTCTGGTAATTGAACTGCACACCGAAGCTGCGCGCATAATCGCGCTTGCGGTTGTGCATGAACGATGGCACGTAGGCATGGTCAAGGAAGCCTTCATCGTTGGAGGTGGGCTTGCCGATCAGTTCCTTGAGAAAGCACTGCACGCCGCCGGTGAAGTGCGGGATGAAATGCCTGCCGAGTTGGCCGGAGGAGTTCGCCAGGCCGGCGGGATAGAGGCGTGATTTCGACATCAGCAGCAGCGCCACGCTCTGCACGCAGGCGCAGGATACCACCACCACGCGGCCGCGCACTTCACCTTCCGCCCTGCTGACGCGATGGAGGAACTTCACCCCCGTGACACGATTCTCACTGGAGACCATCACCTCGCGCACGATGGAATCGTGCATCACCTCGAGGTGTCCGGTCTTCATCGCGGGCACAATGTGGCAATCGGCCGAATTGTACTTCGCCACCACATCGCAGCCGGCCATGCAGTTGCCGCAGAAGTGGCAGGCCGGGCGCCCGTGCGCCGGACGGGACAAAGTGGATTTTCGGACATGAATCACTTTTGCGCCCAGCTTCTCGGCGCCGCGTTTGACGATCAGGTCCGAACACTTCATCGGCACCGGTGGAAGGAAGTTGCCGTCGGGCAGATCCTCCAATCCGTCGCGATTGCCGCAAACCCCCACTTCATCTTCGATTCTGGCGTAGTAGGGAGCCAGGTCCTGATAGTCGATGGGCCAGTTCTCTCCCGCGCCATCGTGGCTCTTCCCCTTGAAGTCGCGCTGGCTGAAACGCCACGCCACGGCGTTCCAGGTCAGGCTCTTGCCGCCCACACCGCGCGAACGCTCCGATTCAAACCCCTGCTTGCCGGGTTTGATCACCGGGATGTGCCGGTTGGCGAAATGAAACGGCAAAGCGTGGGTGTTGAAGTCGGTGCGGGTATTCACCTTCGGCCCGCCTTCCACCAGCGCCACGTCCACACCCTGCCTGGCAAGATGCGCCGCCAGCGTTCCTCCCGACGGGCCTGAGCCGACGATCACCACATCGAAAATTTTTTGCGCCATGAGAGGGATTATATGTTGCCCGCGCCGCGCATTCGCACCGGCGTGTCCACCGGATGCGGGTTGGCAAACTCATCGGCCGAGCCGGCCCCAAGCTCGTAGATACGTTTTGCGCCAGGCAACACGCGGGTATCCCAGGCCCCCACGGCCCGGTTGTAGACCTGCACGGTACGTTCCAACTGCGACCCCAGCGCCGACAACTCCACCGCCATCGTTCGCAGCCGGTCATAGAGTTGGGACCCGAGCACGCGGATTTCCTCGGCCCGATCCTCGGCGGTCTGCTGCCGCCATCCGTAAGCCACCGTCTTCATCAGCGCGATCAGCGTGGTGGGCGTGGCCAGAATCACCCTTCGATCCGCGCCGTACTCCAGCAGTTCGGGCTCCTGCATCAACGCGGCGCTGAAGAACGATTCACCCGGCAGAAAAAGGATCACGAACTCCGGGACGTTCTCAAACTGCTCCCAATAGGATTTCGCGCTCAATCGCACCACCTGCGCCCGCACCTGCCCGGCAAACTCCTTCAACTTGGCGGCGCGGGTGTTGTCGTCTGATGCCTCCATCGCCTCCAGGTAAGCACCCATCGGCGTCTTGGCGTCAATCACCAGCAGGCGGCCGTTGGGCAGGCGCACCAGCATGTCGGGCCGTACCCGCTTCCCCTCCTCACCGCCCTGCGCCTGCTCGTTGAAGTCCACGTGCTCAGTCATGCCCGCCAGTTCCACTACACGGCGGAGTTGAAGTTCGCCCCAGCGGCCTTTCACGCCCGGCGAACGTAGTGCGCTCGACAGCCGCGCGGTCTCCTTCTGCAATTCCACCTCGCAACTGGCCAAATGGCGAATCTGCTCGCTCAGCTTGGCCTGCGAGGTTTCACGCGCCAACTCGAAAGTGTGGAGCTTTTCCTCCATCTGCTTCAGGGACTCCTTCAGGGAGCCGACAATCTCGTCCTGCCCCCCGCCCGCCTGCCGGTACACCAGCCACACCACCATCGCACCCAACACGAAGGCGGCTACCAGCCCGAAGAAAAGCATCATCTGATCGATTAACAACCGGAATCCTCCCTCACGATTCGCCATGCCAAGGGACAAGGCACCCGACTATCTTCGCAAACTGAAGCCCCCAGAGGAACTACCCGCAACTAATCGGACACTGCCGTGTTTCGATGATCGAATGGTGATATAAATAATGTTCATGCGATCCCTTTGGACCGTGTCCCTGGCCGCGGGGCTGTGCCTGCCCCTTTGGGCCCAAACGGAAGAGAAGCCCAGCGCAGAGGCTCTGGAGTTCTTCGAAGCTAAGATCCGGCCCGTTCTGGCCAAGAACTGCTATCAGTGCCACTCCAGCAGTTCGAAATTCGTACTTGGCGGCCTGTCGCTTGACACCCGCCCGGGCATCCGCCGCGGGGGAAACTCCGGACCAGCCGTTCTGCCAGGCAAGGTGGAAGAGAGCCCGCTGATCAAGGCCGTGCGGCATGAAGGCCGCAAAATGCCGCCTTCGGGCAAACTGCCGGACGCCGTGATCGCCGATCTGGAAAAGTGGGTGCGCATGGGCGCGCCGGATCCGCGCGAAGGCAGCGTGGTCTGGACCGAATCAAAGATCGACATCGAAAAGGGCCGCCAATACTGGGCGTTTCAACCACCTGTGAAGCCGCCCGCGCCGAAAGTGAAAAACGTCAAATGGTCCGCGCAGCCGCTGGACCGGTTGTTGTTGGCCAGGATGGAGGCTAAAGGACTGCGCCCGTTGATGGACGCCGGCCGCGCCACCTGGCTGCGCCGCGTCTCCTACGACATCACCGGCCTGCCGCCCACACCTGCCGAGATGGACGCCTTCGTCAAAGACAGGAGCCGCACGGCCTACGAAAAAGTGGTGGATCGCCTGCTGGCCTCCGAACGTTACGGCGAACGCTGGGGCAGGCACTGGATGGACGTGGCGCGCTACGCCGAGTCAGTCGGCCGCGGGCGCAACTACGTCACACCCTACGCCTGGCGCTATCGCGACTATGTCATCGATTCATTCAATCAGGACAAGCCCTACACGCAGTTCCTGATGGAGCAACTGGCCGGCGACCTGATGCCTGCCGCCTCCGATGCCAAACGCAATGAGCAACTGGTGGCAACCGGCTTTCTTGCGATGGGCTCCCACGATCTGATCGAGGTCAATCCAGCCATCTTCCAAATGGATGTGGTGGACGAAATGATCAATGTCACCAGCCGCTCCTTCATGGGACTCACGGTGGGATGCGCCCGCTGTCACGATCATAAGTTCGATCCGATTCCAACCTCGGATTACTACGCGATGGCCGGCATCTTCCGCAGCACGGAAATCCTCAGCGGGCTGCAGAGGCGTCCGCGCGACAACGTCAGTTACTTCAACGCGAGTCTGCTGGCCAGGATCAGCCTGCCGGCCGGGCAGGAAAAGACCGCATGGCTGACTGATCCCGAAAAGATTCGCGAATGGGAAGATCTGAACCGGCGCATCGAGGCCGCGCGCAGCGGGCGATTCGCGCGCATGGCGCAACTGAAAAAGAACAACCCGCAGGCGCGCCCGCAGCAACTCATCCGCCAGGAGGTGACGCGCCTGCTGCAGGAACTGGACCGCTTCCCGCTGCCAAAGGATCTGGCCATGGCCGTTCGCGAGCACCAGCGCATCGCCGACTGTGAGATCCACGTTAAGGGCGACGTCAGGCAGTTGGGCAAGACCGTGCCTCGCGGATTTGTCCAGGTGGCGGGCAAGGCGAACGAAAGCGGATTCGAAATCAGCCCCGGCCAAAGCGGAAGGCTGCAACTGGCGCAATGGCTGGCGCGCCGCGAGAATCCGCTCACCGCGCGGGTGATGGCCAATCGCGTGTGGCTGCACATGTTCGGCAAGGGCATTGTGCCGACGGTGGACAATTTCGGGGCGATGGGCGAAAAACCGACGCACCCGGAACTGTTGGACTATCTGGCCATCCGATTCATGGACCAGGGCTGGTCAGTGAAGAAACTGATCCGCGAAATCGCCCTCAGCCGGGCATACCGCCTCACCACGGCGCACGATGCCCGCAATGCGCTCATCGATCCGGACAATAACCTCTACTGGCGCCAGAACCGGCAGCGGCTGGAAGTGGAAGCACTGCGCGATTCCCTGCTGATGGTGGCCGGGAAGCTGGACACGGCGAGGCCGGCCGAATCGCCCGCCATGACCTTCAAGCGCGGCTTCGATCTTGGCCGCGGCATCGGCACCAGGCCCGCCGACTACAGCGTGACGATGAATCACCGCAGCGTCTACGTACCCGTGGTACGCAATTTCCTGCCGGCAATGTATGAGACGTTCGACTTCCCTGAGCCCAGCGAAACCAAGGGGAGGCGCGAGACCACCACCGTGCCTACCCAGGCTTTGTTCCTTGTGAACTCGCCGTTTGTGATCGATCTGTCAAAATCGGCCGCTGACCAGCTTCTGAGCAATGCCGGCGACGGGGCAGGCCGCGTGCGCACGGCCTACCGGCAGGTGTTGGGACGCGAGGCCACGCAGCAGGAAGTGGAACAATCGCTCACCTTCGTGGACGCAATGTTGTCCACCAAGGCCGGCGCGCATGATGAGAAAACGGCGTGGGCGCGGCTGTACCAGGCGCTGTTCGCCAGCGCGGAATTCCGCTACAAGGGATAAGGGGGAGACAGCACATGGAACGCCGGGAATTCCTGAAAACATGGGGATGCGGGTTCGGCTACACGGCTTTCGCCGGGATGGCGGCGCAGGCGGCAAGCGCCTACAAGAGCCCGTTGGCGCCCAAGGCGCCGCACTTTCCCGCAAAAGCCAAGCGCGTCATCTGGATGTTCATGCAGGGCGCGCCCAGCCAGCACGAAACGTTCGATCACAATCCGGAGTTCGCCTCGGCCGCGGCAAAAAACAGTGACCTCATCCCGCCGCTGTTCAAGTTCCAGCCGGCAGGCCAGAGCGGCGTTGCGATCTCAGAGCTTTTCCCGCACATCGCAAAGGTGGCCGACGAGTTGTGCATCCTCAACGCAATGCACGCCGATTCGCCGGCGCACCCACAGGCGACCATTCAGATGCACACCGGCAGCTTCAACTTCGTGCGGCCTTCGGTGGGCGCCTGGACCGTCTATGGCCTGGGTACGGAAAACCAGGACATGCCCGGATTCATCACGGTGAATCCCAATGGGCTGGGAGGCGCGCAAAACTATGGATGCGCGTTCCTGCCCGCGGCCTACCAGGGCACGCCTTATCAGACGCGCACGGGAAAGCTGCCGAACATCAGCAATCCCGAGTTGGCCACCGATGCCCAACGCAAGCAGATCGACCTGATCCAGTCGCTGAACAAGGGCTACTCCGCCAGGTCAGGCCAGGATAGTGAGATCGAAGGCATCATCGAATCCTACGAACTCGCCTTCCGCATGCAGGCTTCCGTCCCGGGCGTGCTGAATCTGAAGAACGAATCCGAGGCGACGAGAAAACTCTACGGGCTCGAAAACGCCGCCACGCGCGATTTCGGACTGCAATGCCTGTTGGCGCGCAGACTGGCGGAGGCCGGCGTGCGGTTCATTGAAATCTCTCACGGCAACTGGGATCATCACAACAACCTGAAGCAGCGCATCACGCAGACTTCGCGCGAAATCGACCAGCCCATTGGCGCTCTCATCACCGACCTGAAGCAGCGCGGCATGCTCAATGACACACTGCTGATCTGGGGCGGCGAATTCGGCCGCACCACCAACGGGCAGAACGGCGATGGCCGGAATCACAACAATCGTGGATTCACAACCTGGATGGCCGGAGGCGGCGTGAAGGGCGGCATGCGCTACGGGGCATGCGAGGCGGTGAACGGATCGGCAGTTGCAGGCAAGGTGCATCTGCACGATCTGCATGCCACCATCCTGCACCTGCTGGGAATGGATCACACGCGGCTCACCTATCGTTATGGCGGCCGTGATTTTCGCCTCACCGACGTGCATGGAACGGTAGTGAAGGACATCCTCGCCTAACCCGCGTTTCGCGTTACACTGGGGGGATTCGCGTTCTCCCCTATGAATATAGAAGTATCTGATATGCAATTGGGCGCCTGCCGCTCGGGCGCTCTGGTGGTGCTCCTCTTTGAGCCGGCCGAAGGCAAGGGAGACATTTCCGGTGACAATGCCCGCGCCACCGATGAAGCCACCGGCGGCTGGATCCGGGAACTGATCAGCAGCGGCGAGTGTTCGGGTAAGGCGCAGGAATCGGCCCTGCTGGCAAGACCCGCGGGCCTTGCCGCCGGACGGCTGCTGGTGATGGGCGCGGGCAAACGCGAGACATTCACACCGGCCGATTTGCGCAAGCTCGCCGGCACGGCGCTGCGCACGCTGAAGGCTCAAAAGGTACGCACCATCGCCCTGGCCCTGGATGGCGATCTGGCCACGGAAGAATACGCATCCGCCGCCGTGGAAGGCGCCCTTCTGGGCGATTTCGAACCGGACCGCTACAAGACGGAAAAGAACGGAACGCCGGTGGAGTCATTCACCCTGCTGGGCGGCGGGGACGTGGCAGCGGGAGCGGCGCGCGGCCGCATTCTGGCCGAAGCCCAGAACTTCGCCCGCGAACTGGTGAACGAACCCGGCAATCGCATGACACCTGCAGTGCTGGCCGAACGGGCACAGCAGATGGCGGCCTCCGCCGGCCTGGAATGCGAACTGCTGGGTCCGGACCGCATGAAGCAGCTCGGCATGGGCGCGCTGCTGGGCGTGGCGCAAGGTAGCGCGGAACCACCCGCGCTGATCGTCGTGCGCTACCGCCCGGCTGAGGCCTCATCGGCGGCTCACCTGGCCCTGGTGGGCAAAGGCGTCACCTTTGACACTGGCGGCATCTCCATCAAACCCGCCGATGGCATGGAAAAGATGAAATACGACATGGCGGGCGGCGCGGCGGTGCTGGGCGCGATGTTGGCTTTGGCGCAATTGAAGCCGTCCGTCGCGGTCACCGCTATTATTCCGGCCGTGGAGAACATGCCCGGCAGCAAGGCGCAGCGCCCTGGCGACATTGTAACGACGTTTTCCGGCAAAACCGTTGAGGTGCTGAACACCGACGCCGAGGGCCGCCTCATCCTGTGCGACGCCATCGAGTACGCCAAACGCCTGGGCGCAACGCACATGGTGGACGCGGCGACGCTGACCGGCGCCATTGTGGTCGCGCTGGGGCACTTCAACGTGGGCGTATTCACCAACAACGAAGAGTTCCGCAACCGGCTGCTGGCCAGCGCCAGAGCCGAAGGCGAAAAGATGTGGCCGATGCCGCTCGACGACGACTACAAGGATCTGCTCAAGAGCTCGTTCGCGGATCTGCAGAACATCGGGACGCGCTGGGGCGGCGCGATTTCGGCGGCGATGTTCCTCAAGCACTTCGCCGATCCCGTGCCGTGGATCCACCTGGATATCGCCGGCACGGCCTGGAATGATGACAAGAAGGCCTTCCTTGCGAAGGGCCCCACGGGCGTGGCGGTGCGCACGTTTGTGAATCTGGCGATGAACTGGTGACCTCAGGCCGGTACGCTCGGAAGCCCGGCCAGCGCCATCGCCAGTTCGCCCTCCTCGTATTGCAGATCCTGCAGCTTGCCGGAGAAGTAATCCATGTAGGCCTGCATGTCGAAGTGCCCGTGCCCGCAGAGATTGAATAGGATGGCGCGGCTCGATCCTTCCTCTTTGCAGCGCAGCGCTTCATCGATCACGGCGCGCACGGCGTGATTGGCTTCGGGAGCGGGAAGAATGCCCTCAACGCGCGCAAACTGCACGCCCGCCTCGAACACGGCAAGCTGCTGGTAGGCCCGCGCTTCGATTAGGCCAAGCTCCTTGACATGGCTGACCAGCGGCGCCATCCCGTGATAGCGCAGTCCGCCGGCGTGGAACCCGGGCGGCGTGAAGGTGGAGCCCAGCGTGTGCATCTTGGTGAGGGGGGTGAGGTGCGCGGTGTCGCCGAAATCATAGGCGTAGCGGCCGCGGGTGAGGCTGGGGCACGCGGCGGGTTCCACGGCGATGACGCGGGTCTTTTTCCCGCCGCGCAGTTGCTCCCCGATGAACGGGAATGCAATGCCGGCGAAGTTCGATCCGCCTCCTGTGCATCCGATGATCACGTCCGGATAGTCGTCTGCCATCTCAAGCTGCGCCATCGCCTCGGCGCCGATCACGGTCTGATGCAGCAACACGTGATTGAGAACCGAACCAAGCGCGTACTTGGTGTCCTCGCGCTGAGCGGCCACTTCCACGGCTTCTGAAATGGCGATCCCCAGACTGCCGGGGTGCGCGGCGTTGTTGGCCAGAATCGCCCGCCCGGAGGCGGTTTCCTCCGAAGGCGACGCAATGCAGCGGGCGCCGTAGGTTTCCATCAGCGCGCGCCGGTAGGGCTTCTGGTTGTAGGAAACACGCACCATGAACACGTCGACGCTGATGCCGAACAGCGCGCCGGCGAAAGCCAGGGATGAGCCCCATTGCCCCGCCCCGGTTTCCGTGGCAATCTTTCGGATACCGGCTTCGCGGTTGTAGAACGCCTGGGCGACGGCGGTGTTCGGCTTGTGGCTGCCGGCCGGACTGACGCCTTCCCACTTGTAATAGATGCGCGCCGGGGTGTCCAACGCCTTCTCCAATCGGCGCGCGCGATAGAGCGGCGAAGGACGCCACTGGCGGTAGACTTCGCGCACCGGCGAGGGAATCTCCACCTCCCGTTCGGTGGATACTTCCTGCAGGATCAGGCTCATTGGAAACAGCGGCGCAAGATCGTCCGGTCCCACCGGCTGCATGGTGCCGGGGTGCAGTACCGGCGGCGGGGGCGAGGGAAGATCGGCGGCAATGTTGTACCAGGTTTTAGGAATGCGGGATTCGTCGAGAACGTATTTTACGGAATCGGACATAGCGTCTTGTAGGGTATAAGATAGAGAGCCGGTCATGCAATCGATTGCCCGATACGCAGCCATCGCCATCCTGCTCGCGCAGGCCGTCACCATGGTCTGGGCCCGCTTCACTACGGCGCGATACTTCTGCTGGGCGCCCTATGACATGCAGACCGACTATCAATTGGAGGTGGAGGTGGGGGGCCGCAAACTGACGCCGGCCGGGATTCGCCAGCGTTACCGGCGGCCGGCGCAGGGCACCGACAATCGCAGCGTGCAGAATCTCATCGACATTCTGGAAGGCGTGGAGCGCCAGGCGGCGGAAAAGGCGTCCATCGTCATGACCTATCGCGTCAACGGAAAGCAGGAGCGCGTATGGCGGCATCCGGCGCAATGAATCCGTTCCGCTGTTCGGGCACGGATCTTCCGCCCAACGTGCTGATGATGGCCAAGCTCATCGCCTTGGCGCTGTTGCTGACCAATCATCAGCGGCTGCTGCCCGATCCGTTTCTTCCCTTCGTCCCGGGGCTGGACCGCATGCTGCCGGGCCCCGTGTTTCAAACCCTCCTGAAGACCGTGTTTCTCACCTCGGCCCTTGCGCTGCTGTTTAACCGCTGGGTGCGTGTGAGCTGCCTGCTGCTGGGCGGCAGCATGCTGCTGGCAGTGCTCAGTTCACGGGCCTACTACGGCAATAACAAGACATTCTGCGCGCTGATGCTGATCCTGGCCGGACTGCACGTGCGTGGCGCCGAGCCGCGGATTCTGCGCTGGCAGGTGGCGCTGGTCTATCTCGGCGCGGGTCTGAACAAGGCGCTGGAGCCTGACTGGCATTCCGGCCAGTTTTTCGAACACTGGGCCGGCACGCGGCTGCAGCAGCCCGTCTATCAGTTCCTCAGTTCGTTGTTTCCGCCGCTGGTGATGGGGAAGATGATGTGCTGGCTCACCATCGTGCTGGAACTCTCGGCGGCGGTTTTGCTGGCCGTGCCGCGGTGGATGAAGTGGGGCGTGATTATCAGCGTGATTCTGCAATCGGGATTCCTGCTGTTCACCGGCACCACGTTCACCATGTTCTTCTACGGCATGCAGGCGGCGATGGCGGTCTTCCTCATCTGGCCGCAACAACCGCTGAAGGTGATCTGGGACGGCACCTGCGGCTTCTGCGCGTGGACGAAAACGCAGGTGGAGCGCCTGGATCTGGAGGGCGTGTTTCAATGGCTGCCCTATCAATCCGGTGAAGGCCGCGCGCACGGCATCACCAATGAAGCTGCTGCGCAACGGATGCAACTGGTGACGCGCACCGGTAAGGTGCTGGAAGGATTCCACGCCTTCCGGCACATGCTGTTCTACATCCCGCTGTTCTGGTTCACGCTGGTGGCGCTGATTGCGCTGGCTCCGGCCGACGCCTCCACGTGGCGCAGACTGGTGGTGGCCACAACGTTGTTGTTCTTTTCGCCGCTGATGAATCCCATTGGCGTGGCGGCCTATGATTGGGTGGCGCGCAATCGCTACCGCATCTTCCCGGGCGGAGTTTGTGAACTTCCACAATCCGGCGAGCGGTAACCGGCCGGGATACACCCGACGCCTGGGCGTTCGTGTCCTGGGTATTGTCATAACAGACCTCCAGCCCGCGGCCAACGGCCGCGCCGCCGAATTGTTCCTGAAGCCGGAGCAGGTGCAGAAGGCATCCTTCGAGAGGATGCCGGTGCATCATCGCGGCGAAGTGCTCCGCGGTGTGGCGCCCTATGCCCCGCTGGCGCGAGATGCTGGATGATCCAGCGCTGGCCAGGACGGTGAAGGTCGCCTGTAATACGTGCCACGAGCCGAACCGTCTGGCCAACTACAAGCCTCGCCCGCAGTAGGGGATTACTTCAGT
>JANRLE010000170.1:0-1792 GCA_033762895.1 Bryobacteraceae bacterium | reverse complement strand
AGCCGTACCCGCTTCCGGGGGCGTTCAACCAGGCGCCGGTGTTGTGTCATCATTGGCAGAGGCGGATCGGCCGCCTCCGGTGTACTTCCAGATGTCTCTTTCCCGAACTGTTGTTTCCCTCCTTTATTTTGGTCTGGCGCTCAGTGCCTGGGCCGATCAGATCGTCATGAAAAACGGTGACAAGGTCACCGGTAGCATCGTCAAGAAAGACGCAAAAACGCTAACCATCAAGACCGTGCATTTCGGCGTGGTCACGCTGCCGTGGGCCGATGTGGCCTCAGTAAGCGCGGACGCTCCGCTGAACGTTGAGCTGCCAGGCGGCAAGACGGTGCAGGCAACGCTGGCCACCGAAGGCGAGAAGGTGGCGGTGAAGGCCGGGAGCGAAGTGCAAACGGTTGCGCCCGCGGAAATCGTCACGCTGCGCAATGCCGACGAACAGAAGGCCTATGAGCGCCTGCTGCATCCGGGTTTCAAGGATCTGTGGATTCTGACGGGCGGTCTGAATCTGGCCGGCACGGCGGGTAACGCGAAGACGTCGACGTTCACCACTCCCGTCTCGGCCACGCGCGTGAGCAACACCTCCAAAACCACGGTGTATTTCAACTTCATCAATGCTTCGGCATTGATTCAAGGAGTGTCGGCGGCCACCGCGAGGGCCGTTCGCGGCGGCTGGTCGTACAATCGCAACCTGAAGCCGCGGGTGTTCTGGACTGCCTTTAACGACTACGAATACGACCGCTTTCAGAGCCTGGATTTGCGTGTGGTGCTTGGTTCCGGTTTGGGCTTTGCGGCATGGAAGGGTGAACGCGGGCGGTTGGATGTGGTGGGTGGCGGCGCGTGGAACCATGAAAAGTTCGACCCCGCACCGCGACCCCGGTTCGTGCGGAATTCGGGTGAAGCTTACTGGGGTGATGATTTCACTTACAAATTCAACAGCAGGTTGGGCTTCTTCCAGGGCTATCGCATGTTCAACAACCTGACCCGCTCAGGGGAGTACCGCCAGAACTTCGACATGGGTTTCACGGCGAAGCTCACGCAGTGGCTGACGTGGAACGCTTCCGTGAGTGACCGGTACCTGAGCAATCCGGCGCCCGGACGCAAGAAGAACGACTTTCTGTACACGACGGGATTCGGCTTCACAATGACGCGTTAAGGGTATGCCGCAGCCGGTGGACCGTGTCGTATTTGTAGGCCGGTCCGGTCCGCCGTCACTGACTTTCCTGCGGACGTGCGCGGCGATGGGTGTGCGGGCCTGGTTGTACACGCCGGGCGCACTGGATATCGGCAGGATCATGGAGTATGCGCGCGGCGTGGGCGCGAAGGCCCTTACAGCGATCGAAGATCATCATTGCCTGTGGCTGGCGGCGAATCGCACCGCGATCGAAGGGGTGTGCAAGCTGATGCTCCCCGGCATCGACTGCCTGGAACTGATACGGTCAAAGACGAATCAGATCGCCCTGGCGAGGGAGGCGGGGATGGAGATACTGCCGACTTATGAGGTGCGCGGGGCCGGGGATATCGGGGCGATTCCGTTGGAGGCGTATCCGGTATGTGTGAGGCCGGCGGTGGCGGGTGGGGGCGCCCGCATCCGGTTAATTCGCACACCCGCGGAGTTTGGCGGGGTTCCGCCGCCGGGCGTCCTGATCGCGCAGCCATTGCGCGTGCTGCCGAATCTGATTATCCATGGAGCAAGCCGCGAAGACGGAGAAGTGATATCGCTGGCGGCTTTTCTGGTGGATCGAAAGTTCGAAGGCGTGACGCTGCGCATGCGTCCGATGGCGATGCCGGCGGG
>JANRLE010000169.1:0-25224 GCA_033762895.1 Bryobacteraceae bacterium | reverse complement strand
CGCATCGGTTTTTCCCAGCCGTCCCAGCACCAGCTCCCGCAGGCTGCCGCGCACCGAATCGCCCACCAGCAGCGCGCCGGCCAGCACGGCGACGGCGGTGGCTACGCCCGCCACCACGGCCAGGTTCGTGCGCCAGTGATAGCGAAGTCCGCGCCAGATTAACGTGGAGAATTGCATGGCGGGTTTCATCGTGAGCGTAGCGTGTTGTCGCGCACTTCCAGGCGGCGCGGGAAGCGATCCGCCAGATCAAGGCTGTGCGTCACCACCACCAGCATCACGCCGTGCGCCTTGTACAGGTCCGCCAGCAGGGCGGCCACCGTTTCAGCGGACTTGTGGTCCAGATTGCCCGTGGGTTCATCGCACAGCAGCAGGGCCGGTTTTCTGATGAGCGCGCGGGCCAGCGCGGCGCGCTGCTTTTCGCCTCCGGAAAGCTCCCCCGGGCGGTGATGAGCGCGCGGCGTGAGGCCCACCTGATCAATGAGCGTTCGCGCCCGCTGCGTCAATTCCTGTGACGGCGTTCCATCCACCAGAACCGGAGTGAGCACATTTTCCATCACGCTGCATTGTGGCAGCAGGCAGTGATCCTGGAAGAGAAAGCCGACCTTGCGATTGCGAAAAGCCGCCTGGCGGGGCTCATCCATGGCGTAGGGGTTTTCGCCGTCCAGGCTGACCGTACCAGACGTAGGAGCATCCAATCCGCCGATGACATAAAGAAAAGTACTCTTTCCACTCCCGGATGGCCCCATAATGGAGACGGCATCGCCATGTTCCATCTGAATCGAAACATCGCGCAGCACCTCAAGGGCGCCTTGCGGCGTAGTGAAGCTTTTCGAGATTCCACGAGCATCCAGCACCCCCACAGTGTAAATCGAATCCAGTGGCGGGTTCCCGCTCTTCTGCTCTGCCTCGCGCTGGCGGCCTACGGGCAAACCGACTGGACCCGGCAGTTCGGGACCGGCGCTAACGACGAGGCGCGCGCCGTGGCGGTGGATTCCACTGGTGTCTATGTGCTCTATGCGGTCTACGCCACCACGGGAGAAACCACCGAGTTCATGGCCAAGTACTCGCTGGACGGGACGCAGCAGTTTAACCGGCAGATCGGCACGATCAACACCATGCGGCCGTTTGCGATTTCCGCCACCGCGGCCGGCGTGTATGTGGTGGGCTCCACCAACGTTGCGCTCAGCGGCCAAACGAGCGCCGGTGGCACCGACGCGTTCATTCAACGCTATGACACGGCGGGCAACCTGCTCTGGACGCGCCAGTTCGGCACTTCGAGTTATGACGATGCGGTGGGCGTGGCGGCGGATGCGACCGGCGTCTATCTGGCGGGCAACACGCTCAGTTCGCTTCCCGGGCAAACCAGTTCCGGCGGCCCGGACGCCTATCTGCGCAAGTATGACGTGAATGGGACTGCACTCTGGACGCGCCAGGTGGGCACCGGGCTGACCGATGCCGGCCGCGCCGTGGCGGCTGATGCCGGCGGCGTCTATTTCGCCGGATGGGTGGGCAGCGTGCTGGCCGGGCAGGTGGGCGCAGGCGGGGAAGACGTGTTCCTGCAGAAGTATGATGCCAATGGCGCGCTGCTGTGGACGCGGCAGTTCGGCTCGGAGGCGTTTGACAATCCGGCGGCGGTGTCACTGGACGGATCCGGCGTGTACGTCACGGGTACGACGGCCGGCCAGTTCCCCGGGCAAACCGGTTTTGGCGGCGGCACCGATGGGTTTATCCAGAAGCTGGACCTGAGCGGGAACCCGCAGTGGGTGCGGCAGTTCGGCACCACCAGTTTCGATTTTGCCGATGCCGGGGCGGCGGATGGATCCGGAATCGTGGTGGCCGGATCTACGGGCGGCACCTTTCCGGGGCAGACGGCGGCGGGTATTCTTGGCGTCCCCGATGCCTTTGCGCAGAAATACGATGCCAACGGCACATTGCAATGGACGCGCCAGTTCGGCACTTCCGGCAATGACCGTGTGGCGGGCGCGGCGGCCGATGCCGGACGCCTTTTTCTGGGCGGATCCACCTCCGGCGCCCTTCCCGGGCAGACCAGCGCGGGCGGGGTGGATGTGTTCCTGCAATCCGGCGGACCGCAGGCGGCGCAGGGGGCGCTCAGGTTCGTTCCGATCATTCCGTGCCGGGTAGTGGACACGCGGCCCGGGCAGGGGACCAGCGGCGAATTCGGCCCACCCACCATGGGGGCCGATGAGACGCGTTCGTTCCCGCTTCCACAGGGCCGCTGCAGCATCCCCTCCACGGCGCGGGCCTATTCGCTGAATGTGACGGTGGTGCCGCCTGCGCCGCTGATCTACCTGACGATGTATCCGGCGGGTGAGGCGCGCCCGCTGGTTTCCACGCTCAACTCCTTCCATGGCGGGATTGTGGCCAACGCGGCGATTACTCCGGCCGGGTTGAACGGCGGTATTTCGGTGTATGTGACTAACGTGACCGACCTGGTGATCGATATCAACGGTTACTTCATCGCCGACGGCAGCGCGCAATCTTATTCGTTCTATACGCTTACTCCGTGCCGCGTGGTGGATACGCGGCTGGCGCCGGGGCCGTTCGGCGCGCCGCCGCTGTTCGGCGGATTGGGCCGCAATTTTGTCCTGCCTGATGGGACGTGCGGCCTGCCGCTGTTTGCAGCGGCCTATTCGCTGAATGCCACTGTGGTGCCGGCGGGTCCGCTGGGATACCTCACGTTGTGGCCGGCGGCGCAGCCGCAGCCTTTCGTTTCCACGCTGAATTCGCCGGACGGGGCAGTGGTGGCCAATGCGGCCATTGTGCAGGCGGGGATCAGCGGATCCATCAGCGCATTCGCTACCGGCCAGACCGACCTGATTCTGGACACAAACGGGTATTTCGGACCGGCGGGCGGACTAAATGAGCTGCGCTTCCAGCCGGTGACGCCGTGCCGGGCGGCGGATACGCGCCTGGAGTTATTCGGCCAGCCGCTGGGGGATGGAGTGACGCGCGATTTCGCGATCGGCGGTAAGTGCGGCGTGCCGGTCACCGCGCGAGCTTACTCCCTGAACGTGACAGTGGTGCCAAGCGGGGCGTTGGGTTACCTTGCGCTGTGGCCTTCGGCGACGGCGCGGCCGCTGGTTTCGACTCTGAATTCGTTTCTGGGCCGGGTGGTGGCGAATGCGGCGATTGTGCCGGCAGGGGCGAATTCGTCGGTCAGCGTGTATGTGACGAATCAGACGCATGTGATTCTGGATGTGAACGGGTATTTTCAGTAAGACGTGCCGCCGGCTATGCGCATTTTGACAGCTTGAACTTGATCACCCGCCTGCGGACCTTTCACCGGTGCGTTCTGCGCCATTGTTTTTTGCGTCAGCCTTTAGCTGATATGATCGCAGGGATATGCTCACCCGGAGATCATTCCTCTCCACCAGCGTGGCGGCCTCGCTCGCCGCAAAACCCAACGTCAGGATCACCAACGTCGAATCCTTCGCGGTCCGCATTCCCACGGGCTCCACACCCGACCCGCATGCCGACCACAACTACGCCGTCACCCGCGTCCACACCGATGCCGGCGTCACCGGCACGTCCTTCATCGGATGTCCGCCTGACATCCTCCGCAATTGGGTCAATCCCACCCTGAAGGGCGATGACCTGTTCGCCGTGGACCGCCACCTGAAGCGCCTGCAGATGCAGCGCGGCGAATCGGGCGTACAAAGCTGGTCCGGCGTCGAACACGCCATGTGGGACGCCATCGGCAAAGTCACCGGACGCCCAGTCGCCCACATCCTTGGCGCCGCGCGCGACCGCCTGCGCATCTACCGCACCTGCGTGTTCCCGGGCAAGCAGGATCAGTCCGACGTCGCCTACGAACGCCAGGCCGAGTTCGCCGTACGGCTGAAGAACGCCGGCTATCACGCGATGAAGATCCGCGCCTGGCGGCCGCGTCCGATGGACGACGTCGATGCCGTGGGCGTGATTCGCAAGGCCGTGGGTCCGGTGTTCAAGATCATGCTGGATCGCACCGCCGTGCGCCCCGGCTGGGTCTGGGACTATCGCACCGCGCGCGATGTTTGCCGCGGGCTGGAAAAGCACAACGCCTATTGGCTCGAAGAACCGTTCGATGGGAACGACCTCGAAAGCCCGGCCCGCCTCGCCGCCGAGATCGACATGTACATCACGGGAGGCGAACTCGGCAAGACCGTCTTCCACTTCAACAACTTCCTTAAGAACAAGACCTACGATATTGTGCAGCCCGACACGCGCATCTGCGGCGGCATCTGGATCGCCAAGAAGATCTCCGTGCTCGCCGAATCCTACGGAGTTCCGTGTATCCAGCATGGCACCTAATCGCTCGCTCTCGCCGGCTACATCCAGGCCGGCTGCGCGATGCACAATTGCGAGTGGCAGGAGATCATCGGCGGTCCGAACCTGCCCAACGAACAATGGGCGCCGGCGGTGAAACTGTTGAAGACGCCGCAGCCCTGGAAGATCGAAAACGGCCACATCCTGCTGCCGGATCTGCCCGGCCTCGGGCTTGACCTCAATGAAGATGCGATCAGAGAGTACCGCCGTGCGTAGCATGAACCGCCGTAGTTTCCTCACCGCCGCCGCGTTTCCCTTCATCGCGCGGGCGGCCAAACCCGTTCGTATCACCGGACTCGATTTGTACACCGTCCATGTGCCCACCCCCAAAGACCAGGTGGAAATGGGAGTGCAGGATCGTTACCAGGTGGCCGAGATCCACACCGACGCGGGTGTCACCGGCTATTCCTTCGCCGCCTATCCGGCATCGCAACTCCCCGCGCTGCGGAACATGGTTCTCGGCAGGGATCTGTTCAACATCGACGAGATTCTGAAAGCCGGCATCCTGAAGTTTGCGGGCATCGAACATGCCTGTTGGGATGCGATCGGCAGGATCTGCGGACAGCCGGTCTACAAGCTGCTGGGCGGCAACAGCGATCGCGTGAAGGCCTACGTCACCTGCGTCTGGAAGGGAAAGCTGGACCAGTCGCACATCAGTTTTCGCGAACAGGCCGAGCAGGCGCTGCGGCTGAAGAAGGCCGGATTCAAAGGCATGAAGATTCGCGCCTGGCGTCCGCATCCGATGGATGACGTCGATGCGTGCGGTGAGATCCGGGCGGCGGTGGGCGAAAATTTCGACATCATGTTTGACCGCACGGCTTACGCCCCGCAGGCCGTGGGCCAGAAGATCTGGGATTACGAAACGGGCCTTCGTATCGCCCGCGGATTGGAGCGCCACCGCGCGCTTTGGCTCGAAGAGCCCTTCGCTATCGACGACTACAAGACGCACGCGAAACTGGCCTCGGCGGTCGATATTCTGATCACCGGCGGAGAGCATTTCCTCGGTGTCGACGGCTTTCATCAATCGCTGCTGCACCGCGCCTACGACATACTGCAGCCGGAAGGCGAACGCTCAGGCGGCATCTGGCTGTGCCGCAAGGTGGCGATGATGGCGGAGCCCTTCAACGTGCCGGTGATCCTGCATGGAACCATGGCGCTGCGGCTGGCCGGTTGGCTCAATGCGAGCTTCGCCAATGGATCGGAATGGCAGGAGGTAGCGCTGGTGACGCCGCCGCTGATTCCACAGCAACAGTGGGCGCCGGGGTTGCGGTTGTTGAAGTCGAAAGAGATGTACCGGATCGAGGATGGGTCGTTCGTGGCGTCGGAGCTTCCGGGCCTGGGGCTCGATGTAAATCCGGACGCGTTGAAGGAATTCCGCGTGGCCTGACGAGAACCGTGGGCAACAGCGCATACGGTCTGCCTGCCCGGCCCGCTTGAGGCTGCACGAGTGCCGATCGAATCGCTGGTGGGAAGGCTGTTGCCGCCACCTATCGCCGTCGGTAAGCCTCCAGACACGTTCTGGCGGCGCCGGCCGAGTTGCCCGCGCGCGACCAGTGTCCGAATTGCGCGTGATCCGGGTGGCTTGAGGCCCCAAGTGACGGATCACCCTACACTGTGCGACTGATCGTTACCTATCGCCGAATGAGTAGGCGCTGGCGCTCCTTGACAACCAGCCACACTACGCGCTTCGTGGGAGGGCGCGCACCTTGGGTCGCATTCGGCGCGCCTTCGTGGCGTGCCACAGGTCCCACTTCGCTTGCAATCGCAGCCAGATCTCGGCGTCCCATCTCGTCAGATCCTGAAGGAGCAGAGCTGTTTCCGCACTGACGGCACGGCGGCCGTTGACAATGGCGTTGAGGCGCTGGAACGGAATGTCCATGCGGGCCGCGGCGTCAGACTGCGAAACTCCGAGCGGCTCGAGAAACTCTTTGAGCAGCATCTCTCCGGGATGGGTGGGGGGGCGTTTGGTCGGCAACATAGTCATCTCCTCAGTGGTAGTCTGCACACCGCACATCGTGTGCGTCTTGCCCTTCGAAACGGAAAACGACGCGATACTGATCATTGACGCGGATTGCATGATACCCCGCGAGATCGTCGGTCAGCGCGTGTAAGCGATTGCCGGGAGGCGTTCGCAAATCTTCAAGTCTGATCACAGCGTCGATCTGGTCCAGCTTGCGACGCACCACTTGCCACAGTTCTTGTGGTATTCGTCGCGCCGCTTTGCTGTTAACACCATTCCAGATGTCCTGCGTGACCCCGTCACCGAACGAGCGGATCATTCATTAACACATTAGCACACCTAGTGTGCTGGCAGCGTCTCACAGCGGCTCAGTCTCTGTATGCCCGGCCCGATCCGTTCAGCCGACACCGGACGACTCGTTGCGTAGGGGTCAGTGGACAAAGCTTCGTTTGCCGCCTCGAACAGTACCCAATGACCTTGACCGGAGCCTGACCTCAGCTTTTCGGCGAACCGCTGAACCGTCGGCCGTGGCGGACTTGTATCCAACAACGAACTGATTCATTGCATGCATCAGTGCCGACCGAACGATTTGTGCGTAAACTTCTCGCACGGTCGTACGCAAGTCGTAAGAGCGCCCACCCGTCATCTCGCCGAGGCGCGCGAACTGAACGCTCTGGTTATCCATCGCGTCACTTTGGACTATGACCGGCCCTCCGACCGTGGGCGGTGCCTGACTGAGCATGCCTGCACGCTGTTTTCGCTGCTCGCGGCCTACGACGATTGGGTAAATAGGAATGCTGAGATCGTGGGCGACGCTAGCCGCCTCACGTCCGGTGATGCCTTGCCAACGGCCTGCAAAGCGGCGATTAACGACTCGAAAACTCAGGACGAACCGCGCCGATCTGCCGCTCGACGTGCGGGTAACCGCAGTTGAAAACTGGCAAGGCTCCAAGCGCAAGACGGCTCCGCCGCCTTCGATGGCCGGCAAAGGCAACTGGCGGCCTCCTCGATTTCCGGCTCCGTCACGGCACGACCGGTAAACCGCACTAGCTTGCTATTGAAGGTAAAAAGGGTTACTTCCGCGCCAGGTATGTCCATCGTCGCTCGCGCAACATGCCGCACGGCCGACTCCACTTGCGTAGCCGAGTCCTCCAAGACACTCGTGCTGGTGTCAACCAGAAGAATAAGATCGACCGAGACGGATGCACTGACCAGCGGCTCAAGAAACGCTATTCGTTGGAACTTGCCGTTCTCCAGAACCTCGATATCGTCCGGGGCGAGCGCCTTGAGCAGCCGTCCACTGTTCTCGACCGGGCCTTCGTCGACAATATGGCAGTACCGGGCCTGGCCGTGCCGCACCGCCGATACGGCCTCGAAAAGGAAGTGTACACCGGTTTGAACGTCTTCTCCGCGTGCAATCAACCGGGCAACTGTGGCCAGAGCGGCGGCATTCATCCAATAGTCGCGGCCACGGAAGTCACATCCAGTGAAATGACGCCACACTTCGTTCGATTCCGGCAAATAGAACAGACTGAAGCAGCGGAGGCCGATAGGGCTTCCCACATCTACCTTGAGAGAAGCCTCGGAGGTGTTCGCGCGGACCCAGTCGCCTTTGCGGAAATATCCGGGTTTGGGCATTCCCAGGCTACGAAGATAGGCAACTCCATCGCGCAGGGCACTGTCCGGCCACTCACCGGCA
This sequence comes from Bryobacteraceae bacterium, assembly GCA_033762895.1. GTDB lineage: Bacteria > Acidobacteriota > Terriglobia > Bryobacterales > Bryobacteraceae > CADEFT01. Next base: position 17,239 of record JANRLE010000169.1, on the reverse strand, counting down.
TCCGAGGAGTAAGCCTCAACTGCGTGGACGGAGTCCATCTGAGCGCAGCCTGCGCAACCCGATCCTGCAATACGGTGGCGGGACCTCCGCAGTTGACGACAACGGAGCATTCGCGGCAAAACCCGTCCAGCGAATGGGGCGCCTGAATGTCCACTCTCAACGACGGGACTCGACTACCGAATTCCGCGGCAAACGCCTTGAGCTTGGCAGAGTCCCGGCCTCCCAACATGAATGTTGTCTTCGGTGGACCTCAACAGTTCCGCCACGACCGCCCTACCGGTTGCGCCATAAGCGCCAACGATTCCGAAAGTCGCACGTCGTCCGTTCACGATTGATTCCTCCCTCGGGAATCTTTCCGTTTACCGGGGTAGTGGCTCGTTAGCTCGCCGAAAACGGCACAGCGTAGAGCTATCGTCTCTACGGGCCCCAAATCGCGATGGCAGAAGCGGGGAAGCGTGCACGCCGTCCACACCATTCCTGTCCCGAAATCCCCTTCGCTCAAGGAATCGAGTCGCAGTCAGGATGCGGCGAGCCGGCGGACGCGCCTAAACCAGCACCGTAAAGGTCGACTCACTCCGCTGTACCGGCCGGTAAAGCGTATCCCGCTCCACCGGCTCCCGCCCGGCCTCACGGATCAGCCGCAGCAACTCCCCGCGCCGCAACGACTGCGACACGGTCGACCCGGCATCGTGGTAGATCTTCTCTTCCACCACCGTGCCATCCAAATCATCGGCCCCAAAACGCTGGGCGATCTGCGCAATCCGGGGAGTCATCATCACCCAATAAGCCTTGATGTGCGGGATGTTGTCCAGCATCAGCCGGCTCACGGCGATGTTCCGGATATCGTCGAACCCCGTGGTCTTCGGGATGTGATGCAGCGGCGTGTGATCGGGGTGGAACGCCAGCGGAATGAACGTCTGGAATCCGCCCGTCTCATCCTGCAATTCCCTCAGCCGCACCAGGTGATCCACGCGATCCTCTTCGGTCTCAATGTGGCCATAGAGCATCGTGCAGTTCGATTTCAGCCCCACCTGATGGGCTTGCCGCGCCACGTCCAGCCACTGGCTGCCGTCGATTTTGTGATCGCAGATAATGCGCCGCACCCGCTCCACGAAGATCTCCGCGCCGCCGCCGGGCAGGGAATCCATGCCTGCCTCGCGCAGCCGTTCCAACGTTTCACGGATGCTCAGCTTGGCCCTTCCCGCCAGCCAGGCTATCTCCACCATCGTGAACGCCTTCAGATGCACTTGCGGGAAGCGTTCCTTCAACCCGCGCAGCATCTGGCAGAACCAGTCCAGAGACAACTCCGGATGCAGCCCGCCCACGATGTGGAATTCCGTGATCGCTTCACTCCAGCCGTTGCCCGCCGTTTCCCACACCTGCTCCAGCGACATCGTGTAGGCCTTCGGATCGCGCTTCTTCTTGCCGAAGGCGCACAGCCGGCAGGAGGCCACGCAAACGTCGGTGGGGTTGATGTGGCGGTTCACGTTGAACCACGTCGTGTTCCCGTTCATCCGTTCGCGGACAATGTTGGCCATGTAGCCCACCGCCAGCAGGTCGGGGCTGCGGTACAAAAGCACGCCTTCGTCAAAGCTAAGGCGAGCCCCGGCCACCACCTTCTCCAGAATCGGCACCAGACGCCGGTCTTCAATCTGCAGTTCCATCAACGAAGCCCCTACTTATGGATGACGATATCGGCCGCCCAAGACACAAAGAATAGCATGCTGACCCAGCCGTTCACGGCGAAGAAAGCCGCGTTCACCTTTGAGAGATCGTGCGCCCTCACCAGTGAGTGTTCGTAGACCAGCAGCATGGCTACCAGCGCCACTCCCGCCCAGCTTACCGGCCCCAGCCCGAAGCTGACTACCAATGCCGCAAGGCATACCAGCATTCCCAGGTGGAACAGGCGGGCCACCCACAGCGCCGGGCCGATGCCCAGTCTCGCCGGAATGCTGAACAGCCCTTCACGCCGGTCAAAGTCGTAATCCTGGCAGGAGTAGATGATGTCGAACCCGGCGGTCCAAAGTGTGACGGCCGCCGTCAGCCACACGATTCCCGCCTCCAGTGTTCCACGCATGGCGATCCAGGCCGCTGCCGGCGCGATCCCCAGCGCAAATCCCAGCACCACGTGCGAAAGCGATGTGAACCGCTTGGTGAACGAATAGCAGAACACCACACCCAGCGCCACCGGCGCCAGCTTCAAACACAGCGGATTCAGCATCGCCGCCGCGGCCAGAAACGCCAATGACGAAACGATGGTGAATCCCCAGGCGAACCGCCGGCTCAACATCCCCGCCGGAATGTGGCGCGTGCTCGTGCGCGGATTCCGCCCGTCGATTCGCGCGTCCAACAGCCGGTTGAACGCCATCGCCGCCGAACGCGCCCCCACCATCGCCACCACAATCCAAAACAGCTTTGTTCCCAGCCCCTCCACTTCGTAGCCGCCGGCGCGCCAGGCCAGCAGCGCTCCGGTCAGCGCAAAAGGAAGCGCAAACACCGAATGCTCGAACTTGATCATGTCGAGCGTCATTCCAACGCGTTTCAGAAATCCGTCTGCCATTCGGGGAGTTGCGCGGCGCCTGTTACCATTTTAGTGCATGGCCCTGTCGCAACGTATGTCGCAACGTATGCGGATCGCCGCATTCCTCGCCGTCCTTTCCGGCTGTTCGGGTACCGCGGACCGTGGCGGATTGGACGCCCTTAAGCAAACCGAGGTGACGCTTCCGGGGGGCGAGCGTATCGCCTGTGAGATGATGCTCACGGCCCCGGATTGGCAGCGAGGCATGATGTACCGCGAATCGCTGGCGCCCGACCGCGGCATGCTCTTCCTCTACGGTGAATCGGCGCAGCGCAACATGTGGATGCACAACGTAAAGATTCCGCTCGACATCATCTGGCTTAACAAAGATCGCGTCATTGTCGGGATCCTGGCCAATGCGCCGCCCTGTCTGATCGAGGACTCCACGCGCTGTCCACAGTATTCCACCCGTGAGAATTCCCAGTTTGTGCTGGAACTGGCAGGCGGAATGGCGGCGAAATACGGATTGGCCAAGGGCCAGACCATCAGATTTTAAGAAACGGATGAAGTATGGATCGAGAACACTTGAAAGCATTGCTCGAAGATGTCCGTGCGGGCTCGCTCGAGATCGATAGCGCGCTCGAACGGCTCCGGCACATGCCCTATGAAGACTTGGGCTACGCCAAAGTGGACCATCACCGCGCCATCCGCAACGGCATGCCTGAGGTCATTTTCGGCAAAGGAAAGTCGCCCGAGCAGGTGGTGGGCATCGCCGCCAAGCTGCTGGAACGGGGCCGCAATCTGCTGGTGACGCGCGCTACTCCGGAGGCCGCCGAACTGCTCAAAAGGAACTTTCCCGAAGGCGAACACTTCCCCTTGTCGGGCGCCTTTCGAGTCTGGCATGATCGCACCATGCGCGGCCGCGGATCCATCGCCGTGGTGTGCGCCGGCACCAGCGATATTCCCGTGGCCGAAGAGGCGCAGGTGACCGCCGAGGTGATGGGCAATGAAGTGGTGCCCATTCACGACGTTGGCGTCGCCGGTATCCACCGTTTATTCAATAACATGGACAGGATATCGAAGGCGAAGGTTTGTGTTGTGGTGGCGGGCATGGAAGGCGCGCTTCCCAGCGCCCTGGGCGGGCTTGTGGCCTGCCCGGTGATCGCTGTTCCCACCAGTATCGGCTACGGCGCCAGCTTCAACGGACTGGCCGCGCTGCTGGGCATGCTCAATAGCTGCGCCAGCAACGTCACCGTGGTCAACATCGATAACGGCTTCGGCGGAGGCTATGTCGCCGGACTCATCAACCGTGAGTAGCGATATGCGCCGTATCTGTTTCATTCTGCGTGTGAAATCGGATCGCCTTGAGGAGTACAAGGAACGCCACAAGCAGGTTTGGCCGGAAATGCTCGCCGCCCTGCGTGAAACAGGCTGGACCAACTACAGCCTCTTCCTGCGTGAGGCTGGGCTGCTGGTGGGATACCTGGAAACGCCCGATTTCGAGGCCGCCCTGCAAGGCATGGCCAGCCGCGAAGTGAATCAGCGCTGGCAGACAACCATGGAGGATTTCTTCGCGCTCGATGGCCGCCATGCCGATGACGCCATGCTGCCTCTCGAAGAGATCTTTCACCTCGATTGAGCCCTAGAATATCTGTTCCTGGCGCTTCAGGGTTCCGAAGGATCCAATATTAGCGATGACGAAGGCCGCCCGGAATTGATTTTCGTTGCGTATGCCAAAGCTGAAGCGCCGGTATTGCAGCGAGAATCCACAGCAATCCAAATTGTACGTCACCTGTGTGGTGGCATACTGCATGATCGCCTTGTCGAAGTCATAGTAGGCCGAAAAGGCCGCATTCCAGCCCCTCTTCTGGTCATTGCCGATTCCGAACAACCCGCGGAACTGATTGTAGGCTGGCGAAAGGCACTTCGGGCGAACTTGTGTGAACTCGCAACTGCCTGTGTTTGCAACATATGCATGCCCAAACGACAACAAGTAGTTTGAGACGCGCGCGTCCGCCGTGATCGAAGAATTGATGAATCGCTTGAAGACCGGGTCGTAGTCCGTGCGCCATTCCACTCCAGCCGAAGGGATGGGCGATGCCCGCAGCACGGAAATGATCGGCGAATAGCTGCGCGGGCCCAGCAGAAAGGTATAGCCCGTGAGCTGTGTGGAACTCAGCAGCACGTTCCGTGTCCCGTCGACCACCGCGCCTCCGAAGTCCGGGTCGAAGTAGCGGCGATGGATCAGCCGCCAGGAGAGCGCTTCGTAGACCAGCCCATCTTTGCGCTTGAGAAAGAACCGGTTGGACAGCGATACCTCGGCCTCCTTGGTATTGGACAGCAGTTCGGTCTCATCGAAGCGGATCAGCCGGGAGAAATCGTTCACGCCGCTCACCCAGCGGAAGCTGGCGCGCGGCTCGATGACGTGCTTCAGCTTTGTTCCCAGCCTTGAGGGCGCATTGTAGATTTTCGCCAGCGAAGGCGCGATGATGTCCACGCCCAGTTCCCGCGTGCTGCGCAGTACGTTTTCTCCCCGCACGGCGAAGCTGGTGGAGTCGAAGCTCGAACCGACGTAGGTTTCGCGGATTGAGTATGACGGCAGGATATGAAAGTCCTTCCAGCGTAAGGCCGTCATGATGCGCGGTTCGGCATCGAAGCGCTCCACGAACGCCCGCGACTGGAAAAGGTTCTGATTTCGTCGCACCGTGCCGGCGCTTGATTCAAACGACACCCAAACGGGCAGGACTTTGCGGCTGATCTCGCGGTCCCGGGAGTGAAACTCCACCAGCGGCAGCCGCCGGATCGAGATGATGTCGTCCTCATACCGCGGAAAGATATATTCTTCTGTTTCCTCATCCAGGCGCCCGGGGATGAAGCGATTCTGAAAGTTTTCCTTGCGGCTCATCACGAAGTTCAACCCGAACGAGGACCAGTGCTTGGTGATCCAGCCGATCGACTGTACTTCCGAGAAGATCGCCTCGTTAAAGGTCTCCGTGAATGCCTGCCGGAACTGGAACGAACTCAGGTAGTTGAACTGCCCCTTGGCATAGAAGCCGCGGCCCAGATCGGCCTGCACGTTCGCCGTCAACAGGAAGCCGCCTTCCTTGCGCCGTTCGCCGTTGTCCAGTTTCAGCCCGCGGTCATTGACGCCTTCAAAGTAGATATCGAAGTCAGATCGGTGGTTCGGCTTGCCCCGAAAATCCACCGTGTGTTTGAATCCGCGCTGCGTGAACAACTGCGCCCGGTAAAGCGCGTCGTAGGAGCGGTTGATCGCCCAGTAGTAGCTGGCCGCGATCATCTTGCCGCGCCTAGAACTGTTCCCGATGTTCGGCGTCAGGAAGCCCGACTTGCGCGGCTGCTTGGAAAGCGCCTTGAAGAACACCGGCGCGTAGAAGATGGGCACCTTGCGGAATTTGAACCACGACTTGTAGGCGATGGCCCGGTCACCAGGGATGATGTCGAATTTCGGCCCTGTCAGCACCCAGTTGGGGCGCGGCACGCGGCAGTTGGTGACCTGTCCCTTGTAGAGGTAATAGCGCTGGCCCACCCGTTCCGCCCATTCTCCCTGAAAAGTGAACGGATTGCTGGTATACAGCAGGCCCGGACGTGGTTCGATTTTCCCCTGCGCGCGGCCCTGCACGTTGAAGAACTTGCCAGTCTCTTCGCCCAGGTTGTAGTCCACCCTATCTGCCCACAGCTCTTCATTTTCCAGGAAATGTTTAAAGTAAACGTTGCCACGTGCCTGGGCGTCGCCCGTCTCCTCGTCGTAGTCGATTTCATCGGCCGTGATCAGCGCTTCCCGCGTTTCAATCCTCGCCAGCCCACGAAGGTTGTAAACACCGTTGCGAACCTGCTTATCAATCGCCTCGATAAACGCTTCATCGGCAGGCGGCGCGCCCGGCCGGACGCCCGCAACGCCCGGCAGCGGCAGCGGCTTTGGCGCCGCAACGGCGGGAGGGGGCACCACGCCGGGGCGGGGCACCTGGCCCTGGATCGGGCTAGAACAGAGAAAAAACAACGAGTTACAAACAAAAATGCAGTGACAAATGGAATGAACTATGGTACTAAGGTAGGGGGAAGTTTCGGAGGGGCTGCGAAGTGTCTCCAACCCGAAACCCTACCATGGCTGGCAAGCATCCGGCAAGATGCCCAAACGGCCGGGGATGCGATTACGATGACTTGCGGGTATTGCGGAGGACTCAACTCGACTCTGGACCACCGTTGTGGACGGTGTGGCCGGCGGCTCTATGAGCCTTCCGACGCCAGACCGGTGTCCCGTTCTTCACCCGCCCTGGCGCTCGATCACGAGCCGCCACGAACGCCGATCCCAAGCGATGGCGCCTCGCCCGTGCAGGGCTCGCTGTTCCAGGCCCGTGAATCTTCCAGAACCGCCGGGCGTGTGGTGCAGATGCCCGCACGGCGTCCCGGGCCGGCGGCGAAAGCGCACAGCTACCGGAAACAGACCCCGCCGCAGGGCAGTGAGCAGCAGCGTCTTGCCTTTCCGCAAGGCGACCTTGGCAAGATCCCGGAAACCAGGGCAGTCGATTGCCGGGCCAGTGTCGCGCTACCCGTGCACCGCCTGTTTGCGGCCTCCCTCGACGGGGCCATGGTGGCGATCTCCTTCGGACTTTTCCTGATTGTGCTGCATCTGGCCGGCGCAAGCGCCCCGCTCACCAGCCGCACATGGCCCATCCTTGGTGCGGCGGCGTTTGTCACCCTCACGATTTACCGCTTGATCTGGTGCCTTGCCGGCGTCGATTCGATCGGGATGAGGTGGGCCGGTTTGCGGCTGATTAACTTCGATGGCGCTGAGCCCACGCGAGCCGAGCGCCTGCATCGCATGGTGACTTCCTGCATCAGCGCCAGCGCCGCCGGACTGGGCCTGGCATGGGCCCTGGTGGACGAGGAGCGCCTCACCTGGCACGACCACATGTCTAAGACATTCCCCACTCCCATCGCCCCCGCGCGCCGCCCCCGCCCCACCGCCTACGCAATGCGCTAGCGCCCATCTTCCCGCCTTCCTGTATTCCCGCCTTCCTGTATTCTTAAATAGATGTCCCTCCGTTTCGACAGCAAGAATCTTACCGCGCGCATGGTAGGCGAGGCGCACGGGCTCTCCGACGCCGAGATCAAAGCCGCCAAGCCGCAGGCCGAAGCCGCTCTGCGTTCTTTTCAATCTTCCGTGGACGAAGGTTCTTACGGCTTTCCCCACCTCCCTTTTCAAAAGAAACTCATCCAGGAAATCCTGGCCTTTTGCGAATCGGTCAAAGGCTCCTACGACACCGTCTGCCTGGTAGGCATCGGCGGCAGCGCATTGGGGGCCTGGGCTCTCGATTGCGCGCTCCGTGGCCCGCACCCGGTGCAGGGCGCATTCTCGGTCGCCTTCCCTCGCCTGGTGATCCTGGATAATGTGGACCCCTCCTTCGTGCTGGGCGCCATTGAGTCCATGAATGCCAAGCGCACGCTGGTGGTGGTGGCGGCAAAATCCGGCTCCACTGCCGAGACCGTGTCCACCTTCCTCATCGTGAAGCAATGGCTGGAGGAGGCGCTGGGCCGCAAGGCCGCCCGCCGCATCATCGCCGTTACCTCCGAAGGGCGGGGCGACCTGAAGGTGCTGGCCACCGCCGAGGGCTACACCACTTTCCATCTGCCCGATAACGTCGGCGGCCGCTTCAGCGTTCTTTCGGCCGTCGGTCTGGTTCCCGCCGCACTTTGCGGCCTGGATATCCGCAAGCTGTGCAAGGGCGCCGCTGAGATGACGGCGCTGTGCTGGAAGCCGGAGTTGGAATCAAACGTGGCGCTGAACGCCGCATTGCACCACTACCTGATGCTCAGGCTGCGCAACAAGGCGATTCAGGTTGCTTTCCCCTATTCCAATCGCCTGTGGGGCACAGCCTTCTGGTTCCGTCAGCTCTGGGCCGAATCGCTGGGCAAAGCCCGTAACCGCGCCGGCGAGCTGGTGAACGTGGGCCAGACACCGATTGCCGCGCTCGGCACCACCGATCAGCACTCCCAGGTGCAGTTGTACATGGAGGGCCCCAACGACAAGGTGTACACCTTTTGGGGCGTGGAGAAGTTCTCCAACAACGGCAAGATCCCCAAGGTGAAGACTGGAATGGCGGCTTTCGACTACCTGGGTGGTCAAAACCTCGCCAAGCTGCTCAACGCCGAACGTGTGGCCACCGCCGCCGCCCTCACCGCCAATCAACGCCCGAATTGCACTTTTCTGCTCGACCGCGTGGATGCGGAGCACACCGGCGCGTTCCTGCAATTGATGGAGTTCGAAACCGCCTTCATGGGCGAACTGATGAACATCAACGCCTTTGACCAGGAAGGTGTCGAACTGGGAAAGAAGTTCACCTTTGGCCTGATGGGCCGCAAGGGCTACGAAGATTACGCCGCCGAATTCAAGGCCTACGAAGCCAAGAGAGGTTAGCTCGGCAGCTCCACGTCCAGCACCTGTACCGAGAATCGTTCGGGCGGCAACGCACTGACCGGAGCCGGGTTCCGGCTCGCCCACGCCTGGTAAGCCGAATTCCCTACTGAGTCATTCAGGTAGAACAGGAACTGGTTGGAGAAGCACGCGATGGGCGGCGGCTGGCGGAAGGTCAGTCGCAATCCCACGGCTTTCTCCAGATGCACCCCATCGGTCGGTACGGCCTTGTCCTCCAGCAGTTGCACAAAGCTTGAACGCCCCGCATGCGGCCATACTTCTGAACGAAGCAGGTTGCGCAGTTCCAGCCGGCCCTCGAAGGTGATTTCGCACTGCCGGATCCATTCCAGGATGTCGTCGCCCCACCGCCAGTGCAGCATCAAACGCTTGTACTGCTCTACCAGATTCAGTGCCAGATCGAACTTGCGATGTTCCAGCAATTCGTCCGGTAAGGGTGACATCGGCAGCATGTCTTCGCTTTCCACGATGCTGGCTGCCATGTCCACCATCTTGTCCAGGCGTTTCCAGTGCTGGGAGCGGTGCACTAACAACGGTGGAAGCTCATGCATCCTCTCGCCAGGAATCTCTACGAACTTGCGATCTCCAATGATTTCCATAGGAGCCTCACTCCTCCACATCGGCTACCTGGCCTATTTGTAATAGACGCTATTATAGGGACGCCAGCAGATTCGTACAAGTTTCTTTTTCCGCCGCGGTTCCCAGTACCCTTACGTCGATAAGACCGCCCCGCCATCCACCCTCACCACCGACCCCGTTACGTAGGCCGCCCGCTCGGACGCCAGAAACGCCACCATGTCCCCAAACTCCTCAGGCAGCCCGTAGCGGCGCAACGGCACCGCCGACGAGCGTTCCGCACGGATCTGTTCCACCGTGCGCCCCGTTTTCTCCGCCGCAATCCGGTCCATGTTCTCCGCCCGTGCCGTCCCGATCCGCCCCGGCGCCACGCAGTTCACCAGTATCCCGTCGGAAGCCACCTCCGCCGCCAGCGTCTTGGCCCAACCTGCCAGGGCCGGGCGAAAGGCGTTTGAGACGATCAATCCCGGGATCGGTTCCTGCACCGAAGTCGACACAATGTTGATGATCCGCCCCCACTTGGCCGCCCGCATTCCCGGCAGCACCGCCCGCGTCAGCCGCAGCGCCGACAGAAATACCTGCTGATAGGCGTGATCCCACTGTTCTTCTGTGATGGTGTCGAAGACGCCTCCGGGCGGTCCGCCGCAATTGTTCACCAGAATCGAGATGGGGCCCAGTTGACTGCTCACCGCCTCCACCGCGGCGCCAATCGCCTGCCCATCGGCCAGATCGCAGGCAACCGTGCACTGCGCTCCAATCTCCTGCGCCACCCGGTTCAACTCATCCTGCCGCCGGCTGATGAGCGCCACCCGCGCACCTTCCCGGGCCAGCGCCGCCGCGCTCGCCTTTCCCAAACCCTGGCTGGAGGCTGCCACCAGCGCCACTTTGTTTTTGATTCCGAGATCCATGTTTCCAGGGTATGATACGGAATGCCCGCGCCGTTCACAACCGAGACATGGCTGTTGCCCTGATTGACCAGAAAGCTCATCCCTCCGCCGCTCCCTGGTATGCCGCCGCTCCCGTCGAGCCAATCGGCAACAAATCCACCATCAAGGTGGACGCGACGGTGGAGATCGAAAAACTGACCCTCGAGAAGATCTTCGACAAACTGATCGAACTGAAGGGAACGAAGGATGTCCTCATCGTTGCTCACGGCAGCAACGAGGGCCTTTCCATTCCACTCATGCACGGATCATCAGGGGGCGCCGAAGGGCCGTCAATCGGCGCCATCGCGCGCGATCATGCCACCGAGGAGGAAGGAGAACTCGGCGTCGGCAAGGTGAAGATGCCAGCCATGTCGGTCAAACGCGCCGCCGAAATCACCACACTGTCGGAAGCAAACGTCACGACGCTCCGCCAGAAGATGAACAAGGTTCGCGCCATGCGGCTGAAGCACGTCGCCTTTCGCTCCTGCGACATGGGCGCCAGCCGCGACACCATGCGCATCTTCCGCCTGCTGTTCGGCGCCGGCAGCGTCAGCGCTCCCGATGTTTATGACAGCTACGGCGCATTTGGCACCGGCCATCTGCAGACAAATCTGTCCGGTTGGGTAGCGGCGCAGAAAAAGGAGCGCTTCTACGTGATCGTCGAAACTTTCGCCAAGGGCAAGGTAGCCTTCGGAATCCGCCCTGTGCCGCGTTCCATCAGCTACCAGATCGCCTTTGCCGGTGAGACGCAGGACGCCGTCACTGCCTGGGTGAAACAACACATCCGTGACGACTACGAATCCGGCCGCGTCGTCTACCACGGCCAGGCCGTGACCCCCGACAGTCCCACCGCCCCCAGCATCCTGTTTGTCAAGGATGCCGCCTTCATCGCTCACATCGTCTTCGTCGCGAAATAAGCCCTACCGCGCAAACCGCCGGAAGAAGCTCTTGGCCTTCCATTCCGGCCGCTTTTCGCCGTTCGCCACCTGCTCGGCCATCGCCGCCATCAGACGGTTGAACTTCACCGCCGCCGCGCGATCCACCGGTTGCAACAAATCATCGGACGGCGCGTGATAGCGATCCTTCAGCCATGCTTTGAAGATCCCCTCCTCGGCTGAGCCCGGCGCGTACCCCAGCTTGAACGCCAGCGCCGGCACTCCCGCCTTGATGAAGCTGTATTGGTCACTGCGGATGAAGCTGTTCCGCTGTGGCTCCGGATCGCGCATCACTTCCACGTCCTCACCCTTTGCCACGCGCCGGATCGCCTCGCCCAACGTGGATTCGTCCATGCCATAGGCGACCACGCGCGTCAGCGGGAACAGCGGCAGGAACATGTCGAGGTTCAAATTCGCCACCATCGATTCGGACGCCACCGTCGGCGCGCCGGCGAAATATCGCGACCCCAGCAGTCCCTTCTCCTCGCCCGTCACCGCCACAAACAGCACGGACCGCTTCAGTCGCCTGCCCTTCAGTTGCCCCGCGATCTCAATCAGTGACGCAATCCCCGAAGCATTGTCCATCGCGCCGTTATACAACGCATCGCCGTTAATCGGACGGCCCACTCCGATGTGATCCAAATGGGCGCTCAATACGATGTGCTCGTTCTTCAACGATGGGTGCGAACCTTCCAGCCTGCCCACCACATTCTGCGATTCCACGTCCGCCGAACTCAGCCGCGTCTTGGCCCGCAGCCGCGCCTTCAACTGGAACCGCGGAAGCCGCAGGCCCGCCGCCGCCACCTTTTGGATCTCCGCCATCGTGTGGCCCGACCCTGCCAGCAGCTTGTCCATGCTCGCCGGATTCAACGTCAGCCCGATCCGTGACCCGTCGCTGTCCGACGGCAGTTCCCTCAGCCGCATCGCCGGCAGGAATCGCGAAAGCTTCGCCCTTTCCCAGGGGATATCGGAGGCAACCGGATTGGAAATGGATGCCAGGCCGATCGCCCCCGCCTCCTTTGCCCGCTTCCAGCGCTCAGCCGCCGATTGGCTGTGCGACATCACTGGTCCGGGGATGTTTTTCGGGCCGCCGGTGAGATACAGCACCAGCTTTCCCTTCACGTCCAATCCCTCAAATTCATCGAAGCCGTTGTCCGGCACGGCGAATCCATAGCCGGCAAACACCATCGCCGTTTCCACTTCCCCCGCCAGGTCCATTCGCACGTTGAAATAGGCATCCTCGCCCAGCGTCAGCTTCTCCGTGCGGCCGTCAAACACCAGTTCCAACTCGCACCCCGGCTCGTCGATCCTGAACGATCGAAACCGCACCGGCTGCACGTAGCCATCCGTCCCCGCCGGTTTCAGACCCGCGCGTTCGAATTCCTGCGCCACGTAGCGCGCCGCCTCGCGATGCCCCTGGCTTCCTGTGTCGCGGCCCTCCAGCCGGTCATCGGCCAGATAGGCCACGTGCGCCCACCAGCGATCCTGTTCCGTCTCCGCTGCGAATAAGCACAGCGTGAGCGCTCCCATCCAGACAATCTTGGGCTTCATGACTTTTTCGATTGTTTGTATTCCTGGCGTACGCCCTGAATCTGCCGGCAATGGCTTTCCACGTGGTGGGCGTAGATCCGTAACAGGTCAAGCAGCGTCATCGGCCCGCGTTCATTGTGCGTCGCCGGGCGCTGCCATGCTTCGTCCTGCAACTCCTTGAGCAACTCGTAGTTCTCGGTCCGCATGCGGCGGAACGATTCCACGGCCTGCGAAAACCTGCGCCGGTGATAATCCAGATTCTTCGCCCATGCCTTCTCGTCGTAGCCGATAAGCGTGGGATTGTCTTCGGCGATCGTGCGGCGGAAGCGGTCCCCGCCCACCAGTTCGGAATCCGCCAGGTGGCAGACGATCTGCCGCACACTCCACTTATCCGCGCCGGGTGTAAAATCCAGTTCCGCACCCGCCGCCCCGGTAGTCACCACGGCCAGCAGTTCTCCGCCGCGGCGGAAGCGTTCCAGCAATTCGGCAACTTCGCTCATCGGTTGGCCCTCAGTAGTAATCCGCGCAACTCATGTAATAGCCGCAGCGCGCGCACAGCAGCTTGCATTTTCGCGGGATGAGCTTGTCGCTGCAGACGGGGCAATACAACATCGGCTCTTCCGGCGCTGGCTGATCCACAACAGAATCCTCGGGGAATGTTTCGCCGGTGTTCATGAATCCACCATTATAATGACCGTAGCACTATGGCGAACAGAATCGCACGCTGGCTGATACCGGTTGCCGCCCTTTGGCTGGCATGGAGTGGCTGGGCGCAGCGGCGCGAAATGGAGCGGCCCATGCGCCAGGCCGCGCGCGGCACACGGGGCGGAATCGCCGCCGGCACCGAATTCGGCGCTGAAGCCGGCATGCGCCTCTATCACGCCGGAGGCAATGCCGTCGACGCCGGCGTGGCCACCATGTTCGCCGCCGCCGTCACCGAATACTCCCACTTCGGATTCGGTGGTGAAGCGCCGATCCTGATCCGCTCGAAGGACGGCAAGGTCTTCTCCATCGCCGGCGTCGGTACGATGCCCAAGGCCGCCAGCGGTGAGTTCTTCCGCAACCGCCGCCTGCAGCCAGGTGAGATTCTGGCCATCGAACCCGGTGGCCTTAAGGGCATGGTGCCCGTGGCGGGAATGATGCCCGTGCTGGTGCCTGGCATGGTGGACGCGGGATTGCTCGCGCTGCGCGAGTTCGGCGTCAAATCACTGGCTGAGGTGATGGCCCCCGCCATTGACCTGGCTGACGGCGTGCCCATCGACGACATGCGCGCCACCACCATCGCCCGCACCCGCCGGTTCTTCGATCTGTGGCCCAACTCCAAGGCCGTGTTCCTGCCCGGCGGACGCCCGCCCCGTCACAACGACATCTTCCGCCAGCCCGACCTCGCCCGCACGATGCGCTCCATGGTGGACGTGGAAAAGAAAGCGCTGGCCGCCGGCAAGGGAAGGCAGGCCGCCATCGATGCCGTGCGCGATTTCTTTTACCGCGGCGAGATCGCGAAAAAAATTGATGCCTTCAGCCGCGCCAATGAAGGCCTGATCCGCTACGAAGACATGGCTGCCTTCAAGCTGCAACTGGAGCAGCCGGTCACCACCAACTACCGCGGCTACCAGGTGTACAAAGCCGGCTTCTGGAGTCAGGGGCCGTCGCTCATCGAAACGCTCAACATGGCCGAAGGCTTCGACCTCCAGACGCTGCGCCACAACTCAGCCGAGTATGTCCACAGGCTGGTGGAGGCGCTGAAACTCGCCTATGCCGATCGCGATACCTACTACGGCGATCCCAGGTTTGCCAAAATTCCAGCCGATGTGCTGCTTTCAAAGCAATACGCCGCTGACCGCCGCGCCACCATCGGCTACCGCGCATCTCAGGACTTTGTGCCCGGCACGATCAACGGACAGAAACCGAAGCATCCATCGGAAGTGGACATGGCGCGCCACCCCATCGACGATATCCTGATGGCGCGTGACACCACCTGCATCGACGCCATCGATCACGATGGCCTGATGTTCTCCGCCACGCCCTCAGGCGCATGGCTGCCTTCGGTCATCGCCGGTGACACCGGCATCCCTCTCACCCAGCGCGCCCAGAGTTTCCTGCTCATTGAAGGCCACCCCAATGAACTGGCCGGAGGCAAACGCCCGCGTGTGACGCTAAGCCCCACCCTGATCACCAAGGACGGCAAGCCGTTCCTTGTGCTCTCCACGCCCGGCGGTGACAATCAGGACCAATCCCTGCTGCAGGTGATGCTCAACGTGATCGAATTCGGCATGGACGCTCAGCGCGCCGTCGAAGCGCCGCGGTTCCAGACCCGCCACCTGGTATCAAGCTTCGACAACCACGCCATGACCCCCGGCGATCTGCTCATCGACGAACGTATGGCCGGCAGCATCTTTCAGGACTTGAGCAACCGCGGACATAAGCTGGGTACGCGCAGCCGCTGGGCCTCCGGCGCCATGCCCGTGGTGGTGCGCGTGATGCCCAACGGCGTGATCGAAGCAGGCGCCGATCCTTACGGCTACCGCGTGGCCCGCGCATGGTGATCCGCGTTCTCGTCTCCCGCCATTCGGCGTTCTACAGCCCGCTGATCGCCACCCTTGCCGCCGGATTCCTCAAGCGCGAAGGCTTCGACGCCACCTACGGGGTGCTGCCGGCGGGAACGGCGTCGCGCGATCTGATTCGCACAGGCGCCGTCGATGTTGTGCAGTCCGCCGTCTCATCGAACTTTGCCGCGTTGCACAAGGGAGAAACGGATCTTCCAGTCCATTTTGCCCAGATCAACTGCCGGGACGGCTTCTTTCTGGTGGCCCGCTCCGGTGATTCGCTCGAGTGGAACGAATTGCACGGCCGCACGCTGCTGGCCGATCACGCTCCCCAGCCGCTGGCCATGCTCAAGTTCGCCGCCAATCACAACAACGCCCGCTGGGACTCGATCCGCGTCATCGACCGTGGCGCTCCTGACTCCATGGCCGAAGCGTTCCGCGCCGGTGAGGGCGACTTCGTGCACCTGCAGAGCCCGGCGGCCCATCAACTCCAGCATGAAGGCGTGGGCCGCGTGGTGCTTTCCGTCGGCGCCTCGATGCCGCCGGTGGCCTTCAGTTCCCTTGCCGCATCCCCCGAATTCGTGGCCGGCGAGACGGGCCGCATCTTCCTGCGCGCCTATGCCGCCGCCCGGCAGTGGGTCCGCGAAACCCCGCCATCGGAGGTGGCGCGAGCCGAGGCCGGCTATTTCCCCGATGTTGCGATGGAGGCGCTAACCAACGCCATCGCAGCCTATCAGAACCTCGGCTGCTGGGACGGTGGTACGGAGATTTCCAGGGAACTCTACGATCAGGCGCTGCGTGTTTTCGGCCAGCCCAGCTTCTAGGGTTTCTTCGCCGTCACCTTGATCTCAAAAATCTTCGGCCAGAACTTGCCCGTCACAAACAACCGGTCGCCCTTGGGGTCGTAGGCGATCCCGTTGAGCACATCCACCCCGTTACGTTCCATGATGCTAAGGAGTCCTGACAAATCCACCCACCCCAGCACCCGCCCATCGGCCGGAGAGATCCGGGCCAGCTTTTCCGTCTGCCACACGTTTGCGTAAATCTCTCCGCGTACAAACTCCAGTTCATTCAGAAAACGCACCGGCCGCCCCGCGTCCGCCACCGTGATCCGCCGTTTTTCCTGCAGCGTGGCCGGATCCCACACCCTGATCTGCGCCGTGCCGTCACTCATGAAGATCTGCCGCCCGTCGTTGGTCAGGCCCCAACCTTCGCCGCCGTACTTGAAACTGCGCAGCCGCTTGAAATCGCCCTGATCGTACACAAATCCCGTCTGGCTCTGCCAGGTAAGCTGCACGATCAGCTTGTTCACCACCGTGATGCCCTCGCCAAACAGTCCGCCGGCGATGGGCGTGGACTGTACCACCTCGCCAGTTTCCAGCTTCACCTTGCGCAGCGTGGAGCGGCCTTCCAGTCCCGTGCCTTCATACAGGAAACCGTCGCGATACTCCAGGCCCTGCGTGAACGCCGCGCGATCGTGCGGGTATACCTTCACCACGCGATAGCCGTACTCGGGCGTCCCCGCCGGCGCGCAGCCGGCCAACAGCAGCAGACACCCAAGCTTCACGACAGCCGCCGGATAACGGCCCGCGCCACGCCCTGTACCGACAGGCTGGTTTGGGGATGCAACTCCGGATAGGCCGGATTTTCCGCTTTTAGATACCACTTCCCATTTTGCCGCACCAGCCGCTTCAACGTACACTCCCCATCGATCAGCGCCGCCACAATCTGCGCCTCCCGCGGCGCCTGCGCCGGTT
>JANRLE010000168.1:0-19127 GCA_033762895.1 Bryobacteraceae bacterium | reverse complement strand
GCGAGCTTCCAGTATGAGCCGGTGGCCAACTGGCTGATGGAAGTGACGTTCATGGGGTCGCGGGGCAGGGATCTGGCGACAGCCTTCCTGCACTACAACCAGGTGCCGTTTGAATACGCGCTGGAGGGCCGCGCGACGCAGGCAAACCGGCCCTTCCCGTTCATTAACGGAACCATTCCCACGGTTTCCGATTTTGCGACCTCAAGTTACCATTCGGTCAATTTCAAGGTGGAGAAGCGGTACTCCAACGGACTGAACTTCCTGGTGAACTATTCGATTCAGAAGCTGATGGGCACCGGTGGCACCGGTCCTAGCGCCTTCAGCCAGAACGGCGGCACCAGTTTCGTGATGGACAACTACAACCTGGATCTGGAGAAGACCGTGGATTCGCTGGATGTGCCGCAGGTGTTCGTGGCCAGTTACGGCTACGCGCTGCCCTACCGTGGCGGCGGCGTGGCGGGGAAGGTATTGGGCGGATGGCAGGTGAACGGAATAACGACGCTGCGCGGCGGTTTCCCGAGCGACCTGCGCACGAACCGGCTGCCGCCGATCTTCAATACGTTCAACGTGCCGGACCGTGTGAGCGGGCAGAAGTTGCTGTTGGACAACGCCAGCGTGGACGGCTATGTCAATCCGGCGGCATTTCGCGTGCCGGGAACGACACCCAGCCGCACGGGGGCTCCGGTTCAGTTGATTGGCAACTCGGCGCGGCGGGTGATTCGCGGACCGGGATCGGTGAACACGGACTTCTCGCTGTTCAAGAACACGCCGATCAAGGAGCGCTACACCGTGCAGTTGCGTGCGGAGTTCTTCAATCTGACCAACACGCCGACATTCTTCCTGCCCGCCGGCAACGCCTCGGCGCTGACCTGCATCGGGCCTGCGCCAGGGGCGGCCTGCAACGCCTCCAACGCCGGGTTCGGGAAGCTCTCCAACGGCACGGCCACCGGGCGCCAGATCCAGTTCGGTCTGAAGTTCATTTTCTGAAACTAGCGGGGGATCTTCAGAAACTCCTCCGGCCGCAGAGCCCGTTTGGTGAAGCGGGCTTTGTGGATGGCGCCTTTGAAGTAATTCACCTTGTTGATGCGCACTCCGGCCGATGTGCGCCCGGCGCCATGCGGCGTAAAATGAACCTGCGCCGATCCTTCCAGCTTGCCGTTGACATAGTTGCGAAACTCGGCTCCGTCGTAAACCGAGGCGGCGTGGTGGAATTCGCCCAGCGGGTGCAGAGCTTCCCTGTTCATCAGCGCCTTGCCTACTTTGCCGGACTGCTGAAAGCTGTCCAGATACCACTGGCTGCCCACCACGCGGATTTCAAAGAGCATCCTGTTTCCCGTATCCTCTTTTGTAGCGGGATCCTGTTCACTGAGGTGGAACCAGCGCTGTTCGTGAGCCCCGCCATCGGGTCTGAACACCGCCTCCAGCGTAAAGGCCGAGGCCCCGGCCAGCGGATGGTTGGCGATGAACAGCGCGTCGTCTTCGCCGTCAAAGAGCACCGCCTTGCCGATGGGGGTGTCGATGAGCTTCGGTTCGCCGAGCACGGTCACCGCATGCCCGCCGATACCACTGAGCCGGTCAAAGTTCCAGACGATGGAGTCGCCGGTTTGGAAAGCAGCCAGGGCTACGGCCACCAACGGAATCGCCGCCAAGGGGACAAATCTCATGGCGAGTATTGTGACACATCACGGTCCGCGTCTCTCAGCGCAGAGTTGCCGGTGAAGACAGCATAACCGCCGGCCGGATTGATATACACCGCTTCGAATACATTGAGAGCCAAAATGCCGTCAATGCCAGCGTTTGCCGCCATCAACCCTGCCGGCACATCGCGCAAGGCCACCGAGCCCACGCGCAGTTGTTTGATTCGTCCCACCCGCGCCTGTGAGGCGCCAGTAGAAGTAGTGATCACCGCGACCGTCCCGTCGCCCCGCCAGCAGCCCACCTCCCGGAACAGCATGGTATTGTGTGCCCCCGAATCAAGCGCCAGCCGCAGCCCGTCCACCGTCACCACCGGCCGGCCATCCACGAACTCGATCGGCACCCGCTCACCGGCCATCTCCGCGCCGCCAAGGCGCACCGTGCGTTTGCGGAAGTCGAGCAGGTGTGGTGTGAGGCTGAGGAAGTTCTGCCCCAGCACGCCATCGACGCCGGCGATGGCGGAACGAACCTGAGCAAGGCCGTACCACAGCACCTCCACGTCCTTGGCCGTGACACCGTCCACCGACACAGATGTAACCTCGGCAGCCGGCGCCAGCATGCTTCCATTGACCGACACCACTTCCACGCGATAGCTTGGACGAAGGGCCAGTTGGCCCGCAACCGCCGGGTCGATGACGGTGGACTGTGCTCCCGTATCGATCAGAAAGCGGAACGGACCTTTGTCGTTGATCCTCACGCCATCAACGGTGAGCCAAAGAGCCAGCACAGTGGTGAGCAACGGGCATACCTCCGGGAACCGTTGTGCCAGGAACCGGTGATGATGGTCGTGATGAAAGCCTGATGAAACGAATGCTGCGGTTTGATGATATTGTGATCGACCCGGATGGGATGAAGGTCACCAGGGGCGGCGAGGCCGTGGAACTGGAGCCCAAGTCCTTTCGTGTGTTGCTCTACCTGGCTGAAAACGCCGGCCGGGTCGTGAAGAAGGAAGAGTTGTTGCAGGCGGAATGGAACGGGACCTTCGTTACCGATAATGCGTTGACGCGGGTGATCGCGCAGCTTCGCAAAGCGCTGGGAGACGATGCCCGCCAGCCGCGGTATATCGAAACGATACCTACCGAGGGTTACCGCTTCGTTGCGCGGCAGGCAGCCGAGCCCGCGCCACCTCCGGTGGCGGCGGTGGAGGCTCCATGGTGGCGGCGGCTGCTGGTTCCGGCCGGGGCGATCTTCGCCATCACGATGGTCTTCTTCTTCCGGGCGTTCACGCCGCCCGAAGCGGTGGAGATTCCCCCGCTGCGGTCGATTCAGGTCACTTCCGGCGGTGGTCTGGATGCGCACCCCAGCTTTTCACCCGACGGTACTTCGATCACCTACTCTTCGGACCGCACCGGCAAGTTCGAAATCTATGCCCGGCTGGCCGAGACCGGGGGCGGGCGCGACATTGCGGTGACCAACGACGGAAACGAAAACGTCCAGCCCGTGTGGTCGCCCGACGGCAAACTGATCGCCTATCACAGCCTGCGACTGAACGGGATCTCGGTGGCGCCTTCGCTGGGCGGGACGCCGAGGCGGATCACGGAATTCGGATCCCAGCCGGCCTGGTCGCCGGAATCGCGGCGAATCGTATTCCGGTCCGAGCGCACCTCCACCATGGCCGTTCAGGAGGTGGTACCCACCGGCATGTCCACCATCTGGATGGTCTCCCCCTACGGCGGCGAACCTCAGCCGCTGACTAAAAGGAACGAACCGGAAGGGCGGCATTCGGACCCGGTGTTCAGCCCCGACGGCAAACAGGTATTGTTTGTCAGCCATCGAAGCGTGACGCCCGGGGTGGCGCTGTGGGAGATGGACGTGGCGACCGGGCAGTTGCGCCAGTTTGAAACCGGCGTCGCTCACTGCTATTCGCCTCATTACACTCCCGACGGGACGGGTATCTTCTACTTTGGTGGCAGCCACCCGAACGATGTCGGGCTGTGGGCGCTGGGCATCGATAAATACAGCCGGACTCCCACCCGGAAGCCGCAGCGGCTGATGCAGTTCAATTTCGTCACACCGCGCGATCTGGCGATTGGGCCGGAAACCAAGCGGCTGGCCTACACGGCCACCACGGCGGCCAGTCATCTTTGGAGGTGGACGCCGGGCGGGGAGGACAAGGCGCTGATCGCGCAATCGAGCGACCGGATGACGTTTCCGGTCTTTTCGCCCGACGGGCGTAAGCTGGCCTACGCAGTCCGCAACAAGGGGATGCTGGCTGATGTCTGGGTCAGCGGCGCGGACGGTTCGAATCCCATCCAGATCACAAACAGTCCCGGACCCGACCACATGGCCTCATGGCGGCGTGACAGCCAGACTGTCTTGTACGGAACGCTGCGCGAGGGCAAGCCGGAACTTTGGGAGTACACGCTTTCGACAGGTAAGGAGCGGCGGGTGGCCGGCTTTCGTGACCGCAAGGTGATGGCCCGGTTGTCCCCCGACGGGAAATGGCTGGTCTACCATTCGGGTCCGGAGGGCGCGCTCAACATTTGGAAGATGGATCTGGCGACGGGAAACGAAACGCAGTTGACGCGGGATGCTGAATCGGCGGGGTATCCAGTATGGTCAGCCGATGGGAAGCAGGTGGCGTTTGAGCTTTTTCGTGGCAGTGATACCCACCTGGCGGTGGTGTCATCCGACGGTGGTCCGGTCCGGCAGGTTACAGACCGAGCGGGGCACGCATGGCCGTTCAGTTGGTTGGCGGACGGACGGATTGCGATTGCGGGACGATGGGACGGAATGTGGAATCTGTACTCGGTTGATGTCAGTACCGGAAATGCCAAGGTACTGACCCGAAACAATTTGGCGCGGGTTTTTGTGCGCTATCCATCCTGGGCGCCCGACGGGAAGTCGATTATATATGAGAGGAACGAGACCAAGGGCAACCTTTTTGTGGCGGAACCGGCGGGTGCGGCGGGAAGTGAAAAAAGATGAATCGTTTTTAATGCCAAATGCGTCATTCTGGTAAACAGACTTCCCGTCTATACTATTAGGCAAGTGGAGATCACTCCTCACATGGAAACAACTGGACGCCTGCTGCGCAGGCTCGGGCTGGCGGGTGTATTCCTGGCCGTGCAACTGGGCGCCGCGAACACCGGTTCGGGCGAGGACATACAGTCGAGCATGAAGATGTTCACCCGCGTGCTAAACGCGGTGGAGGCTAACTTCGCCGATACTGTGGATACGGAAAAGGCGATCTATGATGGCGCCATTCCGGGGATGCTGCGCACGCTCGATCCGCACTCCAGTTTTTTTGATCCGAAGGAATTGCAGCGGTTCCGTGAGGGGCAGAAGGGACACTACTTTGGTGTCGGGATGGTGGTGGGTTGGACCAATGGCCACGTCACGGTGATGAACCCGTTCCAGGGTTCGCCGGCGAAAAAAGCCGGGCTGCGACCGGGAGACCAGATCTTCATGGTGGACGATAAGAACACCGAGAAGGCGACGGTTGAGGATGTGGTGGTGAAGTTGAAAGGACCGCGCGGCACGCCGGTACAGGTGGCGGTGAAGCGGCAGGGTGTGGACAAGTTGATCACCTTCAACCTGATTCGGGATCAGGTGGCGCGTCCCAGTGTGCCGACCGCGGTTTGGGTAAAGCCCGGCGTCGCCTACATTCACATTGAGTCCTTCAACGAAAACACCAGCCGGGAGTTTGAGGGCGAGCTGAAACGGCTTGGCGAGGAGAAGGTGGAAGGCCTGATCATCGACGTGCGGGATAACCCCGGCGGCATCCTTCAGGAAGCGGTGGCGATTTCGGACCGGTTTCTGGAGCGCGGCCAGGCGATCGTTTCTCAGCGCGGGCGCATTTCCACCGAGCGGGCCTATTCGGCGCGCCGGGGAAACGCGGGCCGCAAGTATCCGATTGTGGTGATGGTGAACCGCAACTCGGCTTCGGCGGCCGAAATCCTTTCCGGAGCTCTGCAGGATCATGACCGCGCGTGGATCATCGGCGACAACACTTTCGGCAAGGGCCTGGTGCAGGCGCCTTATCCACTCTCGGCCGATTGCCAGTTGCTGCTGACGATTGCCCGTTTCTACACGCCGAGCGGGCGGCTGATCCAGCGCGACTATTCCAAGGGCACGTTCTTCGACTATTACTACAAGCAAAACACGGCGACCCGGAATGCGCGTGATCAGAAGATGACCGACAGCGGGCGGGTGGTCTTCGGCGGCGGCGGGATCGCGCCGGACGAAAAGCACGAGCTTGAGAAGCTGAATCGTACGCAGCAACAGTTGCTGGGGCGGCGCGCCTTCCTGTTCTTCGCCAACCAGTATTTCGCCTCCCAGACCGAGCCCAGCCTTCCCGAGGAATGGGACGTGGATGAGGCCACGCTCACGAAGTTCAAGCAATATCTGAAGACGCGCGAGATTTCTGTTGACGACAAAGACCTTCAGGCGAATATCGACTGGATCAAGCGCGAACTGCGCGTAGAAATGTTCGTGACGGCTGCAGGACGCGAGCGCGCCGATGAAGTGAAGGCGACGATTGATCCGGATGTACTGCGGGCGGTGGATGCAATGCCGCGCGCCAGAGCGCTGCTGGAGAAAGCCCGGAAGATGGTGGCCGAGCGCAAGCGCCCGGCCCGCTAAGGCTCGATCGAAAACAGGGTTGTGCCCTCGATCGACGCAACCGGCTTGAGATTCCATTCCGGCGGACGGTCGGCCATGTCCGCGCCGATCCGCCCTACCGCGTCGCTGCCGCTGCGGGCGAGGACGTAGCGGAATCCGCTTTTGCCGGCTGCGGCGATGGCCTGCCTTCTCAGATTCAACCCCGGAAGCACCGTCCATTGGCCCTGATGGCCCATGGCGGTGATTTTGGCCTGATGGCTGGCGGTGAGGCGAATGTTCGCAACCGTGGCCGGCGAAGGCAACCGCACCTCCAGGAACGCACCTTTTGGCGCGCGGTCCCAGGTGGCCCAGGAAGTGGCGAGATTTCCGTCCATCGCCCAGGGCGTCTCCTCCACGTGGTGGGAGGCGGTGAGGGACCAGCCGGGATGGGCGAGGATCGGATTTCCGGCCGCGCCTTCCAGCCGCAGCTCATGAATCCGCCAGGATTCGGGCAGTGGCTCGCTGGCGGTAATCCGCACGAGCTCAGTACTTTGCGGCGGGAACTTCGCGATCCACTGCACCAGTGAGCCGCGGTCCGGCGTCATGCCCAAACGAACCGCCTGCAGCAGGCTGTCGCCGAGCGCGGTCTGCCAGTAACCGGTAAGCTGACGGCGGGAAATGGCCGCGGGAGTGTCGGCGAGGTCCAGGATAGGGTCCGCGGGGTTGGTGTGCGACTCCACCATACGCGCAATTCTGGCTTCGGCGCTGCGGCGCATACGGTACGCCTCGGCATCTTCCAGGCCAAGCGCGGCCTGCCACGGAGTGTGATCCAGGCGCCAGGCGCCGGGAGAGCAGTACAAACCAACGACCAGCGGCCAGCTTAGAAGGCAATGCACCGCCATGACCCCGAATGCCGCCCTGCGTGACAGAATGCTCATCGCGGCGAGGGCGAGGAAGGGAAGCGCCGGCATCACGAATCTGGCGCCGTGATTGAGCAGAAAAGGCACCAGGCTGATTGCGGCAGCCAGCCACAGAACCCGGCCCGGCGGGCGGCGCAAGGCCAGGAGAGCGAGAGGCGCCAGCAACCAAACCGGTCCCAGCAATCCCTCCAGCGCTTCACCGTGAACAGCCAGTTCGGCCGGAATCTCGTCCCAGCCAACCGCGCCATAACTGCGAAGGAACTGGCCCAGCTTCTGTTCGGTTTCGGCGTGAAAGAAGGCGTTTGGAAACTGCCGGTTCAGTAGGGGTGCGAAAGGGTTTCCGGTGAGCCAGGCGCTGCGTGCGAGCCATGGGCCGGCCACCAGTGCCGCTGCGGACAACAGGCGTGCGGCCGCGGTGAGATTGCCGCGCGCCGCCAAGGCGACCGCGGCGGCAGGGGCGATGAGCCCACCGGTGAACTTAATCGCGTAACAGAAGCCCGCGCATAACCCCGCTGCCCAGGCGAATGCGGGATCCGCGCTTTCCCGCCAGCGCAGCACCAGGTAGACGGCCGCCAGGATGAAGAATACCAGCGCTGCGTCATTGTAGGTGGAGGCGCCGGTGATGCCCACCACGGGCGTCACCAGGTAGAGCACACCCGCGGACCAGCCCGCCCATGCCGGAAGGTTCAGAACGCCGCCGATGGCCGCCGTCAGCGGCAGGCTGGCGAGAAGGAAGGCCAGGTGCACGAGTTTCGCCGCCGCCTCGCCGCCAATACCGAAAGCAGCGGCAAAGAGGGTTTCGGTTCCCAGCGGAATCATGTTGAAGAACGAGATCCGGGCGGGAAATCCGCCGCTTCTGCGCGCCTCCAGCGGAAGGTTCAAGTGATAGCTGAGCCCATCGGCGCGGATTTCAGGCGCCAGGGCGTGGATCAGGTAGAGGACAATGAAGGGCCCCGCTGCGGCCAGCGCCAACCATGGCGCGCAATCGTAGGCCTGGCGGTGAGGGGAGAGCCGCCAGGCAGCAAGCGCAGAGGCGATCGCCAATGCCACCATCACGACAGGCTTGGCCAAATGGGTCGACAGCAGCGCGAACATCAGGACGCTGAAGGCTGCGCTTCCCACGGCGAGGTGGGCCGCCATGGGCGCCGGACGAGGCAACAGCAGGCGGCCCAGGCTATAGCCGATCGCCAGTGCAAGGCCGGCTCCCACGAATGCCGACGCGATCGCGTACACGCTCTCAGGCCTCGTACTTGCGCAGCAGTTCGGCCCAGTGCCCCTTGGACTGCAGGATCAGCTCACAGATCTCGCGTACGGCGCCGCTGCCTCCGGGGACCGCGGTTGTCATGTGCGCCACCGCCTTCACCTCGGGACGGGCGTTGGCTGTGGCGATGGAGAATCCCACGCGGCGCATCACGACGATGTCGGTGAGATCGTCGCCGATGTAGGCGACCTCGGATTTGTCCAGGCCGCAGTCGGCCATGATCTCCTCAAGGATGGGGATCTTCTCGATGTGCCCCTGGTAGATGTAGGTGAACTTGCACTGGCGGGCCCGGGTTTCCGTTGCCGGGGAAACGCGTCCGCTGATCAGGCCGGTCTTGATTCCGTACCAGCTCAGCCACTGCAGGCCGATGCCGTCCTGGGAGTCGAAGCCCTTGGTTTCATACATCTGCCCGTCCGGCCCGGGCACGTTGATCAGCTTGCTGTCGGTGAGAACGCCGTCCACATCCATTAGCAGAAGCCGGATGTTGGCGGCAAGTTGGAGAGGGGACAAACGGGGAAACCTCCTAATGAGACGTAATGCGAACTACCCATGGTACCCGAATCGGCGCAATTGCCGCCCGTTTGTACCTGGGTGGTTTTCCCGAGGTCCTACGGAGTATCCACCCGAGAGGTGAGGGGTGAATCCCGTGTGGGGGGAAGGGGGTGAGGACGATGGAGTGAGTGAAGTACAAATGCGTACGATTGGAAACACAATGCCGAAACTCTTATCTCTTCGGGTCCTCTTCATACTCCTGATCCCGGGCGCGGGTTTGGCGGCGCAGTTTCAGTTTGGCGCCATGGTGCGGGCTGGCGTTGCCGGTGGGCAGGATTGGGAACTGGCCGCCGGGGACAGTTCGGGTGCGCTGCCGCCCAACGCCAACACGTCGCACCTGAATCCGCACTACAACAACAATTCGCCGCAGTTGTTTGAAATCGGATATGTGCGGAGTACGAATACGGCCTTTCTCCGCGTCTACCGGAACACAAATCCGGCCAGCAACTTTACTCAGGTTAGCTACAACCCGGTGGGCGGAGCGGCGGTGGTGGGCACGGCGTTATGGACTCTGCCGGCCAGCGGCTTTTATGTGAGGGCTACGCAGGTAACGGTTCCCAGTTCCATCCAGGTTTCGAATCTGCAACTGCTGGGCGCGGTGAACGTGATTCAGCCCATTCAACAGACGACAATGCTGGCGGCGCAGAGCAACACCGGCGGCGGGGCGATGGTCACTCAGTCCTCGGATGTCGTGTTCCGAACGACAGGAAGCGGGAACTGGACGCTGCGCGGGGAGTTGACGCTGACCGGTCTGCCGAACGGATCGAATCCTGGGGCGAGGCGTTCGCAACTGCAGTTCGGGCTGAATGCCGATGCGGAGGCGCCCGAGCCGGGGACGTTCGGATTGATGGCGGCGGCGCTGGGGAGTGTATGGGCGCTGAACCGGCGGCGGCGGAGGGCGGAAGTATTGGTTGTTGATGACACCTTAGGACAGTAATCAGGCCAATGGTTTGTGAAATTCAGGTGGCGAAACATTAAAGAAGACGCCGTACCAATCCGATTACACTTGCAAGATCAGTCAAGAAGTTCAGAGTTCAGGCAAGAAGGATGTTCGAACGATGAGTTATACATCGGACAAGAAACGCTTCCGGGTCGCGGCAGCGGTCATCGCTTTGGGGTTCGCCTTTTCGGCAGACGCCACCGCCGGCCAGTTTCAGTTTGGCGCGATGATTCGTGCCGGGCTCTCCGGCGCCAGCCAGTGGGAGATCGGCGCGGGGGCAAGCTCCGGCAGCCTGTCGGCCACGGGCAACGTCGCGCCGTATTTCACCGACGGGAACAGCTACCTGTTCGAAGTCGGATATCTGAAGAGCACAAACACGGCTTACACGCGAGTGCATGCGAATACGAATCCTGCCAGCGCCTTCAGCCAGGCGAGCTACAACCCGGCGGGCGGGGCGTCGACCGGCGCTGACGCGATCTGGACGCTGCCCGCGAGTTCGTTCTTTGTCACGGCGGCGCCGACCTTTGGATTCACCGCCATGCGGCTGAGCAGCCTGACGCTCCAGGGTGTGAGCGGCGCGGTGAACGTGATCCAACCTATCCAACAAACGACGATGACGGCAGCGCAGATCCTGGGCTTTTTCTCGGGCACAGTGACGCAATCGCAGGACATTGTATTCCAGGCTGATGCGAGCGGAAGCTGGCGGCTGAGAGGGGTGCTTCAGATGTGGGGTCTGGCCTCGAATGGTGGAACGGCTTCGGGAAGCCAACTGGCCTTCGGATTTGGTGCGTCGGCTGAGGACGCGCACGCGCCCGAGCCCGGAAGCGTGGGCCTTGCTCTGCTTGGTCTGTCCCTGATGTTTATGGTGCAGCGGCGGGGAAAATGATTCTTGGTTTTGGCCAGAACCGCGCATTTGACGTCCAGCGCTGGGTGGAAACCACCAGCCTGGAGGACTGCAAATGGATGCTGCGCGCGTACTGGAAACGAATCCTGTTTCTGACATTGATCGGCTTCGGGGCTTCAGTGGCCTACAACCGCTGGAGCCCGGAAGTGTATGTGTCGCATGCCACGGTGCGCTTCATTCCCCCACAGGTGGCCTCGCACTACGTGACGTCGAACGTGGCGATGCAGGTGGAGCAGCGCATCTTCGCCGTCACACAGTTGGTGAAGAGCCGGCTGACGGCGACGAAACTGATCGAGGCGTTTAACCTGTACCCGCAGCGGCGGCGCTTCATTCCCATTGCCGACCTGGTTCCGACGTTTCAGAAGGACCTTGACCTGAGGACGATTGTGGACCGGGCCAACGACAACAAGTCCATTCCATCGATTGTCATTGCCTATCGTTATGCCGATGCTGAGAAGTCGCAAAAGGTGGTGCAGAGGATCGTGGAGCTGATCTACGAGGAAAACCGCCGCTACCGGAGCGACCAATCGATCGGCACCACCGACTTTCTGCAGCAGGAAACCAAGGCGGTGCTCGAGAAGATGAATGCGCTTGAAGAGCAGCTCAGCACGCTTCCGACGCCGGGGGGCGAAGACAAAGAGTATCGCAACATTGTAAAAGTGGGCCACTTGCATGACCTGGAGCGGCGGCTCACCGATCTTAAGCACCAGATGAACTACGTGACGTTGGACCGCAACCTGCGCCACGCGGTGGTGATGGGGCTGGAAGAGCAGCTCAAGGCGAGAATGAACGAGTCGCAGAGCCGGGTGGCGCCGGTGTCGTGGGCCGCTGACCGGCTGAAGGGCCATGCTGAGGGGCTGCAGGCGCGGCTGGATGAGTTGAAGCTGCGCTACAAGCCGGACCACGTGGATGTGGTGGCGACGGAGAAGGCCTTGAAGAAGGCCAAGGAAGAACTGGTGAGGCAGGAGGCGCTGGACCGCACGCTGGAGCAGGATCGGGCGGTGGAAGTAATTCGCACGCAACTGGCGAAAGCGCAGGCCGAGCATGCCGGCTACGTGGCCACGCTCGAGAACCAGTCACGGGAGGCGGAGGATCTGGCCAAAGAGATCGCCGGTCTGCGCAGCCAATTCCGTCCCGACGAGAGCCGGGAGGCGGAACGTCTGAACCTGATTCGCGAGTATCACGTGGTGAAGGAACATTATCAGCAGTTGACCAAACGGCAGCGCGAATCCGAATTGGCTTCGGATATGGAGCGCCGGGGACACGGGGAAACGGTGGAACTGGTGGAGCCGCCCACGTTCCCGCTGCGGGCGGAGCTTCCCACGCAGTACATGGTGTTTGGGATGGGAGCGCTGGGCGGATTCTGCGTGGGGTATCTGCTGGCGGTGTTCAGCTTCCTGCTGAAGCCGCATGTGCGGATCGCGCAGCATTTGGAGATTCTGGGTCCGTACCCTGTGCTGGTGTGTCTCCCGGGGGGGAAACCGGTGGCGGGGAACTCGGCGGGGCCGGCCATGGCATCTTCGGCGGTGTTGCCGCTGGTGTTGCTGGTGGTGGCGGTGCTTTCGGGATGCTCGGGCGGGCAGAGCCATTTGGACGCGCTGTTGCGGCAGGGTGAGGAGGCCGCGGCGAAGGGGGATCTTCGCACGGCGGTGATTCTGTACAAGAAGGCGATCAAGGAGAACCCGCGATTTGGAGAAGCGCACCAGAAACTTGGCGAGGCGTATCTGGCATCGGGGCAGGTGTTTCTGAGCAGGGAACAACTGCTGCGGGCCGGTGAACTGCTGCCTGACCGTTTCGATGTGCAGGAGAAGCTGGCCGAGCTTACCTACCAGGTCTATTTCGCCGATCCCGGCCGCCCGGTGGCGGTGTTGCGGGAGGCCGAAGACATGGCCGGCAAGCTGATGCAGAAATGGCCGGGCAGGGCGAGCGGATACCGGCTGAAAGCACAGGTGCTGATGGAACGGCGCAGAGCCGACGAAGCGCGCGACCTGATGGAGCGGGTGTTGGAGCGGATGGAGGACGGGCCGATTCGCGCGCAACTGGCGGCGGCTTACTTTCAGGCGGGAAAGCCGGCGGAGGCGGAAAAGCATCTGCGCGCCTGTATTTTGAAAAATCCGAAATTTGCACCGGGTTTTGACCTTTTGTATCTGCAACTGATGGAGCGCGGCAGGATCGCCGATGCGCGGGCGGTGCTGCTTGAAAAGACTTCGCGGCACGGGGGGCTGGACGCCGGACTGCAACTGGCGGCGCATGATGCGGCCACCGGCGGCCACGATCTGGCGGAGGAGCGGCTGGCGAGCCTGGCCAAACAATTTCAGGATGAGCCCACGGCGTTTGCCAGCATTGGAGATTTCTGGCTGCATCGGGGGGATTTGGAGCGGGCCAAGTATTGGTATGAATCGGGCCAGGCAGTGCATCGCGGCCACCGCAGTCTCTACGCCGGGCGGTTGGCCGAACTGCTGATGGCTAAACGCGATCCGATGGGAGCGCGGGCGCTGATTGCGCGGGAGTTGGAGAGCAATCCTTCCGACCCGCTGATGCGCGCCTACCAGGCGGCGTTTGAAATGGACGGGGCGGGCTTTCAGGAGCGCAAGCAGGCACAGGCAAGGCTGGAATCGGTGCTGATGCACATGCCGAACAGCCCGTTTGTGCGGCTGCACCTGGGGCGGGCCTACCTACTGAACGGCGATGTGGTGCGGGCCACCGAACATCTGCAGAACTGCGTGACGCTTGATCCCAACTATGCGCCGGGATGGTTGGCGCTGGCCGAGGCGGATCTGATGTCAGGCAACTCGGTGACGGCGCAGGAACGGCTGGGCGCACTGCTGAGGAGATCGCCGGGCTACACGCCGGCGCGTCTGCTACAGGCGCAGGCGAGCCTGGCGCAACGGCGTCCGGCGGAGGCGCAAAAGGCGCTGGAGAGTCTGCTGGCGGTGGAGCCGGACAATACCGAAGCGATGTTGATTCTGGCCAGGGCAAAGGCGGGGATGGGGCAGCGGCTGGAGGCGGGAAGGCTGTTGGACAAGGTGATCGCGCTGCGTCCCAACGACGTCCGTCCGGTGCTGCTGCAGGCGCGGCTGGACCTGGATGCGGGGAACCGCAAGGGCGCATTGCTGCGGCTGAAGCTGGCCGCGCCGCAATACCCGCACACGCCCGAATTGTCGTCGATGCTGGCGTCGGTGGCGCTGATGGCCGGCGAGGATGAGATCGCGTTGACGCACTTCAGGGACCTGGTGGACAAGAACGCCGACAATCTGCAGTACCGGCTGGGACTGGCCAGCAGCCTGGGGATGCTGGGACGGAAAAAAGAAGCCGAGGAGCAATACCGGCTGGTGCAGCAGAAAGCGGGCGGCGATTCGCGGCCCTGGCTGCTTTATGGCGCGCTGATGTCGTCATCGGGCAACCAGCAGGCGGCGGCCGAGGCCTACCAGGAAGTGCTGAAACGCGACCGGCAGAATCCGTTCGCGCTGAACAATCTGGCCTTTCTGACGGCGCGGGCCGGCGCTGATTTGCAGAAGGCCTTGAGCCTCGCCGAGGAGGCAAAACGGGGAATGCCCCACAGCTCGGAGATACATGACACACTGGCCTACGTTTACGTAAGGCTGGGGATGAAGCGAAACGCCGTTGCGGCGCTCGAGGAGATCCTTCAGTACCAGGCAGGGGCCGAACAGGCCAAGACGCGGAACATCATCGAAAAGATTTCGCGCGGAGACCTGGCTGAGGTTCGGGCGGAGATGGAGCAGGCGGCCCGTACGATGGACTGACGGGTATGGAACTATGAGGTGGCACAAGTGGCGGAGGCGAAACTTGAGGGAACGGACCACAGCGTACTGGCCGATGTGGCGGCGGGATTAGCCGAACTATCGAGGACGCTGGGGGACACAGAGGCGGCCGATCGCAACAGCAAGGCCGCTGAAAACGCGAGCGATCAATGGCGGGCCGTGCAGCCCCTGCGAATGGAGTCTCCAGGCGAGGCTTTCCCGGTCATGCACGCGGCCTGTGACCGTAGCTATATCGAGCAGTTCCGGCTACTGCGGACGCAGCTTCTGCTGCACCGCAGCCGTGTGGGCCGGGACTGCGATTTCCGCTGCGTCACAGTGATGAGCACTCTGGCGGAGGAAGGCAAGACGTTCACGGCGGCGAACCTTGCTGCGGTGTTGGCGATATCGTCCGGGCAGCGGGTTCTGCTGATGGAGGCCGATCCGCTTGGCCCCGGCTTTCACGCCCAGCTTGGCATGACATCGAACCCGGGATTGGTTCACGCGCTGGCCGCCCCCGAGGATTGGATGAAATGTCTGCGGCAGCTTCCTGGCACACCGCTGTATGTGATGCCGAGGGGGACGCCGAATTCCAACGCGCTGAACCAGGTTGATTTTGAACCGCTGCCGGTGTTGCTGGAAGTGCTGCGGAGCCACTTTGAGTGGATCGTGATCGATGGGACGTCGTTCAGCGAGTCACCGGATGCGCAATGGCTGGCGGCGTTGGCGGATGGCAATCTGCTGGTGGTGAGGCAGGGGGTGGCGACGTTTAACCAGGTGCATGACTCGCTGCGCCGGATTCCGCCGGAGCGGCTGGTGGGCGTGGTGATGAACCAGCGGAAGGCGAAGCGGCGGCGGTGGTTCCAGTTCCGGGTGAAGATCCGCCGGAGTTGAGCAGGGAGCCGTCTAGGTAATGTGCGCGCCCTGCACTTCCACGTAGACCGAATAGAGAGACTGGCTGCCGGTCATAAACAGTCGGTTGCGCTTGCTGCCGCCGAAGCAGACGTTGGAACAGATCTCGGGCAGCAGGATCTGGCCGATGCGCTGGCCGTCGGGAGCAAAGACATGCACGCCGTCGTAGCCCGCGCCCACCCATCCGGCGCTGGCCCAGATGTTGCCGTCGGCGTCGCAGCGAATGCCATCGGCGAGGCCTGCGCCCTTGCCGGGAATCTCCATTGAGCAGAACTGCTTGCCTGCGCGGAGCTTGCCGTCGGCGACGTCCCACACTTTGATGATGCGGGGCGCCTGCTCATAGTGGGTGGCGCCGGTGTCGGCGACGTAGAGTTTCTTGTAGTCGGGCGAAAAGCAGAGGCCATTCGGTTTGAAGATTTCGTCGGTGACCAGTTCCATTTTTCCGGCCTTGACGTCAATGCGGTAGACGGCTTCTTTCAACTCCAGCTTGCCTTTGTTTCCCTCGTAATCCATCAGAGCGCCGTAGCCTGGATCGGTGAACCAGACTGAGCCATCGGGGTGGACCACGGCGTCGTTGGGGGCATTGAGTGGTTTGCCCTGCCACTTGTCGGCGAGCACGGTGATCTTGCCGTTGTAGTCATAGCGGACGACGCGGCGGTTGCCATGTTCGCAGGCGATCTGGCGGCCTTCCCAGTCGAAGGTGTTGCCGTTGGAATTGCCGGCCGGATTGCGGAAGACGCTGACGTGGCCGTCATCTTCGAGCCAGCGCATCTGCACATTGTTGGGGATGTCGCTCCATAGCAGGTAGCGGCCGACGCCGTTCCAGGCGGGCCCTTCGGCCCACAGGCAGCCGGTGTAAAGGCGCTGGATGGGGGTATTGCCGAGCTTGTACCTGTTGAAGCGCTTGTCGAGGGCGATGATGTCGGGGTCCGGGTAGCGGACGGGGTTTTTTCCGCTGTAGTCGCGTTCGGGCGGAGCGGCGGAGGCGGAAAAGGAAGCGGCGGCGCCGGCGGCGGCCATCAGGAAGTTGCGGCGGGCGAAGTGTTCGGGTCTCATGATCAACCCTCAACTGTATGCGATTGGGCCCCCGCGTCTCAACCCCCCAGTTGTAAAGGCTTGCGTCACGGGATATCCTCTTGTATAAGGCCGTTCTGTATTGGGAAATGGAGAGGACCATTGCTTTCCGAAAAAACGTTAGGTCGTGGAGACGAAGGCGAATTTGAATTGATACTGGGCAACCGTCAATTGCTCAGCGTCTTTTTCATTGTGGTGGTGTTGCTGGGCGTGTTCTTCACGATGGGCTACATCGTGGGCAAGAACTCGGTGACCGCCACGGAACTGGCGGGCCGCAAGAGTGATCCGGTGATGGTGGATCCGTCCAGGCCTTCGCCGCTGAGCGAGTCAAAGCCCTCGCCTGTTCCGGCCGTGAAGCCGGCGGACCTGGGGGAACTTGGATCAAGCCCGGCGCCGGCGGCCACGACGCCAGTTGATCCGCCGGTAGTGGAACGGCCCGTGGCCGAGAAGCCGGTGGAGGCGCCGCGCGAAACCAAGGCGCCCGAGAGGCCGAAACCGGTGGAAACGAAACCCGAAGTGAAGCCGGAAGTGAAGCCGGAAGCAAAGGCTCCGCCGCCAGCGCCAGCCAGGGCGCCCGCCGGGGGCGTGGTGATTCCCGCGGCCGGCCAGCAGTTCCTGCAGGTAGTGGCCACCTCGAAGCCGGATGCGGAAATCATCGCCGATGTGCTGCGCAGGAAAGGCTTCAGTTCGGCAGTGGTGCCGGGACCCAACGACAAGGTGTTCCGCGTCGTGGTGGGGCCGCTGGCCGACGCCTCGACGATATCGAGGACACGATCGGAGCTTGAGGCGGCCGGCTTCCAGAAGCCGATCCTGAAGCGATTCTAGTGGCGGATCTGATCCAAATCGCCGGGGCGCCGGGACCGCGTCTGCCGGAATGGCTGCGCCGTGGCGAAACCCACTTTGAGTCGGTTACGAATCTGAAGCGCGAGTTGCGCCAATTGAAGTTGCACACGGTGTGCGAATCGGCGCGCTGTCCGAATATCCATGAGTGCTTTCACCGCGGCGCGGCGACGTTCATGATTCTGGGCAACCTGTGTACGCGGGGGTGCGGCTTCTGCTCGGTGCCAAAGGGATCGCCGGAGAAGCGCGAGTTTACCCTCGATCCGGACGAGCCGGAGAATGTCGCGCGCATGGCAGCGCAGATGCGGCTGCGCTACGTGGTGATCACCGGCGTGAACCGCGATGATCTTGCCGATGGCGGATCGGCGCATTTTGCCGCAACCGTGGCCGCGGTGAGGAGGGCGCTGCCCGAGGCGCGGGTGGAGGTACTGACTCCCGATTTCTGCGGTGACACGGAGGCGGTGCGGCGGGTGCTGGCGGCCGGGCCGCATGTGTTCAATCACAACATGGAAACAGTGCCGAGGCTTTACCGCCGAGTGCGGCCGCAGGCCGACTATCGACGTTCACTCGATGTGCTCGCCTTTGCGCGCCGGACGAGCCCGGGAGTTCTGACCAAGTCCGGTTTTATGGTGGGGCTGGGGGAAACCGAAGCCGAGGTGCGGTCATTATTGACGGACCTGCGGGCGGCCGGGGCCGACGTCGCCACAATCGGGCAGTACCTGCAGCCGACGCGAAGGAATCTGCCGGTTGCCGAATACGTGCGGCCGGAGCAGTTTGACGCCTACCGCGACGTTGGGCTGGGATTGGGATTCCGCATGGTGTTCGCCGGTCCCTTCGTGCGCAGTTCCTACATGGCCGATGTGGTGAGCGAAGGGGCGGCCGAAGGGTGAGCGGATGGCTGCTGGCGGCAACGGCCGCGATGCTGTCGGTGCTCGTGTTTCCCCGCTTTGACATGGTTTGGCTGGCGCCTTTGTGTCTGGCGCCGCTGGTGGTGGCGGTGGCCAGGGAACAACGGGCAGGGAAGCGGTTGCTGTTGGGGTGGCTGGCGGGCGCGATTTACTGGTTCGGCGTCTGCTATTGGATTCAGGCGGTGCTCGAAGATTACGGCGGCGTGGGGGCGGCCGGGGGCTGGGCGGTGTTCCTGCTGTTCTGTTTGGCTAAGGGGTTGCACTGGGCTGTTTTCGGCTGGCTTGCCGGGTACCTGACGCGCGGGTGGTGGGCGATTCCGGCCGTCGCTGCGCTGTGGACGGGAATTGAGCGGACGAACGGGCCGTTCGGCTTTGCCTGGCTGTGTCTGGGCAATGCGGGCATCGACATGGGCGTTCCCATGCGTCTGGCGCCGTTGGCCGGGGTCTACGGCCTATCCTTCGCCTTTGCGATGATGAACGTGGCGGCGGCGCTGGTGGTGCTGCGCAGGCCCCGGATCCACCTGATGCCGGTGCTGGTGATCCCGCTGCTGTTCTTTCTGCCGGCGATGCCCGAGGCCGAACCGGGCAAGGAAACCGCGGTGGTGATGCAACCCAACGTTGAGGAGAAGCAGGAATGGAGCCGGCAGGCTCTGGAGAACACGATCCAGCGCATGAGCATGTTGGCGCTGAATGCGGCGATCAGCCAGAATCCGGGTCCGAATCTGATTCTGTGGCCGGAGGCGCCGGTTCCTTTCTACTATGAGACGGATGCGTTCCTGCGGGATCAGACGGCGCAGTTGGCGCGCCTGACGCGATCGAGC
>JANRLE010000167.1:0-18194 GCA_033762895.1 Bryobacteraceae bacterium | reverse complement strand
CCGGGCTACCGGCAGGTGCGCTGCATCGTGAACGTGAAAAGCGGGGCGCCGCCGGAACAGATCCGCCGCATGATCGAAGACGCAAACAGCGCCAGTTCCTATCTGCACGTCTGGCAGGATCCTCAGGACGTACGTCTCGACGTCCGATTGAACGAAGCGGAGTAAGTCATGGACGCAAGATTTCAGCGGAGAATTCAACGTTACGGCTGGGACAAGGCGGCTGCCGGCTACGATACTTACTGGAGCCGCCAGGTTGCGCCAGCCCAGAAGCGGCTGTTGGAGATGGCCTCGCTGCGCACCGGTGAGCGAGTGTTGGATATCGCCTGCGGCACCGGGCTGGTCAGCTTCCCCGCCGCCGGCGCGGTTGGCCCGGGCGGCAGTCTTGTGGGCACCGACATTTCCGAACGAATGGTGGAGGCGGCGCGGCAGGAGGCGAGGAGGCGGGGTATCGCCCACGCCGCGTTTGAGCGCGCCGATGGGGAAACGATCGGCTTTTCCGAAGGCAGCTTCGACGCCGTGCTGTGCTCGCTGGGGCTGATGTACATTCCGGATCCGGTGGCCAGCCTCAGGCAGGCCTACCGCGCGCTCAAGCCAGGAGGCAGGATGGCGGCGGCCGTATGGGGCCAGCGCGAGCGGTGCGGCTGGGCCGGCATCTTTGCGGTGATCGACGCGCGGGTGGAGTCCGAGGTGTGCCCGATGTTCTTCCAACTGGGCACCGGAAACGCGTTGCGGACGGCGATGGAAATGGCCGGCTACACGAACGTTGAGTTGGAGCGGCTGGAGACGCGGCTTGACTACACCGATGCGCGGGAAGCCATCGGCGCGGCCTTTGCCGGCGGCCCCGTCGCGCTTGCCTACTCACGCTTTGATGAGCGGACCCGCGATGAGGCGCATGCGGAATACCTGCGGACGATTGAGCCTTATGCCGCCGGCGGCGGGTACTCACTGCCTGGCGAGTTCGTGGTTGCGGTGGGATGGAAAGGCGATTGTCCTCAAAGCAAGCCTGCTAGGATAGAACAATCGCATGGCCTTGCGTTTTTACAACACTCTCACGCAGAAAACTGAGGATTTCCAGCCGGCCGACGGCAAGACTGTCCGCATGTACACCTGTGGTCCCACGGTCTGGAACTACGTCCACATCGGCAATCTGCGCACCTTTACCTCTCAGGACATTCTGCGGCGCTGGCTGCAATACCGCGGCTACAGGCTGATGCATGTGATGAACATCACCGACGTCGATGACCGCATCATTCAGCAGGCCGCCGCCGCCGGGCAGTCCATCTATCAGTACACCTCCGCCTACACCGACGCTTTCTTTGAAGACACCGGGAAGGTCCGCCTGCAGCGGCCCGAGCAGGTCTGCAAGGCCACCGATCACATTGAGGACATGGTGCACCTGATACAGGGACTGGCCAGGAACGGCTGCACCTACGAAAGTGAAGGCTCAGTCTATTTCCGCATCAATGCCTTCCCCGAATACGGCAAGCTGGCGCACCTGCAGTTTGAAGGCTTAAAAGCCGGCGCGCGCGTTGACAGCGACAAATACGACAAGGACAACGCCCGCGATTTCGTGCTGTGGAAGGCAAAGAAGGAAGGCGAGCATTCCTGGGACACCGCGCTTGGTGACGGCCGGCCCGGCTGGCACATCGAATGCTCAGCCATGGCCATGCGGTATCTGGGCGAAACGCTGGACATTCACGCCGGCGGCGTGGATCTCATCTTTCCTCACCACGAAAACGAAGTGGCGCAATCGGAAGCATTCACCCACAAGACGTTCGCCCGCTTCTGGCTGCATACCGAACACCTGATGGTGGAAGGCCAGACGATGTCGAAATCGCTGGGCAATTTCTACACGCTGCGCGATCTGCTGGAAAAGGGTTACGCGCCCGAAACGGTGCGCTACCTGCTCGCATCGGTACCCTACCGCAAGCAACTCAACTTCACCTTCGACGGGCTGCAGGCGGCCGACACCGCCATCAAGCGCCTGCGCAACTATGAATTGCGGCTGAAGACATCGAAGTTCCCCGAAGGGACCAGCGCCCGGTTCGACGAACGCGCCGCCGCCGCCGTCAAACAGTTCGAGGAAGCGCTGGACGACGACATGAACACGGCCGGGGCTCTGGGCGCGGTCTTCGAATACGTGCGTGACACCAATACCGCCATGGACGCGGGCGAGTTCTTTTCCGGCAACGTCGCCGGGGCGCTGGACGTGTTGAACCGCTTTGACCAGGTCTTCGACGTACTGAAGCCCACGGTGTCGGAAGGCGGCATCACCGATGCGCAGATCGACGCGTTGATCGCCGAGCGGACCCAGGCCAAGAAGGCCAGGAATTTTGCGCGCGCCGACGAGGTGCGCAAGCAGTTGCTGGATGCGGGCGTCGTTCTCGAAGACACCAGGGACGGCACACGCTGGAAGAGGAAGTAAGCATCGTGAAAATGGAAACGATCGCGGTCCACTCGGGAGACCGCAAGAAACCAGGGGCGGCGATTCCCGTAACGACGCCGATCTTCACCGCCGCCAGCTACATCTACGACGAGACGGCGACGCTTGACCGCGTCTTCGGCAAGGAGATTGCTGGGGACTCCTATGCGCGCTATGAAAACCCCACCAACCGCGCGCTCGAAGAGCAGCTCACGGCGCTCGAAGGCGGCGCCGGCGCCATGGCTTGCGCGTCCGGAATGATGGCCATCCAGTTCGCCTTGCAGGCCGCGCTCACTGACCGCGGCAAGCGCGTACTGGCCGCCAACGCTCTTTATGGCGCCACCATCAACCTGCTGCACAACATCCTGGAACCGCTGGGAGTGGAAATCCGGCTGGTGGATATCTGCGACCTTGCCGCCGTGGAAAAAGCGGTGGTGGAATTCCGGCCGGGCTGCGTTCTGATGGAAACCGTATCGAATCCCCTGCTGCGCGTGGGCGCCATTGACAAGGTGGCCGCCGTCGCGCGTGAGGCGGGCGCAGCGCTGGTGGTGGACAACACCTTCGCCACGCCGATGCTGGTGCGTCCGCTGGAACTGGGCGCGCACATGGTGGTGCACAGCCTCACGAAATACCTTTCCGGCCACGGCGATGTGCTGGGCGGAGCGATTATCGGCGACGCCGGACATATGGAGATCGTGCGCACCATGGGCCGTACGGCCGGCCCGCTGCTGGGCCCGTTTGAAGCCTATCTGTCTATGCGCGGAATCAAGACATTTCCGCTCCGGTTCCGCCAGCAGTGCGAAAACGCCTTGCACGTGGCCTCATGGCTGGTGGCGCAGCCGCGGGTGGAGCGGATCAACTTTCCGGCCGAACAGGATCATCCCGACCGTCCGGTGATCCAGCGCCTGTTCCCGGAAGACCGCTACGGCGCGATGATCAGTTTTGAGCTGAAGGACGCCGGCAGGCGCGAGGTGTTCGAATTCATGGACCGCCTCAACCTGGTGGTCCGCGCCACCTCGCTCGGCGATGTCCACAGCATGATCCTCTATCCGGCCATCAGTTCCCATCGCGATCTGGCGCCCAAACAGCGTGAGCGCCTGGGCATACGCGACAACCTGCTGCGGCTGTCGGTGGGCATTGAAGCGGCCGAGGATATTATCGAGGATCTCGAACAGGCAATGCAGTGAGATGTTACAATCCATGAGCTACTTCCGATGAGTCCAGATCTTGAAGGCATCCTCCGATTGCAGAGCCTCGACACGCGCGCGCTGGAGCTGGAGCGCGAAGTCTCAACTCTGCCCAAGCACATCGCTCAGATCGAAAAACAGCTCGATGCGCACAAACGCCGTCTGGAATTGGACCGCGCCGCGCTCGCGGCCAACCAAAAGGAGCGCAAACAGCTCGACGGCGACATCCAGATCCAGCATCAGAAGATCTCCAAGCTAAGGGACCAGACGCTGTCGGCCAAGACCAATGAGCAGTATCGCGCCTTCCAGCATGAAATCGAATTCTGCGAAAAGGAAATCCGGCGGTTCGAGGATCGCATTCTCGACCTCATGTCGGCATCCGAGCCTTTGGAGGTGAACGTCCGCAAGGCCGAGGCCGCGCTCGCCGAGGAAGCGAAACAGGTGGAAGCCGAGAAGAAGGCCGCGCGGGAACGGACCGCGGCCGACCAGCAGGCATTGGCCGAAATCAAGGCGGAACGGGCGCAACTGGCCGCCAGTGTCCGCGCCGACAAGTACGCCGCCTATGACCGGCTGCGCAAGAAACAGACCAACGGCGTGGCCGTCTCTGAGGCGTTGGACGGGCGCTGCAGCGCCTGCTATATGATCCTGCGCCCCCAGGTGCTGCAGGAACTGCGCCAGGCTCTGGACCCGCTTATCTTCTGCGAAAACTGCCGCAGGATTCTTTACTACAATCCACCGCAGGCGCCCGAAGAAACCGTCTGAGTTGGGCCTCATGCTGGGCATCGAAACCAAGGCCGTCCGCTACACATGGTCCGTGGTGGTGACACTGGCCGCGGTGGCGTTCCTCTACCAGGTCCGGCTGGCGCTGCTGATTTTTGTTCTTGCCATCTTCTTTGCCTACATGATGGCGCCGGTGGTGTCGCTGATTGACCGCTTCCATCAGGGGCGCATCTCCCGTTCGCTCACGCTCGGCCTGGTTTACATGGCGCTGCTGGCGTTGATCGTGGCGGGAATCGCTGCTGTGGCCGGCAGGGCGTCCCAGGAGGCGGCGAATCTCATCGGCCGCCTGCCGGAACTGGCTGAAAGCGCCGGTAAGCTCTCCCGCACGCCTCTTCCTTCGTGGCTTGAGCCGTTCCGCGGCGAGATTCTGGACTTGCTGCAGCAGCAGGTGCAGGGCGGGTTGGAGCGATTCCTTCCCATGCTGCGATCCACGCTGGGCCATGTCCTTTCGGCCATCGGCAATATCGGATTTGTGGTGCTGGTGCCGATCCTCAGTTTCTTCTTCCTCAAGGACGCGGGTGAGATTCGCGGCTGGCTGCTCGACACCGCCCGCCGCATGGGGCGGCTGGAATTCGTCGAAGGATTGTCGGGGGAAATTCACCAGATGCTGGGACTCTATATCCGGGCGCTGGCGCTGCTGAGCGCGGCGACGTTCGTCGCCTACGAACTGTTCTTCAGCTTCGCCGGCGTGCCTTACCGTTCCTTGCTGGCTACGATTGCCGCCGTGCTGGAGTTCATTCCGGTGGTGGGACCGCTTACCGCGGCCGTGGTGGCGTGCGTGGTGGCCCTGGTCAGCGGCTATCAGCACGTAGTGGCGATGGTGGTGTTCTTCCTCCTGTTCCGTCTCTTCCAGGATTACGTGCTGCAGCCGATTCTCTACAGTTCGGGGATCGAACTGCATCCGCTGCTGGTGATGTTCGGCGCACTGGCGGGCGAAGAGATTGGCGGAATCACAGGCATGGTGCTGTCGGTGCCGGTCTTGGCCACGCTGCGGCTCATCTGGTACCGGGCTTTGGGGGGCAGGGAATGAAGGCCTTGTGGCTGCTGCCGTGCCTGGGCGCGGTCTTGCAGGCCCACATGGTGAGCATGTCGAGCGGTGAGCTTCGCGTTACCGGCAACCGCGCCACTTTCGAATTGCGGATGCCTTTGTATGAAATTGAGCATGTCCGCGACCCCGAATCGGCGCTGTTCTCCCAGTTGCGTTTCTCCAGCGCGGGGGTGGAAGGCCGGCTGCTCGAAAAAAGCTGCCGGGAGGATCGCGACGACGGCGCCTACCGCTGCAAGGCGTCCTATGAATGGCCCGGCCCGGTGGAAGAGGTGAACGCCTACGCCGCGTTTCACAAGGTCACCGTGCCGAATCATGTTCACCTGATGCATGCTTTCCGGGATGACAAATCGGACCAGTTGGTCTTTGACTTCACCAATGCCGAACAGTTGATCCGCTTCCGCCCTCCCACTGCCTTCGAAGTGTGGACCACGTCCATGGCATCGGGCTTCGGGCGCGTATTCTCCAGCGCCGCCTCCGTCCTGTTCCTGGGCTGCCTGGTGATTGCCGCGCGCAGTCGCAGAGAGTTGCTCCTGCTCACCGTGGCGTTCCTGTGCGGCGAGTTGCTGACGGCGCTGATTGTTCCCCACACCCCCTGGAGCCCGGCCCCGAAGTTCGTTGACGCCGCGCTGGCACTTACGGTGGCTTATCTTGCCGTTGAGATTCTGATGCTTCCCGAGGCGGGGCAGCGTTGGCTGGTGGCTGGCGCGCTGGGTTCGTTCCACGGATTGGCCTTCGCGGTTTACCTGGTGGGCACCGGCTATGAGGCGGCGCCCGTGCTGATGGGCATGGCGCTGGCCGATTTGCTGGCGCTGGGCGTCTTTGCCGTCGCTCTGGGGAAATTGCGCGGCTGGTTCCCGGCAATGGCGCCGGTGGCTCTGCGTATCACCGCTTCCCTGCTGCTGGTGACCGGCCTGGCGTGGTTTTATCTTCAACTGCGCTGAAGGCCAGAAGCACGTTGCCCGCCATGCCGCCCAGTACGCCGTAGCCG
Organism: Bryobacteraceae bacterium; assembly: GCA_033762895.1. Taxonomy (GTDB): domain Bacteria; phylum Acidobacteriota; class Terriglobia; order Bryobacterales; family Bryobacteraceae; genus CADEFT01. The sequence continues at coordinate 11,769 of JANRLE010000167.1, read as the reverse complement.
GAGTTGACGAACAGCATGCCGCCGGCGATTACCGGTCCGGTCGCGTTTAAGGAACCGCCTGAGGCTTCGACGCCGTTCACCGTGTCGAACTTGCGCAGCGTGTTGAACTCCCAGATCACCCGGCCCGTGGCGCTGTCGTAGGCGCGCAGCACACCGTCCATCGATCCCGAAAAGACAACTCCGCCGATCGCCGTTACAGGCGCCATCTGCGCGGGCGTGCATCCTCTCCGCTGTCCACAGGCGGCCGGTGAAGGCGGCGCGTACCACACACGCTCTCCCGTTTCCAGCTTCAAGGCGAACAGTCCGCCCGCCTTCTCCCGCAGATGCACATCGGAAAGGGCGGCGTACACGTTGCGCTCATCGGCCGCCATGCCCCATTGCACGCCTCCCAGCGCGCCGCCCGCTCCAATGCGCGACTGCCACACAATCCTGCCGCTGTCGTCCGGATCCAAGGCGTGCACCACCCCCGACTTCTGCCCCACCAGCAGCACGCGCTTCCCGGAGGCCGTGGTTTTCAGCACCGGTGAAGCGCCGATATCCACGTCAGGGCCGGCCTTTTCCGGGCAGTTCGCTCCGTTGGGATTCAGGCAGGCAAGGTTCCACCGGTCCGCCGCCGCAAGCTGGCGCACCCACACCATCGACCCCGAATCCATGTCGAAGGCGATTATCGCATCTGAATGTCCTGTGTCCGGATCCGAGTATGCGTTCCCTGTCCCCACGTATACCCGCCGCAGCTTCAGATCCAGCGCCGGCGCCGACCACACTGCCGCCCCCGACGGTCCGTAGGCTTCCACTCCCGCGCGGTTTTTCCCTCTCAGCCGCGGCGGATCGGGTATGGTGTAGGTCTTCCACAACACCTTGCCCGACGCCAGATCGAGTGCCGCGACGCTGCCGCGGAACGTGCAGCAGCCGTACTTTGCGCTTCCCCCGTTCACCTCTTCCACCGACGATACCGGCACGTATACGCGGCCGCCATGGACCTGCGGAGCCCCGGTGATGCGCGCTACTGGATGCTCATCGAGCTTGACCTTCCAGATCACCGATCCGTCCCCGATGCGCAGCGCGTAGACATTGGCCTCGACATCGCCGAACACAGCGGCGCCGTCCACGATGGTGATGGCGGTGCGCACCGTCACCGGCGCCTTAAACGTCCAGAAAATACATCCCGTGCGGGCATCGGTGGAATACACGGTCCCGTTGGCGCTGCCAAAATACAGCCGGCCCGCGGCTGCCGTAGGTTGGCCCATGGCGGCGACGCCCGGGAATCCGAACGCCCACCGCAACTGCAGTTTCATCACTCCGGCGGGTGTGATCCGCGCCGCAGCTGCGCTCTGGAAGCGGGTATTCTCGACGTCCACGCCCCATCCGTTCCAGGCTGCCGTTTCCTTGGCCGGTTGAAACCCCGCTGCGCACCGGCCCCGCATCGTATCCACCGGCGGCGCGTCTGCAGTGAGGTAGTCGGCAATGAAACCACGCTGTTGGATGGAGACCGGCGACGCCATCTCCCGCATGGATCCGGTATTCATGGATGCAAGGATCGCCTCGCGCGTCATCTTCCGCAACACCTCCGGCAGCGGTGCGCGGTTGACAGGTGGATCTTTGTGGCAGGTTGCGCACAGCGTGTTGAACAGGGCGCCGCCTTGTTCGGGCGTGGCCCACAGTAACGAGAAAGCCGCTAGAGAAATCGCCAGCATTATAATCAATGCTAAATGAAACGCCGGAACTTCTTCGCCGCTACCTCACTGTTCGGAGTCCCCATGGCAAAGGCCGCCATCGAGACGCGCCCGCTGCCCGATGATCGCCTGCTGGAACGTAACGCCGACAAATATTGGGCCCGTGTCAGAGACGAACAGTTCTTCCTGCCGGGATGGCGCGCGTTTCTGAACAATGGAAGCCTGGGCATCGCGCCGAAACCGGTGGTGCGCGCTGTGGCCGAATACCTGGAGCAGTCGGCCGCTCTAACGATGGATTACTACCCGCGCTGGGGCTACGAAACGATGGACGAGCAGCGCCAGGAGATGGCCGATTTCTATGGCTGCAGGAAGGACGAACTGGCGTTCATGCACAATGCCACTGAGGCCATGTGCACCATCGCCGGAGGCATTGACCTGAAAGCCGGCGACGAAGTGATCATCACCGATCAGGAGCATCCGAGCGGCCGCGGCTGCTGGCAGATGCGCCAGGCGCGGCACGCCATCACGCTCAAGGAAGTGAAACTGCCGCTGCCGCCGAAAAATCCCGGCCAGTTGACTGACCTGCTTATCGGCAGCATCGGTCCGCGCACGCGCGTGCTCAGCTTCAGCGGCATCACCTCACCCACCGGCCTTATCCTGCCCATTCGCGAGATCTGCGACGCCGCCCGCGCCAAAGGCGTCATCACGGTGGTGGATGGTGCGCACATGCATGGCCAGATCCCTTTCAAAATCTCCGAACTCGGCTGTGATTACATGGCCGGCAGCCCGCATAAGTGGGCCTACGCGCCCGCCGGTTGCGGCCTGCTCTACGTGCGGGAAGAGAATCTGGAAAAGCTGTGGCCGTCCATCATGAGCGGATCCTGGAACAGGATGGATCTGAAGGCGGCCCGCTTCATGAACGTCGGCACCAACAATCGCGCCCTGTTTGAAGGCATGATGGCGGGCCTGCGGTTTCTGAAGCAGTTGGGACCTGAGCGCGTCTACGGGCGTATGCATGAGTTGGCGCGTTACTACTTCAACAAGGCGCGCGAGTGCCCGCAGGTGGAACTGCTGACCCCGGATAACGACCGCATGTTCGGCTGCCTGGTGGCGGTGCGCTTCAAGGACGCCAAACTGGACGCCTTTCACGACGCGCTGAAGAAGAAGCGGATCTGGGTGACGCCGGGCAGGCAGGTGCGGCTGTCGGCCCATATTCATACACGGAAATCCGATATCGATTTGTACTTCGACACCATTCGCGCCACGTTGGGAAACACATAGCGGTGCCGTTTCAAATCCACCCGCGCCCCACGAAAGGCCACCCCTTCGGCCTCCAGCCGCATTCGCTGCTCCAGCGCGCTGGCCCCTTTCAGCGCGATCCGTCCGCCAGCGGCCAGCACGCGAAACCACGGCAGCGGGCCGCCCGATGCTAACGCCGCCGCCACCCCTCGCACCGCCGCCGGATACCCTGCCGCTGCCGCCACATCTCCATAGGTGGCCACCTTCCCCCGCGGGATGCAACGCACCGCCGCCAGCACTTTGCGCGTGTAGTCAGTCAAGCTTCTATTATTAACGGGCCTTCCGCTACACTGGGGACTGAGTTGATACTTCCACCCTGGGCTGAGCGGTGGTGGTCGGCCATCAGGACACGGCAGGACGTCGTCCTCTCCATCGCTCTGGGAATCGTCACCAGCCTGGTCATTGTCGCCTTCATCTGGACGACCGAACGGGTAGGTGCGAGTCTGTACACCGGCCGCAGTTCCCCGTGGGCCCGTGTCATCATCCCTGTGCTCGGCGCGCTTACCGCGGGCTACCTGGTGGCTCGATTTTTTCCCGAAGCCCGCGGCAGCGGCATTCCGCAAACCAAGGCGGCTCTGGCCACTGAACGCGACATTCCCCTGAAGACGGTGATCGGCAAGTTCACCGTATGCTCCATCTCGCTCGGCAGCGGCATCTCGCTGGGACGCGAAGGCCCCTCAGTGCAAATCGGCGCGGGCATCGCCTCTGTCTTCGGCCGCAGCCTGAAGCTGAGCCGCGAAGAGACCAAGTCGCTGGCGCCGGTGGGCACCGCCGCCGCGCTTGCCGCCGCCTTCAACACACCCATTGCCGCCGTACTGTTCTCTTTGGAGGAAGTGCTGGGCGATCTGCATGCCCGTATGCTGGGCACCGTGGTCATCGGCGCCGCCACCTCATGGCTGGTGCTGCACCTGCTGTTGGGCGACGAACCGCTGTTCCGCGTGCCCCAATATCAGCTTGTCCATCCGGCGGAGTTCATCCTTTACTGCGTGCTGGGCGTGGCGGGCGGGCTGCTTTCGGCCTTCTTTCAGTGGAGCCTGCTGCGCATGCGGGAGCAGTTCAAGAAACTGCCCAAAAATACGGTGATGTATCAACCGGCGGCCGGCGGGCTTACCGTGGGCCTTCTCGCGCTGCTGGTGCCCGAAGTCCTTGGCGTGGGATACAGCGCGGTGGATCAGGCGCTTAATAGCGACCTGCTGTGGAAGCCCATGATGATGCTGCTGCTGTTGAAATTACTGGCCACGGTCATGTCCTATTCCTCCGGCAACCCTGGAGGCGTGTTCGGTCCCAGTCTGTTCTTCGGCGCCATGCTGGGCGGCTCCATCGGATCGGTGGCGCATGCCTTCTTTCCCGCCTACACCGGGTCGGCCGGCGCCTATGCCCTGGTCGGCATGGGGACCACCTTCGCCGGCATCATCCGCACACCGATGACCTCGGTGATCATGATCTTTGAGTTGACGCGAGACTATTCCGTCATCGTTCCACTGATGATCTGCAACCTGGCCAGTTATTGGGTGGCCACCCGCCTCATGCCGGAGCCGATCTATGAAGCCCTTGCCGCGCAGGACGGAATCCATCTGCCGCGCTCCCCTGAGCGCCGCGAGGAACCGCTGCTGATCGTGCGTGACGCCATGCGGCCGGCCCGCCCGATGACCGATCCGGAGTTGCGCATTCGCCACGCGGCGGGGCTTGAAGGACAGGATCTGTTCGTCGGCCGCGGAACCGTGCTCTGGGGGGTGATCCGGAAGGGGGATCTCGCAAAGGCTGTCGCCGGCCCGGAAAGCGGACTCCCGCTCTCCTCGCTGGTCCTCAGTCCCGCCGAGGATGCCTCTCCCCTGGCCGAGGCCTTTCCCCACGTGCATCCCGATCACCCGCTGCATCTCGTTCTGCACCGGCTCGGCAAGTCCGGGTTGGACGTTCTGCCGGTGGTTGATCGCGCTCTGCCCCGCCGCCTGCTGGGAGAGGTGACGCTGAACGGCCTGCTGGATGCCTACCGCCGCTCTGGCGGGGCACAGAACAGCGATAGAATACCCCGGTGAACCGACGCTCTTTCCTAGCGGCAACATCGGCGGCCGCCTTCGCTCAATCCCCCGCACTTCCGGTCCCCGATTTCCCGGTGATTGACACACACATCCACCTGTTCGACGTATCACGCCAGGGGGGCATCCCCTGGCCGCCCAGCACGAACAAGGTGCTGTACAAAACCGCCCTGCCGGACCGCTATCGCAAACTCGCCCTGCCCTTCGGGATCAAGGGCGCCATCGAAGTGGAGTGCAGCCCGCAGGTGGAGGACAACCAGTGGGTGCTGGACGTCGCCGCCAAAGACACCATCATCGTCGGGACCGTGGGCAATCTCGAACCCGGCAAGCCGGGCTTTGGCCGGCAGCTTGAACGGTTCACAAGAAACCCCCTGTTCCGCGGCATTCGCTACGGCACACTCTGGGGCCGCAAGTTCCATGAGGAGATGAACCGGCCGGAATTTTTCGCCGATGTGAAGCTGCTGGCGGCGGCCAACATGACGCTGGATGCCGCCATCGCCAGCCCGCGGCTGATTGCCGATCTGGTCCGGCTCACTGACCGCGTCGCCAACCTCCGCGTCGTTATCAATCATCTGCCGCAGCTTGATCCGCCCACCGGGGCCGGCCCCCTGCGCGAGTATGAGGCCAATCTGAAGGAACTGGGCGGGCGGGGGCTTGTCTATGCGAAGCTCTCCGCCGTGCTGCGCCGCGTCGATGGTAAGGTGCCGCTCGATCTCGCTTTCTACCGCCCAAGGCTCGACCACCTGATGGAAGTTTTTGGCGAAGACCGCGTGCTCTACGGCAGCGATTGGCCAAACTCCGATCAGTGGGCCGCTTATCCGCAGGTGTTCGGCATCGTCCGCGATTACTTCATGGCCAGGGGCCGCTCCGCCGCAGAGAAGTACTTCTGGAAGAACTCCGCGAAAGCCTACCAGTGGGTGAAGCGCGCTCCGGACCAACCGCGATATGTTGGTTAAGTCCGGATTATGCTCAGAACATTTTTCGTAGGCCTCATGGCCGGGGCGGCGGCGTGGGCTGAAATCGATTTTGCGCGCCAGGTGCATCCCATTCTCACCGCGCGCTGCGCCGCATGCCACACAGGTGACAAGTCTCAGGCCGGCCTGGACGTAAATTCGCGTGCCGAACTGTTGAAAGGCGGCGCGTCGGGGCCCTCCATCATCGCCGGCGACGGCGGCGGCAGTCTGCTCATCCAGCGTGTGAACGGCACTAAGGAGCCGCGTATGCCCCTACGCGGCGCGGCGCTGACCGAAGAAGAGATTCAGATCCTGAAAACCTGGATTGACGAGGGCGCCAAGGCTGCCGAACCCGCCCACTCCTCCCGCTGGGTGGCGCCTCTTAAACCCCGAAAACCCGCCCCTCCCGCCGCCGGACATCCCATCGACGCCTTCCTTGACGCCAAGGGCGAACCCGTCTCCGACGCCCTTTTCGCCCGCCGCGTTTTTCTCGATCTGTGGGGCCTTCTGCCCACGCCGGAGCAGCTTGCCGAATTCGAACAGGATGCGCTGCCGGACAAGCGTGAGCGTCTCATCGACAAACTGCTGCGGCAGGAAACTCACTACACCGGACACTGGATCACCTTCTGGAACGACCTGCTGCGCAACGACGACGGCGTGAACTACTACGGTGAGCGCAAGTCGATCACCAACTGGCTGCGCACGGCCCTGGCGTCCAATATCCCTTATGACCGCCTTGTGGCCGAACTGCTCAATCCGGCAAAGAAGACCGGTCCGGAAGGCTACATTCTCGGCATCACCTGGCGCGGCGAAGTGCCGGCCAGCGAAAAACCGCCCCTGCAGGCCGCCCAGAACAGCGCGCAGACATTCCTCGGCATCAACCTCAAATGCAACTCCTGCCACGACAGCTTCATCAGCAACTGGAAGCTGAAGGATGCCTACGGGCTGGCCAGCTTCTTCTCCAAGACGCCGCTCGAAATCGTCCGCTGCGATTCCAGGACAGGCGAAATTTCAGAGCCGAAATTCCTTTTCCCGGAGTTGGGTGAAGTCAGGGACAGCAAATCAGTGGAAAAGCGCCGGGCTGAGGCGGCCCGCCTGTTCACGCATCCGGAAAACGGGCGGCTGGCCCGCACGCTGGTCAACCGCTACTGGAAACAACTCTTCGGCCGCGCCATCGTCGAACCGGTGGACGATATGGCCGCCGAACCCTGGAACCCCGATCTTCTCGACTGGCTGGCCAGCGACTTCGCCGAGCACAAGTACGATCTGAAGTACCTGCTGCGGCTGATGACCACATCGCGCGCCTATCAGCTTCCGTCCGTCGAAAGCTCGCTGAAACCCGGTGAGAGATTCGTGTTTCGAGGACCGGCGCCGCGCCGCCTGACGGCCGAACAGTTCGCCGATGCCGTGGCCGCAATCACCGGCGAGTGGCGTCCGGTGCCCGCTGCCGCCGCCCGGCCCACCTACTACGGGCGGGAATGGCAGCTCAAGTCCACGCGCCTCAGCCGCGCCCTGGGCCGCCCCGTGCGGGACCAGGTGACCACCGAACGGCTCACCCAGCCGACCACGCTGCAGGCTCTGGAACTGGTGAACGGGCCGTTCCTGGCCGGATGGCTGCGTGAAGGCGCGCGCCGCCTGGCGGGCGAGGTGACCGACGCGCCGGCCAACCTCTTCGATTCCGGGCTGGTGCGACGCAAGCCGGTGGAAGTGGAGGTGGACATTCGCGACAGCGCCAAGCTGTACCTGCTGGTGGAAAATGTGGATTCCTATGACCCAACGCGCGTGGTTCCGCAATGGAGCGGCGCGGTCCTCACCGGCAAGCGCGGGAAAAAGACGACGCTATCGGAATTATTGCCCGGCGCCGATCCGGAAAAACTCACACTGCCGTCGCGGCTGGAAATCACGCTGCCCCCGGGCGTCTACCGGAAGTTCAAAGCTATTGCCACGGTGGCGCCCGAGAGCCTGAAATCCGATGTCGGGCCGGCCATCCGTTTCTTCGTGTTCGATCGCGAGCCGGATACACGGCGGCTGGTAAAGGTGGATCCTTACACGCCGGCGCCAAGACCCGCCGGGCCATTCACGCCCTCCACGCTGCGGGACCGTCTCTACCGCCATGCCCTGCAACGCACGCCGACGGAATCCGAACGGGCTGTAGCCGGTGAAGTGCTAAACGGTAGCCTCACCCCGGACGGCGTCGAGGATTTCCTTTGGATGCTGCTGATGTCCCCAGAATTTCAATACATCCGGTGAACCACATGGAAGCGAATGCAAATTTCGGACAACTGACGCGGCGGGCTTTCCTAAGCGCACTTACTGCCGGCGCCGCCACTCCCGTTTGGCCCGCGGGCAAACGGCCTCAGGCCAAGGCCGACACGCTCATCGTGCTGTGGATGGCGGGCGGCATGGCGCAGACTGAGACGTTTGACCCGAAGAAGTACGTGCCCTACGAAGCGGGTCTCGAATCGGCCAAAGTGCTAAGTACCTTTCCGTCCATCGATACGAAGGTGGACAACATAAAAATTTCCCAGGGGCTGGAAGGCGTCGCCTCCATCATGGACCGCTGCACGCTGATCCGCACCTACCAGGCAGGCGATCTCGGCTTTATTCTCCACTCGCGTCACCAGTACCATTGGCACACCGGCTACGCGCCGCCCCAATCGGTGGCCGCCCCGCACATCGGCGCCGTCATTGCCCGCACCCTGGGCCCGCGCCATCCTGACATGCCGGCCTTTCTCGACATCGGGCAGAATATGGATATCGGGGCCGAAAGCGATGCGGTGAAAGCTTTCCACACCGCCGGATTCCTGGGGACGGAGTATGGCCCTTTCCTGGTGCCCGATCCATCGGAAGCCGCCGCCGCTGTGCGCCCGCCCGCCCACATCACGCCGTCGCGATTTGAGAACCGCCAGCGGCTCTACCGCAAGCTGATGGAAGCAAACCCCGTTTTGCGCGATGGCAGCGATCACCAGCAGCAGTCCCTGCTGAAATCCCTCGACAACGCCTACCGCCTGCTCAGTTCGCCCGGGGCCAAGGCTTTCGACCTGTCGCTTGAACCGAAGGAGTCCTACGAAAAGTACAACACCGGCAGATTCGGACTCGGTTGTCTGTTGGCCCGCCGCCTCACCGAAGCCGGCGCGCGGTTCATCGAAGTGACCACCGAGTACATCCCGTTCCGCCACTGGGATTCGCACGAAAACGGCCACGCCCGCGCCAGGAGCATGAAGGCGGATATTGACCGGCCCATCACGCAGCTTGTGCTGGATTTGGAGGAGCGCGGTCTGCTCGATCGCACGCTGATCGTGCTGGCCAGCGAATTCGGCCGCGACATGATCGTCGAAGGCAAGCCCGATAAGCGCGTGAAAGACCAGGTGAAGCAGCCCGACATCATCCGGGAACCCAAGCACTACGGCATGCACCGCCACTTCTCCGAGGCAGGTTCGGTTCTGTTGATCGGCGGCGGCACGAAGAAAGGCTTCCTCTACGGAGAAACCGCCGAAGAGCGCCCCTGCAGCGTCGTGAAAAACCCGGTGAAGATTGAGGACCTGCATGCCACCCTTTACCACGCCATGGGCATTCCGCCTGATCTGGCCTATGAAGTGGAAAAGCGGCCGTTCCATGTCACCAGGGACGGCAAAGGCAAACCCATCCTGGACTTGTTCGCATGAACTACACCGAGTTCATGGAGATCCGCGTGAGCGCCGAACACGATGACGGCGTCACTATCGAATGTCCGCTAAAGGATTTCTACTTCAACCCTGATGGCTCCCTGCACGGCGGCCTCATCGCCACCATCGCCGACGAGGCCGTCTGGTTTGCGCTGGAGCGCCACTATCAGCAGTCCCGCCACTCCACCACCACCGAACTGAAGGTCAACTACCTGCGTCCGGCTACGGGCACGGGAAAGGTGTTCGCGCGGGCGCGATTGATTAAGGCCGGCAAAACCCTTTGCGTGGGCACGGTAGAATTGAGCGATGAGCGCGGCGCCCTTTGCGCCTTCGCCACGGTGACGTATATGATGCTGGGACAAAAGGAACAATGAAAGTCGCATATATTTTTTCCACACAGGGACACAGCGTGTCCTACAAACTCGGCAAGATGATTCTGCCCCAGTTGGAGGAAGGCCGCCACGGCGTGGAAGTGGCGGGAATGTTCTTTTTTGAGGACAACTGCTACGTGTTGACTAAAGGTAACCCCATCGGCGAACGCCTGGCCGCGGTGGCGAAGAAGACCGGTATGCTGCTGATGTGTTGTGACCAGTGCTGCTACGAACGCGAGATTGCCGACAAGCTGATTGACGGTGTGCCGATCGGCTGTTTCCCGGACCTGTACAAGGCGCTGTCGGGCAACATGCCGGATCAGGTGATTACGCTGTAGAGCTTTGGCGGCTGTCCACGTGATGGCCGACAACTACGCAACCCACAAGCAGTTCAATTTCGCTTAGGTTCGCTACCAGATCGTTTCGACCTGAGATGCGCGGATCTTGCGATCACGGCTTTACAGCGGCCGCTAAGCGCGAGAGTCTACGACGGTCCGGTCCACCGGAACAAGGCGCGTGAGTGTCGGCGAGAACCGCGGCCATCAGATGTCTTCCCTTGGGAAGCTCTTCTTCGGAATGGCTTTTTCGGGGCAGCTTCGTCGCGCAGGCGTGTTGCATGGCTCAAGACCCCTTGTTGTCTGTCGAAGGGGAGCGATCGTACTGCATCGAGAATGGCCGTTCAACCGACATGAGGACCTCTTCCCCATTATTCCGCGATCGCTACCGCGTGCCCTCCAACTGCCGCAGCACCGCCACCGCACGCCGGCGAATTTCGGCATCCGTCCCCGCCGCCGCCTTTCGCAAATACTGGATCGCGCCGCTGCGGTCGCCGCCCGTGGCCAGCGCCATGCCCAGGCCGAAAGCCGCCCGCTCCGAGCCGGGCCGCAGCCGCACCGCCTCACGATAGTGCGAAGCCGCCTCCCGCGCTAAATTTCGCGCCAGCAGCAGATCGCCCAACAATTCATGGGCGCTGGCAAATGTGGGATCGGCGCGCAGGCAGCCCTCCAACTCCCGCTGCGCATCGTCGTAACGGCCCATTCTTCCCAACAGCATCGCGTAGTTGTAGCGTGTGCCGGCGTCGTCAGGCCGCAGCCGAAGCGCCCGCTCAAACTCGGCCTGCGCCTCCGCCCGCCGTCCATCCGCCGCCAGCAGATTCGCCAGATTCCCATGCGCGTCGGCGTAGCTCGGTTTGATGCGGATCGCTTCGCGAAACGACGCCTCCCCGCGCGCGGCGTCGCCCGCGGTAAAACGCAGAATGCCGAGATTGTTGTGCGCCTCCGGAAACTCCGGGTCGTGTTCAATCGCTTTTCCCATGGCCGAGACCGCATCGCCCGTTCGCTCCAGCGCACGGTAGGCCAGCCCCAACTCATGCCAGGTCAAGGCCCGTTCCGGCGCCAGGGCGATCGAACGCTGAAACGCGGCAACGGCCTCGCCATTGCGTGACAACCGCCGCAACACCGTTCCCAGCCTCTGCCACGCGGGCGCGGATGAAGGATCCCGCCTCACCACCTCGCGATACCAACTGACGGCCTTCGCCAACTGCCCATCGCTTTCCAGGGCCTCGGCCAACTCCAGGTACCAGTCCGCCCGCCGCGGAGCATGCTTTGTGATCGCCGCCGTCAATTGCGCGATGCCCGCCTTCAGGTTGCTGTTCTGCTTCACCTGCGCCACGGCCCGGTACAAATCGGCCTCCGGCGTGGGCGCAAGCGTTGGCGGATAGTAAAGCGCCACTTCGCCGCGATAGCTGTCCTGCCGTTCCGCACGCGCGGCCA
>JANRLE010000166.1:0-27770 GCA_033762895.1 Bryobacteraceae bacterium | reverse complement strand
TTCTGACGCTGCTGGTCACCGCCGCGCTCGGGCAGATGGGCTCGCCGGGCGGAGGCGAAACCCAGGCCATCGCGCTCCATCCCACCGACGTCAACATCCTCTACGCCGGCGCCGCCAAGGGACTCTGCAAGACCACGCGCGGCGGCAAGGACAACTGGCCCAGCACAGGTCTTGAAAACGTATCGCCGCGCGTCATCGTGCTCGATCCAGCCAACCCCGAAACCATCTATACCGGCACCTATGAGATGGGCGTGTACAAGAGCACCGACGGCGCCAAGTCCTGGCAGCACGCCTCGCGCGGGATCACCAATCTCCGCGTCCGCGCGCTCCTGGCAAGGCCCGGCGTCCTTTCTGCCGGTACCGACGGCGGAGGCATCTTCCGCTCCTGCGACGGCGCCGCTTCCTGGGTTGAGATCAACCGCGGCCTGCTTGACAAGGCCGTCCGCGCGCTCGTCGCCGATCCTCGTTACCCCAAGGTGCTCTACGCAGGCACCTGGCACGGCGTCTACAAGTCCGAAGACGGAGGCGAGCACTGGTCCGTCGATCCCAACGGCCTCTACGACGTCGATGTCGCCGCCCTCGCTATCGGCCCGGATGGGGCCATCTTTGCCGGAACGAACCCGAGAGGCGTCTTCCGCAGCCATGACGGCGGCCGAACGTGGCTCAAAAGCGACAGGCCCCTCACCGAGGTCATCCAGTCCATCGCCATCGACCCCGGCAACGCACAGCACGTCTACGCCGGAACCCGCGCCGGCGTCTTCCGCTCCATCGACGGCGGCCGCTCCTTCGAATCCGCCGGGCTGCGTTGGTCGAACTCCGCCTGGACCCTGGTCTTCGACCCCAAAACCACGCCCGCCACTCTCTACTACGGCGGCGTGGGTGGTGTGCTCAAGACCACCAGCGGCGGCAAGTGGTGGGACGTCACAGGGCCCGTGCGCCCGTGATACGATTCGAGCCATGCGTACACTGCTAATCCTCATCGCGCTCCCACTGATCGCGCGCGAGCCTCTCAAGGATCGTATCGGCCACACGGACCCAGCCAAGTTCCGCAAGATCAAGAGTGTCCACAAAGGGGCGGGCGAACTGCACTACTCCAATCTGCTTGACCCCCTGACGCTCACCACCAACCTCATCTTCCTGCACCGTGGCGTCATACCACCGAAGGGCGGCATCGGCCATCACTATCACAACCAGATGGAAGAGATGTTCGTGATCTTTGACAACGAAGCGCAGTTCACCATTGATGGCCGCACTTCACTGCTGAAAGGGCCCGCCGGCGCGCCCTGCCGCATGGGCCGGTCCCACGCCATCTACAACCCTACAGACAGGCCCACCGAATGGATGAACATCGCCGTCGGCAGTTCCAAGCTCAAGTACGACGCTTCGGATCTGGAAGATGATCGCGTCGGCGTCCCGCTCGATCAGAAGCCCGTGTTCATCACCATGCGGCTCTATCGCGATCTTCTCAAGCCCCAACCGCAAATGAACGGCGGCAAAGGTACGGTGATGTACCGCCGCGCGCTCACGCCGGAAGTTTTCTTCTCCAACTGGGCCTACATGGATCACGTGGTGGTGCCGGCCGGCGCCTCGATTGGCGCGCACCGCCATGCCGGCGTCGAGGAGGTCTACTACGTCATGAATGGGTCGGGGGTCGCGAAGGTGAATGACGAATCCACGCCCATCGCCAAAGGTGACGCTGTGCCGCTGGCGCTGAACGACACGCACTCGTTTGAGAATAACGGGTCCGGTGATCTGGAGTTTATGATCATCGGCATCGCCAGGGAGAAAGGCCGGCTAGACACCGTTGATGTGAAGTGAGCCGGAGAGGCGGTCTAGAAAATGAAGGCCAGGCCACCGCGCAGCGCGCGAGGCGAACTCATCAGATACATCCGCCGGCCGTTGGAAAAGTTGATCCCCTGGTAGCCCTGCGCCAGCATGTTGCGTATCTCGGCCGTGGCTTCCAGTTTCGTGCTGCGCCCGCCCAGCGCCGGAATGGGCTGACGGACGTAAAGATTCAGCCCCTGTTCGGGGCTCTGCCGCTGGGTCATGTAGAAGTGGCCCGCCGTCAGCGCCCGTCCATTCAGGAACTGATAGCTGGTGGTGAACCGCGTTCCGGCCGCCGCCAGTTTCCCGCTTACCCGGGTGTTCACCCAGTGCCTGCGGTTGGCCCGGATCATCTGACGCAGTTCAGCCGGATTGTCGCTGCGCAACGTATCGCCGGCCGATTCCAGCACGCCGCTGTTTCCGTATGACGTCGTCACCGTCCAGTTTTCTCCCAGGTCCTGCTGCAGCGACGCCATGTAACCCATCGTCTGGAAATGGCCGCCGTTGAATACTGACTCGCGCGAAAACAGGCCCGGCAGCACGTCCGTACTGGCGAAAGCCCCCTCCGCGCCAACGGCCAGCAGCGCCGCATTGGTGGTCACCTCACGGTAGGCCGCCGCGCTCAGCGTCCGCGAACCCATCTTCCGGTGGTAGCCGATTTCGTAGTTCTGTGAGCGCTGCACCTGCGCGTTTCCACCCCGCAGCGACACACGGGGGAATAACGCCATGCCCGAGAGTTCCTTCTGGTCCTCGCTGTCGGACTGCGGCCCATTCCGCGAATAGAGTTGCGGATTGGGGATGCCCGAACTGTAGCCGGCTTCGAACGTGCCAATGCCTTCCACGTTGTAGCTCAGTTTCCCGAATGGCGACAGATAGTTGAGCCTCTCCAGAAACTGCACAGACTCCAATGTCGCGCCGTAGGTGAACGCCAGATCGTCGCTGATCTGCAGGCTGTCATTCACTCCAATCGACATGGTGCGCAGCAGCGGGATGCCCGCTGATTGTCCTCCCGCGATCGAACTGCCCGCCCGGCCCGTAAGGAAAATCTGGCGCATCGTGATGGCCACTTCCGGCGTCCGGTCCTTCCCCAGTTGACGGCTGAAAGATGTCCGGAACGCCGCCGCTGGGCTCCCCGATTGAGCCGAGTAGCCAAGATTGCCGGCGAACTCGAAATGGTTTGATCCCATGAACGACGTTGCCAGCGCGAAGGCCGTGCCCAGATCAGGCTGGCTTCCCAGCGTCGGCGCCGTACCCATGTCTCCCGCCGAAAGATTCACCACTCCCCGCGTGCCGGAGAAGATACCGCTGTTGGAGATCATGTGCTGGCGCAGCGGGTCCCTCTGATCGGCCGCCAGAATGCGCAGAATCGGCCGCGTCGCGAGTGAACTGCGCAGCGCCCATTTCCAGTCGTCGCTCATCAAACCCTGCGTGACCGGCAATGAGTAGACCAGCTCAATGTTGCTCAGCATCGAAGCCAGGTTAATCGACAGCACCCGCCGGATGCCCGGCTGCACGGCAATGTTGGCGAGCAGCGCGGGCGCAAAACGGGTCAGCGAAACACGCACCGTGTAGACATCGGCGGCCAGAGCATCGAACTGAAAGATGCCCTTGTCGTCGGTGAGCACGCGGTTCACCTGGCGCTCCAAACGGTTGTAGAGAATGACGGTTGCCCCCATCTGCGGAATGCCCAGCGCGCTGCTGACCACTCCGGAAATGGATCCGGTCAAGGAATTAGGGGCTGCGGATAGACTCGGGGCCGCTGACAGTACTGTCAGCAGCATAGCCGGCAAAGCGGGTAGTGTCGCTCTCATCGGCGCTTGGGCCTTTTCCTGTTGTACGGCGGAACCGTTCCCGCCGGTTACCGTTATACCACGGTGAAGGTGGCCGTCGGAGTCAACTCCTGGTTGCCAACCTTGTCGCGAACCTTCAATCGAATCTGGTACTGCCCTGGCTCCATGTCCTTCAACGGCAGGATCTTCTCGATGGTCATCTGCTGCGCGTTCACGCCTTCCATCTTGTCAATCTCTTCGCTGAACTCGAAAATCTTCTCGTTCGAGCCGACCTTAATCACCTCGTAGTCTACCGTCCCGCTGGGCTTTTTGTGCGTCTCATCGGTGGCCAGGTTGTAGACCTGGAGGTAGATGCCCATCTTTTCATCGCGGCGGAAGGTCTCTCCCACCCGTGGGCGAACTTTCGATGTGCCGATCACGAACTGGCCGGTGCCAATGCTGCGTGTGGGCACTTTCTCAATCAGATCGGCCAGAATCAGGCTGCTGGAGCCGATGCCTTCTTCTTCAAAGTGAGGCACTTTCAGCGCCACTTCGTAATTGTTCATGTTGCCGCCCGTGATGTCCTTGGCCACCACGTTCAACCGGTAGGTGCCCGGCGCCAGCGGAATCGACTTCTGGAAAATCGACGCGCCGCGCATGGCCTGCTGCAACAGATCCTGCGGTACCTCCACGGCCACCACTTCTTCAAAAATGTTCACTACGCGCCGCGTCATCGAGGTGATGCGTGCGTAGATGTTCACCGTCGCCTTCGAAACGCCTTCCTTGGCGGAAAACTGCAGGTCCTTGCGGTCAAACTGCACTGTCACGTTGGTGAGAATGGAGGAATTTGTCAGGCGCATGAAGTCCGTGCGCACCTTCATCGGCAGCAGGTTGAAGCGGATGGTGGAGGAAACCGCCGCCTCCAGATCCTTGAACTTCACCGACGGCGGCTTCTGCAGATTCGCGAACTGCTGCAGCCGTTCGAACTGATTCATTCGCGCCGGAAGCGGAGAATTGCCGGTGCCCAGGCGTGTGCCGTCGGTGCGGCTGAAACGGTCCGTCTTCGAAGCAAGACCCATCTGTTCCATCAGCGTGAGGCCGGCGTTGGGCACCATCATCAGCGCGTCCTTTTCCGATGGGTCCATCGTCATCCGGTACTCGCCGGTCATCGTCGGATCCACAAATTCGATGATGATGTCCGAACCGATGCCTTCAATCCAGCGGTAGCGCCACTTCTCAAACGGGTAGGTGGACGTGGTGCCGCCGCCTTCTTCAAACGGCCGTTCATATGTGCCGCCCGATGGGTGCGACTCCACTTCGTCGGCCGGGCCGAACGCAATGTAGATGCGGCCGCGGTCGCTCTTCCACCCCGGAATGCCGGAAGCGAAGCGCTCATTGGCGTAGGCAATGCGCCGGTAGTGCTCTTCCTTAAACTCGTTTTCCTGCGAATCGGGTGTCGGGTCGCGCCTCAACCAGAATTGCTCAATGAACTGCTCGCGCTCTTCGTCGGTGTTCAGGTTCTTGAACGCCTTCCGCTCCTCGTCCGTAATAATGTAGGCGACGTCCTCATTGAGCCATTTGCGGTAGGGCGTCTCCAACTCCTTGCGAAGCTTTGCCTCGCGCTTCTTGATCTCTTTTTCCGATAGCGGCTTTGCTACGGTTTCCCTCTGCTCGGTGGCGGCTTGCTTGCGCTTGTCGGCGGCCGAGGCAGAGGAAGTCAGAATCAGGGCCGAGCCCAGAGAGAGGACGGTTATCGCTTTGGCTCTCATAGAAACCCTTCCGGCGGACGTTGCCAAACTACACTTAATTCTAGGACCCGCGTTGGAGGGCGTCAAGCGGCCCCCGAAGCCCATTCGACCCATGAAGGTGCGACGCGCGTTCCAGGATTCCGGTTTCGTCTTCCGTTTCGTCTTCCGTTGTTATGCTGGAACCAGAGGCCATTCGCATCACAACAAGAGCGGAATTCCGGATACAAGGCATGGACTGCGCCGAGGAAGTCTCCCTCCTGCGGCGGGAACTGGGGGACATGCCCGGCATCGTCGACCTCAACTTCGACGTAGTAAAGGCGAAAATGGCCGTCCAATTCGACTCCAGCCGCCTGGATGCGGGTCAGATCTCAAAGGCCGTCGCCCGCACCGGCATGCGCGCAGAGCCCTTTCGCGAAGCCGCACTGTCGCAGCCCTGGTGGCAGAAACATGGGCGTTCCGTACTGACTGCCGTCAGTGGACTGGCGGTTGTACTGGGAACTTTGGCCCAGGCGCATTCGCCCGCGGATTTTCTCAGGTCTCTGGCCGCGCACGACCATTCCGAAGCCATGGCCCCAACCGCCATCTTTTTTTACGTGGTGGCGGTGCTTTGCGGCATGTACTTCGCCGCCCCCAAGGCCTGGCATTCGCTGCGCCGCGGCAACGCCGAGATGAATGTGCTGGTCACGGTGTCCATCCTCGGCGCGATGATTCTGGGCGAATGGGGCGAAGGCGGGACACTGGCATTTCTCTTTGCGCTGGCCGGCTTGCTCGAAAGCTGGTCGATGGGCCGGGCCCGCAAGGCCGTATCGAGTCTCATGGAAGTGGCGCCCACCGAGGCTACCGTACTGCATGCGCACGGTGAGCATCGCTTACCCGTCGAAAAGGTGAAGATGGGAGAGTTGGTCCGCGTGAAGCCGGGCGAACGTATCCCCTGCGACGGCGAAGTGATGCTTGGAACCTCGTTTGTCAACCAGGCGCTGATTACCGGCGAGTCCATTCCCGTGGCAAAACAGCCGGGCTCCCCCGTCTACGCCGGCGCCATCAACGGCGACGGGCTACTGGAAATCCGCGTCTCCAAGACGCCTTCCGATACACTGCTGGCCCGCATGGTGCGTATGCTCGAAGGCGCACAGCACCGGCGTGCGCCTTCTGAACAGTTTGTCGAGCGCTTCTCGCGCATCTACACACCTTCGATGTTCGTGCTGGCGGCGCTTGTGGCCGCCGTGCCGCCGCTGTTGATGGGAGGCGACTGGGCGAAATCGGCCTACCAGGGCATGGTGATCCTGCTGATTTCCTGCCCCTGCGCACTGGTGATTTCCACGCCCGTCACCGTGGTGGCGGCGCTTGCTTCGGCCGCGCGCGCCGGCGTGCTGATCAAAGGTGGTGCTTTCCTGGAAGAAGCCGCGAAAGTGCGCGCCGTGGCCTTTGACAAGACCGGCGTGCTGACGCGCGGCCAGCCCGATGTGCGCAGCTTTGTCACCGTGGCGGGTTTGAGTGAAGAACTGGCGCTCACGCGCTTGTTGGCCCTGGAAAAGCGCAGCGAGCACCCGATCGGCCAGGCCATTATCCGCTATGCCAATGGCCGCGGCATCCAGCCGGCGCCTGTTACCGAATTCTATTCCGTTACCGGGCGCGGCGCCGAAGCCACCATCGAAGGCGAGCGGTTCTGGGCCGGCAGCCACCGCTTCGTGCATGAGAAGGGACTGGAGCACGACGAACTCTGCGAGCACGTCAATACGCTCGAAGATGCCGGTCACACCGCTTTCCTGTGCGGTACCGATCGTCTGGTGTGGGCCGCCGTCTCAATGGCCGATCCACTGCGCGAGGAGGCGAAATCCGCCGTCGACGCCCTGCGGCGGGCCGGTGTGAACCGCCTGGTGATGCTTACCGGCGACAACGGCGTCACCGCCGCGGCCGTGGGCAGGGAACTGGGACTGGACGACGTGCGCGCCGATCTGCTGCCGGATGAGAAGGCAAGGTGGGTGCTCGACCTGCGCGCCGCGCACCAGCACGTGGCTATGGTTGGTGATGGCATCAACGACGCGCAGGCGCTGGCAAGCGCCAACCTCGGCGTAGCGATGGGCCGCCGTTCCACCGATGTCGCGCTCGAGACCGCCGATGTCGTGCTGATGAACGATGACTTGCGCAATCTTGGTTTTCTGCTGCGGCATTCGCGCCGGGCGGCGGAGATTATCAAACAGAACGTGGCGCTGGCCATCGGGCTGAAGGTGGTATTCCTGATCATGGCGTTCGCCGGCATGGCCACATTGTGGATGGCCATTGCCGCGGATATGGGGGCCACCCTGCTGGTGACGTTTAATGGCCTGCGCATGTTGCGCGGCACGCGGTGAGAGATATGGAGCAACTCATCAAAACATTGCAGATCCGCTTTGAAGGCAGCAGGAACCGCCACAAGGGTCTGGCATGGGCTGAAGTGCAGGCCAGGCTGGAGGCCCGACCGGCGAAGCTGCGGTCCTTGAATGAAATGGAGCGAACCGGCGGCGAACCTGACGTGGTCGGCTACGATGAAGCGAACGGCGAATTCATCTTTTACGATTGTTCAGCCGAGAGTCCGGCTGGCCGCCGAAGTCTCTGCTATGACCGTGAAGCGCTTGAGTCGAGAAAGCAAAACAAACCGGCCGGTAGTGCCCTCGAACTGGCAGCCGCAATGGGCATCGAAATTCTGACGGAAGAGCAGTATCGGGGGCTGCAGACACTCGGCGAGTTCGACACCCGGACATCGAGTTGGATCAAGACGCCTCCGCGCATCAGAAAACTCGGCGGCGCTCTTTTTTGTGATCGCCGCTACGACACGGTCTTCCTCTATCACAACGGCGCCGAGTCCTACTACGCTGCGCGGGCCTTTCGCGGAGCGCTGCGGGTCTGAGCGGCCGTCAGTCGGTCAATGAACCCGGCGGGTAGCCGAACGTCTGCCGGAAGGCGGCAATGTAGGCGCTGGCGCTGGAATAGCCGGACTCAAGCGCTGCCTCGGTCACTGATTGGGTGTCGACAAGTACGCGAAGGGAGGCCAGCAATCGTGCCTTCTGCCGCCACACGCCAAAGCTCATGCCGGTACCGGCTGAAAACAGGCGTTCGAGCGTTCGTTCGCTCAGTCCCACGCTGCGTGCGATTTCCCCGGCAACCGGCTTCTGAGAGGGATCGCGCAACACGGCCTCGGCGGCCTTGCGCGCCCTCTCATCACTGGGCATGGGCAGCAACAACGGCCCGTCTTTGGCTCGTTGCACCTCATCGAGGACAAGTGCGGCAACGTGCTGCTCCACCAATTCGCGGGTGTCCAGCCCAGCCAGTTCCACGCTGCGCAAAATCAACTCACGCAACAACGGCGTCACCGAAATCACTTTGCAGGTTTTGGTTTCGAGCCCGGTATCCGGCCTGAAATACATCGATCGCATGGCCACCGTGCCCCACATGCGAATCGCGTGCCTGGCATGAGCCGGTATCCACACCGCACGCCCGGGCGGTACGATCCAGGTCGCTCCCGGACACGTTACCGTCATTGCTCCCGTCGTGGCATACAGCAGTTGATGCCACTCATGGTGGTGTGTATCGATGACAAACCCCGGGCTGTAATCGGAAGCAAGGCACCTGGCGACCAGAAACGGCTCCTGATCGGATCTCAGCCGCCGCCGGGGTCCTGGCGCAACTGGCGGCACTACCGCGCCTCATACTGCATCACCGCAAACACGTTGTCCTCGGTGTCCTGATAGTAGGCCCCGGTACCCACTGTTGGAATGTGAAACTTCGGCACCACCAGCTTTCCGCCGGCGGCTTCGATCTTCCGCATCGCCTCGTCGATGTTGTCCACGCCGATGGTGCACTCAAAGCCGGTTGTTTTGATTCCCGCCACCTTTTCGTGCCTCGCCTCCAGCAACCCACCCACCGGCGGAACCGGCGCGCGTCCGGTCTCGATCAAATAGAAGTTCGGCGGCCCCCACGGCTCAAAGCTCCATCCGAAAGCATCTTCATAGAACCTCCTGGCGCGCTGCACGTCGTCGGCCTTGATGGAAAAACGGGCGAGGTGATTCGGCATGAGGCCAGTATACACACCGGCCTGTGCGTCGATCTTGCGACGGATCGCCAATCAATGTCGCGATTCCGCCAGCCAGCGGGGCTGCAGCCAATTCCGATCACGATGCCACCCTGGCCAAATTTCGCGCCACCGTAACCTTGTCTCACCCGGACTCCATCTGATATAGTCGGTACGTTTGTCCCCGGAAACAGGGCACTCGTAGTGCATTCCGCCGCGACCCGTCGCGGCAACCTGAGAGAAAGACACGAAAGGACGGTGTCTGGCTGTGAGTAAAATCCACGAAGAACAGGACGGCAAAGCCCAGGCCAAAGGCGGGTTCTCACGCCGCGGCTTCCTGCGCGGCGTCGGAGCCACCAGCGGCGCTGTAGGCAGCGCGCTTCTGACCGAAGAGCAAGCCGAAGCGGCGCAGGGCGGTTCGCCTTCCATGGGCCCGGGAGCGGTACCCGTCACGCTCAACATCAACGGAAAAGAACAAAAGGTCAACGTCGAACCACGCGTCACCCTGCTGGATGCGTGCCGCAACAGCCTCGACCTGACCGGCGCCAAACGCGTATGTGATCGCGGCACCTGTGGCGCCTGCACCATGATCATGAACGGTAAGGTCGTCTACGCCTGCACGGTTCTCGCCATCGACGCGCAGGGCAAGCAGATTCAGACGATCGAAGGCCTTGGTACGCCGCAAAAGCCGCACCCTGTCAGCGCGGCCTTCGTCAACAATGACGCCCAGCAGTGCGGCTATTGCACGCCTGGCTTTGTGATGGCTGCCAAGGGCTTCCTCGACCGCACTCCCAAACCCACCTATGAGCAGGTGAAGGCGGGACTGGGCGGCAATCTCTGCCGCTGCGGCACCTACGTCGGTGTGCGCAAAGCGGTGCTCGAAGCGAGCAAGATGAAGGCATAGGGAGGAAAGAAAATGGCTGGAAACTACAGTTGGCCTCCAATGGAAACCCGCCGCCAGATCGGCAAGAGCTACACGCGTTTTGACGGCATTGAAAAGTCAACCGGGCGCGCAAAGTATAGCTCCGATCTGAACCGGCCGGGCATGCTTCAAACCGCCATGCTCACCTCGCCTTACGCCCATGCGCGGATCAAGAGCATCGATACTTCGGCCGCCTCGAAAATGGCAGGCGTCACCGGCATCCGCGTCATCAACGGCGCGGGCTCGGAAGTGAACTGGCAGAGCCAGGAGATCGCCATCGTCGCCGCCACCAGTGAACAGGCTGCCCGCGATGCCGTTCGCGCCATCAAAATCGAATACGAAGTGCTGGCCCACGTCGTTAAGGAAGACGATCTTTCAAAGGTCGGCGACCGCGCCACCCCGGCCGGCGAACAGGTGACCGGCGACCCCGACAAGGCTTTCAAGGAAGCCGAAGTCATCAGCGAAGGCCAGTACGGCATTCCCGTGCTGACCCACTGCTGCCTGGAGCCGCACGGCCAGGTGATTGAGTGGAAGGGCGACGTCATCAATTTCTGGCCCTCCACGCAGAACGTCTCCGGCATCGGCGGTGATCTGGCCAAGAACCTGGAACTGCCCGCCACCCAGGTGAAAGTTCACATGGATCACGTCGGCGGCGGCTTCGGCTCCAAGTTCCCCTCCGACCGCTGGGGTGTGGAATCGGCCCGTCTTTCCAAGGAAAGCGGCGGCCGTCCCGTGAAGCTGTTCCTCGATCGCGCCACCGAACTCAACATCGGCGGCAACCGTCCTTCGCACTTCGCCAAGATCAAGATGGCGGCCAAAAAGGATGGCACCGTCACCGGTTGGGAATCCACCTCATGGTCAACCGGCGGCATGGGCGGCGGCGGCATGGCGCCACTGCCTTACGTGCTCACCAACATCCCGAACAAGCGGCTGAATCACACCGCGGTGAAGACCAACGGAGGACCGCTTCGCGCATGGCGCGCTCCCAACCATCCGCAGGCTTCGTTTCTTACCTGCGCGGCGCTCGAAGATCTGTCCGCCAAGCTCGGCATGTCGCCGCTCGATGTTCTCGCCAAGAACGTGCAGTGGGCTGCCGAGGCGCGGCGCGACACCTACATGGAGCAGATCAAGATCGCCCGCGAAAAGTCGGGCTGGGATAAGCTGTGGCATCGCCGCGGCGATTCCGGCTCGGGCGTCGTCAAGCGCGGTCTGGGATTGGGGATGTGTACCTGGGGCGGCGCGGGCCACCTGTCCAACTGCAACGCCACCATCCACCCCGATGGCTCGGTGGAAGTGGAACTGGGCAGCCAGGACATCGGCACCGGCACCCGCACCATCATCGCGCAGGTGGCGGCCGAGACGCTGGGTCTCGGTATCCGCGAGGTGAAGGTGAAGATCGGCGACAACGCCTTTCCTCCCTCCAACGCCTCGGGCGGTTCCACCACGGTGGGCGGCGTTTCCAGTTCCACGCGTATTGCCTGTGTGAACGCGCTCGACAAGCTGATGGAAAAAGTGGCTTCTTCCCTTGGCGCGCAGCCCGATGACCTGGTGGCCGTCGATGGCAAGATCCAGGTGAAGAATACTCCCGCGAAATCGATGACCTGGAAGGCGGCCTGCCAGAAGCTCGGCACACAGTCCATCACCGAGAGCGGCAGAAATGACCCGCGCAATCCCCGCGGTCTCAACACCCAGGGCGTTGCCGGCATCCAGGTGGCCGATGTTTCCGTCGATACGGAAACCGGCGTCGTGCGCATGAACAAACTGGTGGCCGTACAGGATTGCGGATTGATCGTCAATCCGCGCCTGGCCGAAAGCCAGATCTATGGCGCCTGCATCATGTCGATCTGCGGCGCGCTCATGGAAGAGCGCATCATGGATGCTCAGACCGGCCGTGTGTTGAACCCCGACATGGAGTTCTACAAGCTGGCCGGCATCAGCGATATCGGCGAGATCGAAGTGATTCTCAACATCTCGCCCGAACATGACAAACGCGGAATCGTCGGCCTGGGCGAGCCGCCCACCATCGGCGGCATCGCCGCCATCGCCAACGCGGTCGCCAACGCCATTGGCGTCCGGGTCCCGATGGTTCCCCTCACTCCGGACCGCGTTCTGGCGGCCCTTGAAGAAAGGAGAGCGTAAGCCATGCAAGCTTTTGAATACGCAAATCCCACCTCGCTCAAAGAGGCGGTAGGAATGCTCTCCTCCGCGCGGGGAGAAGCCGAGGTGCTGGCCGGGGGCACCGACCTGATCAGCGCCATGAAGGACTACCTGGTCACTCCCAAAAAGGTGGTCAACATCAAGGGGATCAAGGAACTGGGCGGCATCCGCAAGGCCGGCTCCAATCTCCGTATCGGCGCCGCCGCCACGCTGGACGAACTCACCGCGCTTCCCCTGGTGCGCAGCGAATACCCTTCGCTTTACCAGGCTGCGATGGGCGTCACCAGCCCGCAGATTCGCAACATGGGCACTGTCGGTGGCGATCTATGCCAGCGCAACCGCTGCTGGTATTTCCGCCAGGGCTTCGGCCTTCTTGGTAAAGACAAGAGCGGCAAAAGCCTTGCTCCCATGGGCGAGAACAAGTACCACGCCATCTTCCCCGAACCTCCCGCTTACTTTGTCAGCGCCTCCAGCTTCGGCCCGGCACTGATCGCCCTGGGAGCGAAGTTGAAGGTGACCGGTCCGAACGGAGATCGCGAACTCGACGCCGCGCAGTTCTTCGTTGCGCCGAAGGACGATAACGGCCGTGAGATCGCTCTGGCCGCCAACGAGATCCTCACCGAGATCCTGGTTCCGTCGGCCAAGGGCGTGAAGAACGCCACCTACGAGGTCCGGCAGAAGGATGCGCTTGACTGGCCGCTGGCCACCGCCTCAGTCGCCCTTTGGATGAAAGGCAACAAGGTGGACAAGGCTCGCATCGTGCTTGGCCACGTCGGCCCCACTCCGGTGGTTGCCGAGGCGGCCGCCGCGGCGCTACAGGGCAAGACGATTACCGCCGATGTGGCAACAGAGGCCGGAAGGGCCGCTGTGGCCAACGCCAAACCGCTGAGCGGCAATTCCTACAAACTGCAACTGACGCGCGTGGCCGTGAAGCGCGCGCTGATGCAGGCCGCTGGCGTTCGCGCTTAAATGGAACGTTCGAGCGTTACTGTAATTGACGACGATCGTTGCCAGCACCTGCGTTGGAAGGGGCTTTTCATCGAGGCTCCTTGGGATCCCAACGTACAGCATGGCAACGATCGTGCGTTTTGGTGTCACAAGACTCAGCAGTGTCTGGGGCCGGACGGACGCATCGTCGATGACTACGAATGCAACCCGTTCCGGAAGTGTTACGCTGATCTGTAGGGGCTAGTTTTTATTCCCGTTAGGAGGATCGAAATGAAGTCGATTGCGATTTTCGCAGCTTCCGCAGCGCTGGCGGCGACGGCTTTCGGGGCCGGTCTGGACAAGTCGCGGCTGCATGGCGAGTACGTTGAGGCGCGCAATGCCGACAATTTTGTCGGCCCGTGCTTCCAGAATTCAGAAATCAACCTTACGGGAGACCTGGCCGTCTCCGGCTGGCGTATCGCTTCCGGCGCCTTTGAAGGCGTGAAGCTGGATGGTCTGGCCGTGGTGGCGGTGGTCCGCGCCAGCGCTACGCTCGGCGATATTCATCACACCTCTTATCCGGTGAAGTCCGTGCTCATTGTCGATGAAAAGGCCAACGCCGAACAGCGCGTGGCGTTGCAGAAGTTCGCCAAGCGCATGGCCGGCGATCTGCTGCAGGATGTACAGAAAGTCCTCTATATGCCGGTGACGCTCGATTTCGCCGGCAACAACGTGCATACGTCGGTGGCCACCCTGAAGGCCGGCAACCTCGCCGAGATCACCACCCGCGCCATCAAGGAAGGCGACAGCATCTGCACCCACGAAGAACTGGTGTATGCGCCGCTGTCCAAGCTGGACCATCACATGGCGGCCTACACGGTTTCGAGCGGCTACAGGGGCGAAGGCCTCGATGCCACCTGGTCGAGCCCGGAAAAGCGCAGCGCCGTTGTCGGCACGTTCCAGTTGAACGACTGATTTTCGATCGAGTTGTGATTAAGCCCGGCCCGCTTTCGAGAGCGCGCCGGGCTTTTTCTATTTGCTGGAACTAGGCCATTACCTCTTCCACCGCCTCGGCCGCGGTGAAATAGGCGCAATCCGGATGATGGAACACCAGCGCGCTCACGCTCGCCTCGGGATCCATCATGAAACCTTCGGTCAGTTGCACGCCGATCTCCTCCGGGCGCAACAGCTTCCAAAGCCCGGCCTGATCTTCCAGGTTGGGACAGGCCGGATACCCGAAGCTGTAACGTTTGCCGCGGTAGCGCGAGGTGAACCGTTCCTGCATCGTCATGGTCGGCGAATCGGGGAAGCCCCAGTCCTCGCGGATGCGGCGGTGCAGCCATTCGGCGCAGCCTTCGGCGGTTTCAATGGCCAGCGCCTGCAACCCGTGCGCGTAGAAATATTCGCCGGCCGCCTTGGCTTCTTCGCTTCGTTGGCGGATGCCCTCGCCCGCCGTGACGACGAACAACGCCAGATGATCGCGCCGGCCCTCGTCGGCGTCAAGCACATAGTCGCTCAGGCACAGCCCGTCGGACTTCGGTTGGCGGCCGAAATGGAACGTGTGCAGCGGCGATTCGCCGCCAGGGGTGAACAGACGGATGCTGTTGCCGTCGCGTTCAGCTTCAAAAAACTGCCAGACGGCGCGCACCTTCATGAACTGGGCGGCGGTTTTCTTGATGTCTTCCATCTGGTGGAACAGCGCCAGCGCTTTCTCCTCCCGCTCATGCAGGCTTTTTTCGAAGTTGCCCTTATAGCCGAGATGACGGCCGTAGAGCATGAAAGGATTGATGTAGCTCCACACCTCGGCAAGGCTCGGCACCAGGCGCACTCTGCGATCCAGATAAGGCGCCGCCGGGATCCCAATCGCGGTGCGCACCTTCGGACTGCGATGAAGCGATACGGGCGCCGCTTCAGAGGCCGGCGGGGCCAGGTCGGTTCCGCCTTCTGAAAACGTATGCGCGCGCAGCATGGCGTCGCGCGTCTCCGGCGACATGATCTCGTTGAGCAGACGCAGGCCGGTCATGGCGTCTTTGGCGTAGAACGTCGGGCCCCCATAGGCCGGGGCAATGCGCGTCCTGGTGAATTTTTCCGATAGCGCCGCGCCCCCCACCAGCAGCGGCACATCAATTCCCGCGTCGCGAAAGTCGCCGCCCGTGGTGATCATCTGCTGCGCACTCTTCACCAGCAGGCCGGAAAGGCCGATGGCGTCCGGTTTGTGATGCTGCCAGGCCTTGATGAGATCGTCCGGTGGAACCTTGATGCCGAGGTTCACCACGTCGTAGCCGTTGTTGGAGAGAATGATCTCCACCAGGTTCTTGCCGATATCATGCACGTCGCCTTTGACGGTGGCGAGCACCACCTTGCCGCGGGCCGAAGTATCGGCCTTAGCCATAAACTGCTGCAGGTGGTTCACGGCGGCTTTCATCGCCTCGGCCGATTGCAGCACTTCGGCCACAATCAGCTCGTTGTTATTGAACAGGCGGCCCACCTCGCTCATGCCGGCCATCAGCGGGCCGTTGATGATGTCCAGCGGCGCCGCGCCTTCGGCCCGCTTCAGGTCCAGGTCGGCGATCAGTCCGTCCTTGGTGCCTTCGATGATGTAGTTGGCCAGGCGTTGATCGAGCGGCAGATCCGCGGCCTTTTCCTTCTTCTGCTTGCCGCCCGCCCGGCGGAAATGCTCGGTGATGGCGGCAATATGAAACTGGTTGATCGCGATCTTCTGCTCGCGCGACTGCTCGCGCCAGTCCTCGGGCGCCGTCTTCAGCAGGTCAGGATCGGGATAGTCGTCCGGCACGGTTTCCGGCGGCGTGTTGAACAGCAGGTGTTCGGCCAGCCGCCGCTCTTCCACCGGGATCGAGGCAAAGCGCTCCAGCTTTTCGGCGTTGACGATCGCCAGGTCCAGTCCGGCCTTGGTGCAGTAATACAGGAACACCGAGTTGACGATTTCGCGCGCCGCCGCGGGCAGGCCGAACGAGATGTTGGAAACCCCCAGGATCGTTTTGACGTAGGGGATGTTCTCTTTGACCAGGCGCACGGCCTCGATGGTTTCCACCGCACCGCCGATGTAGTTTTCATCGCCCGTGGCACAGGGGAATACCAGCGGATCAATGATAATGTCTTCGGGCGCAATGCCGTACTTGGTGGTGAGCAGGTCCACTGAGCGCCGCGCCACGGCTAGCTTTCGTTCCCGGGAAAACGCCTGCGCCTGCACGGGGTCTTCGTCGATGGTGCCCACCACCAGGGCCGCCCCGTAGGACCTGGCGATGGGGCACATGATCTCGAATTTCTCTTCGCCGTCCTCAAGGTTGACGGAGTTGATAATGCTCTTGCCCTGGCAGTAGGTCAGCGCCTGCCCGACAGCCTTGGCATCGGTGGTGTCGATCATGATCGGCGCATGCACCTTGCGGATGAGGCTGTCGTAGAAGGGCTGGATGTCCCTGGACTCGTCGCGGTCGCTTGACTGCAGGCAGACGTCGATGATGTGCGCGCCGTTGCGTACCTGGCGGCGGGCGATGTCGGTGGCCTCGTCCCACTTCTCTTCGGCGATCAGATTCTTGAACAGCCGGGAGCCGATCACGTTGGTGCGTTCACCGACAATGAGCGGGCGGTTGGACTCGTCGGCTTCCACAAACTCGATACCGCTATAGTAGGCGCGGTGAGTTTTCTCCGCCACCGGCCGCGGCCGCTTTCCCTCCACCATCTGCGCCAGTTTTTCGATGTGGGCGGGCGTGGTGCCGCAGCAGCCGCCGACGATGTTCAGCCAGCCGTGATCGACGAACTTTTCGATCTGCGTGGTGAACGATTCCGGTGTTTCGAGGAAACGGCCGGTATCGTCAGGCAGCCCGGCGTTGGGATAGCAGGACACGCGCGTGTTGGCGATGTGGTGAATCGTGCGCACGTGATCGGTCATGAACTCGGGGCCCGTGGCGCAGTTTAATCCGATCGAAAGCAGGTCGGCGTGGGCAAGGGAAACGCAGAAGGCGTCCACGGCCTGCCCGGCCAGCATCGTGCCCATCTGCTCAATGGTTCCCGAAACCATCACCGGGACGCGGAAGCCGGTTTCGCGGCAAAGTTTGTCAATCGCCAGCAGCGCGGCCTTGATGGTGCGCGTATCGTTGCAGGTTTCCACCAGCAGCAGGTCGGCGCCGCCGTCGACAAGCCCTCTGGCCTGTTCGTGGAAACCTTCCACAAGGGTCTCAAACGAGATGGCGCCGGGCGGATTGAGGCTGATGGCCTTGGTTGTGGGACCGATGGAGCCGGCAACAAAGCGGGGGCGCGCGGTGGTGGAGAACTCCTCGGCCGCCTGGCGTGCAAGCCGTGCGGCCGTCGCGTTCACCTTGTGGGTGAGGTGCTGGAGGTCGAACTCGGCCAGCGTTACCGTGGATCCGCCGAACGAGTTCGTTTCCACGATGTCCGAACCGGCTTTGAAATAGGCGCGGTGGATGTCGAGGATCCACTCCGGGTGCGTGAACAGCAGGTTCTCGGTACAGTTTTCAAACTTCGGCCCGCCCCAGTCTTCGATCGTGGGGTTGTAGGCGTGGACCATGGTGCCCATGGCTCCATCGAGTACAAGGATGCGCCCGGCAAGGGCGTCGTAAAGGGCCTGTCTGCGGATTTCGCGTGATTCCATGATGGGGATGAGCGCTGTATTTTAAATTGTCCCATGAACAGCCGCGCGGGCGCGCGTGGGGGCGGTGTGGGGTCCGCTGGCATGAAAAAAGGCCCCCTGCCTAAGCAGGAGGCCTTTGGTTCCACAGCCCGGTTGCTCTCCGGCAATCCGTAAGGTCTGAAAGAGACCGTTGTGGAAACGGAGAATTTTCATGTCCTCCGACATCTCCGCTTCCACAACAGTCCCCCGGCGCCCGCCTTGCGGCAAAACGTCCGTTCCGCTGAAAATCGTAGGGGGGACCTGATCGCCGTTCCTCCGACTGGCGCCAAGCCCCCGCAAAACCCGGTTGAGAATCCGGTGCGAACCCGTAGGCTCCTCCGAACTCGGATCCTCGAAACCTTCTGCGAACCATGTATCTGGTCCGTCAACCTCCGCCGCGTTATCACGGCCTTTGATGAACAACGCGGAGACCGGGCGCCGATCCCATCACGGAACGCAAAAAAACTTCAAAAAAAATTTCGGGCGGGAAATTTGTGGGATGGAGTGCTGCAAGAGTGTTAAATTGCCGATGTTAAGTTCCAGGGGTTCTGGTATGATCGTTCTAGACCGAAAGGGCAGTCCGAATGGAGCGGGCATGTCTAAGGGGAACGGGCTCGGGTAGACGGCCTAGCGTGGTCACCCTAGGAAGCCCATAGGTAACAACTGGAGGCGTTTTAGGGGTTACCTTCATTGACCCGGTACTAAAACTCCCTTTAGAATCGGAATCGTAGTACAAGGAACGGCTATGAATAAGGGCACAGCCATTCTCCCAGAGAACATAAACACCGAAGAACAAGCGCAGCAGCCAGAGAAGCCGGCCGAACAGGCCGTACCGCTGGAAACGGCCCCGGCGAGGATCCGGGTGCTGATTGCCGACGACCATCCGATCGTGCGGGATGGGCTGAAGAAACTGTTGTTGCTCGAGAGCGACATTGATATCGTCGGGGAGGCCGGCGATGGACGTCAGGTCCTGGAGTTGATGCAGGAACACGAACCTGACGTAATGTTGTTGGATCTGCGAATGCCCAATCTCGATGGATTGAGCGTCCTGCAGAGTCTGCAGCAAAGTGGGCGGCGCACACGAGTGATCGTGCTGACGGCGTCGGAGGACAAAAACGAGTTCGTACAGGCCATGAAGCTTGGGTGCTCGGGCATTGTGCTCAAGCAAACCGCGACCGACCTGATCGTCAAGAGCATCCGCAAGGTGCACTCGGGCGAAATCTGGCTCGATTCGCACACCACGGCCGCCGTGATGCGGCAGTTCGCCTCGCCGGCGGATTCGGTGGGTGGCACGATCAACGGGAAAGCGCGGGAGAGGTCTCCTCTTAGCGCGCGCGAACGGGAAATCG
This sequence comes from Bryobacteraceae bacterium, assembly GCA_033762895.1. Taxonomy (GTDB): domain Bacteria; phylum Acidobacteriota; class Terriglobia; order Bryobacterales; family Bryobacteraceae; genus CADEFT01. The sequence continues at coordinate 8,378 of JANRLE010000166.1, read as the reverse complement.
TCCAGCTTGTGGCGCAGGGCTACAAAAACAAGGAGATGGCGGAGAAGATGTTCATCAGTGAACAGACGGTGAAGAACCACCTGCACAACATCTTCGATAAGCTGGGCGTGTCGGACCGGCTGGAACTCGCGCTTTACGCGATCCACAAAGGTCTGCACATCGCACAGGAGCGCTAGCCATTCCGGAATTCGTGGCGGCAATTCCCCCCTGCGGGGGAGTATCGTAGGAAGGATGCGTCGACGCGAATTTCTGATCGGAGCGGCCGCTGTTTCTGCCAGCGCGGCCGGTTGGCAGTCCGGGCGAGTGGCGCACCTGCTGCCCGCCGTAAGCGACCGCCGTCTGCTGCTGAAAACTTCTTTCACTGAGCCGCAGGAGCAGGCGCCACTGTTGCAACTCGACAGCCGGCGTCCGGTGGCCGGGCGTAAAGGGGATACGCGCGGGCTGTTCTGGTCCTTCGATGTGGATGGGCTGGAGCCGTCACGCCGTTATACGCTGCGGTTGTCCGGCGCGCGGGGCAAACCCCTGTGCGACGACTGGCCGCTGCGAATGTTACCGCCGCCTTCGGACAACCCGTCCCGGCTGCGTTTGGCCATCTACACCTGCGCGGGTGGCCATGAGGGCATACACGACGAGCAGGACCGGCCCGCATTCCTGCCTCTAGCCGTGCGCCGCCGTTTCCTTGAACGCATCCTGTCGTTCGAGCCCGATGCCCTGATCGCCATCGGCGACCACGTCTACTGGGACCAGCGAAGCTCCATCGCCAACCGGGGCAGGCATCGCAATGAACAGCAGACCAGGCTGGCCGGCGATTTCCACCGTTCCCTCCCGATTTTCGGAACCCCCAACGAAGACGTGCTGCTCAAAGCCGTCGGTCCGCAGATTGCCGCACTCTACGGCACCCTCCTGCGATCCACTCCCGTCTATTTCGTCCAGGACGATCACGACTATTTCGACAACGACGAAGCCAGCGATGCGCTGGTGACCCTGCCCCCGGACGCCTTCATGTTGCGGGCGGGGCGGGCGACGCGGCGGCTGTTCTATCCCGAGTTCCTGCCGGACGAAAAGCGGCCCGATGGGCTGGCGGGCTCTTTCGATTTCGAGCCTGGGTCGCGCCAAGCCGAATGTTATGGAACCGTCCGTTACGGCCGGCTGGCCGAGGTGCTGATCTACGATTGCCGGCGCCATCTTTCACTCACCGGACCGAGCGCCGGATTCGTGCCGTCCACCACCGAGCAGTGGCTGATGGATCGCACCGCCGGCAAAGACACGCGCCACCTGGTGCATGTGCCTTCCATTCCTTTTGGCTGGAGCGCCGGAAAATGGGGCGAATGGTACGCCGACATTCTCGACGCCCAAGGAAAACTGACCGTGGCCAGGCCGAAACCCTATTGGCAGCAAGGGTGGCGCAACCAGCACGACCGTATTCTGCAGGCGATGTCGGCCAACCGCGACCGCATTCCGCTGCTGGTCTCGGGCGACCTGCACAGCCACGCCATCGGGCGCATTCACAAAAGCGGCGTGGTCGATGTGAGTGCGCATCCGCCCACCGTCATGATCGCCGGGCCCATCAGCACAGGGGCCAGCGGGTGGCCATCGGCGGCCCGGAATACCCTGGCCCAATCCGCCATCGGGCTCGAGATGGACACACGGGTCCCGGTGGTGGAGCACAACGGTTTCACGATCGCCGATTTCAGCGGCAACGAGATTCAACTGCGCCTGTTCGGCTGGAAAGAAGGAACGCCCGTGGAGGCGATTTCAACGCTCGGTCCGTTCCATACCGAGACGCTGCGGGTGTGAGGTGATGGCCGCTAGGAGTGGCGGATCACCAGCACATCGCCGTCCCTGACGATATATTCCTTGCCCTCCAGCTTGAGCAGGGCCTTTTCCCGCAACCCGTGGTAGCCGTTGTGATCCACCAGGTGCTGCCAGTTCACCACCTCGGCGCGGATGAACTTCTTCTCAAAGTCGCTGTGGATGGCGCCCGCCGCCTTCACCGCCGTGCTGTGCTGGGGAATGGTCCAGGCGCGGACTTCCGTATCGCCCGCGGTGAGGAAGCTCATCAATCCCAGCAGTGAGTAAGTGGCCGTGATGACGCGTTCCAGTCCCGGTTCGGCAAGGCCGTAGCTGCCCATCATTTCCGCCGCTTCTTCGCGCGAAAGTTCGGCCAGTTCGGCTTCGATCTTTCCGCAAACGGCGGCGATGCCGGTGTTGGGCCTGGCGCCGAGCTTTTCGCGGTAGGAGGATTCGATTTCCCGCAGCCGCGCGGCGTCCTCTTCGCCCAGGTTCAGCACATAGAGCATCGGTTTCTGCGAGAGAAACTGAAAGCCGCGGATGCGCTTTTCATCCTCGGCTGAGAGCGTCATTTCACGAAGCGGCTGATTGTCTTCAAGCATCTGTTTGCAGCGCAGCAGCAGGTCGTGCTCCTGGTCGAGTTCGGGATTCCTGATCTTCTTGCGGTCCTTTTCCACGCGCTCCAGCCGCTTTTCGACCACCACCAGGTCCGAGAGGATCAGTTCGGTGTCCACGTCATCGCGGTCGCGCAGCGGATCCACCGACCCTTTTTCGTGGGGCACAGTAGGATCCTCAAATACTCGCAGCACGTGCGCGAGCGCATCCACCACGCGCATGCTGGCCAGACACGACGGATCGCGCAGCGCTTCCTTTGAGATGGCCGGGAAGTCGACATATTCCACCACGGCGTGTGTAACCTTGGGTGGGTTGAAGATCTTCGCCAGGGCTTCCAGCCGCGGGTCGGGCACCTTGGCTACGCCGACACGCGTTTCCATTGAGCCGATGCGCGTCGATTCATGCACGCCGGTGAGGATCGTGAAGAGTGAGGTTTTGCCCGTCATGGGCAGTCCGATAATTGCAGTTCTCATTGATGAAGTCCGTAAGAGATCGCCCTCAAAGGGGCACGTCGATGAAGGTGAGAATTTCCCCGAGAATCCGTTCCGCCATTTCGTGGGTGCGTTGCAGCGGACCCAGCCGGTTGTTCATCACCACACGGTGCGCGAACACGGGCGGCACCAGGCGCTTGATGTCATCAGGGATGACGAAGTCGCGCCCTTCCACCAGAGCCAGCGCCTGCGCCGCGCGGAACAGGGCCTGGGCGCCGCGCGGGCTCACGCCGAGAGAAAGCGACTCATGCGCGCGTGTGCGCGCCACCACCGCCAGCATGTAGTCCACCAGCGCGTCATCGACGCGAACGCCGGGCACGAGCGACTGCAATTGCACCACCTCGGAGGCGGCGATCACAGCGGTCATCTCCGAAGGCGGGCGCATCATGTCGCGGACGATATCGCGTTCGGCTGCATGGTCCGGGTAACCCATGCGCAGGCGCATCAGGAAGCGGTCCAGTTGCGATTCAGGCAGCGGGTAGGTGCCGTGGTGCTCCACCGGATTCTGCGTGGCGATGACCATGAACGGCTCCGACAGCGCGTAGGAGCGGCTGTCAATGGTCACCTGCCGCTCGTTCATCGCTTCAAGCAGCGCCGATTGGGTCTTGGGAGTGGCGCGGTTGATTTCGTCGGCCAGCAGGAAGTTGGTAAATACCGGTCCCTGTTTAAATTCAAACTCGCCGGTGTGGGCGTTGTAGATGGTGACGCCCAGCACATCGCTCGGCAGCATATCGGAGGTGAACTGCAGGCGGTGGAAGGAGGATTGTACGGTGCGCGCCAGCGCCTGCGCGAGCGTGGTTTTCCCCACTCCCGGCACGTCTTCAATCAGCAGGTGGCCTTTGGCCAGCAGGCAGACAAGACTCAGGCGAACGATTTCCGCCTTGCCCCGGATCGCCATGCCCAGCGCGGCTTCGAGTTCGGCAAGACGTTCGAAGGCGCTCGAGAAAGAGTACGCGACCGGCGGGGCATCCATGGTTTCCCGCTGGCTCATGAACTTATCTTATCGTCACTTGCACCGGAGACGCTCAAAGCGTCCAATTCGTTGAGAAATTGCGCCCGCTCGCGCCAGTTTTCGCTGACCTTGACAAACAGCTCGAGATAGATTTTGCGGTCCAGCAGCGACTCGATTTCCTGGCGGGCTTCGGTGCCGATGCGTTTGAGCATCGAACCGCCCTCGCCGATGATGATCTTCTTCTGGCCGGCCCGCTCGACGTGCACGGTGGCGAGGATCCGCGTCAAAGGCGTGCCGCCAGGCCGCGGCTTTTCTTCCCATTGGTCGATCAGCACGGCCACCGAGTGCGGCACCTCCTGTGCGGTCAGGCGCAGGATCTTTTCGCGGATCAACTCGGCGGCGAGGAACCGTTCGGGCTGATCCGTGAGATAATCCTCGGGGAAATAGGGCGGTCCCTCGGGCAGCCGGCCAACGATGGCGTTGCGCAGCGCGGGCAATCCCTCCCCGGTACGGGCCGAGATGGGGATGTACTCAGCAAAATCGTGTTTCTGGCGGTAGGTCTCAATGAGCGCCAGCAGGCTGCTCTTTTTCTGCACCAGGTCGATCTTGTTGAGTACGAGAATGACGGGGACTTTCACATCCTTCAGCCACAAGAGCGCCTGCTCGTCGCGGGCGGTGAACTCGCGATGCGCGTCGGCGAGGAACAGGATGACGTCGCGGCCTTCCAGGGCCTCGTGGATATGCCGCAGCATGCGCTTATGCAGCAGGTTGACCGCGTCGTGGATGCCGGGCGTATCGACAAAAACGATCTGCGCGCCGGGCATCGTCAGCGCCCCCTGAATGGCGGTGCGCGTCGTCTGCGGCTTGTCGGCGACGATGGCGATCTTGACGCCCAATAGAGCGTTGAGCAGCGTGGACTTGCCGGCGTTGGGCCGTCCGACAAGCGAAACGAATCCGGAGCGATGCGCCGGTTCAGGCGTGATTTCCATTTTCCTCCCGGCTGATGCGGACGCGTTCGACGCGGCGTTCGTTGCCGGCCAGCACCTGCAGTGAAATGCCGTCGCGTGACACTTTTTCTCCCACCCGCGGAACATAGCCGAGCCACTCGGTAACCAGGCCGCCCACCGTGGTGGCCTCGGTTTCCTCTTCGGGACGGAAATCCACCAGTTGTTTCAAATGATCGAGATCGTAATTTCCGGCGACAACGAAAGCCCCGTCGGGTTCCGGCACGGCATCCATGCTGGGCTCGTGTTCGTCGCGGATTTCGCCGAAAATCTCTTCCATCAGATCTTCCATGGTGGCCACTCCGGCCGTGTTGCCGTATTCGTCCACCACGCCCACCATGTGAACGCCGTCGCGCTGCATTTCTTTCAGCAGGTCATGGACGGCCTTGGTTTCCGGCACGCAGCGGATGGGGCGCATCAGCGATTTCACGCTGCGGGCGGCGCGCTGCTGCGCGTCGAGTTCGAACATGTCCCGCACGTGTATGAACCCCACCAGGTTGTCGATGGTCGTCTCATAGACGGGAATGCGCGAGTACTGCTCATTGATGACCAACTGGCGGAGATCTTCAAGTGTACGTTCCGCCTCAATGGCGACGATGTTGGGCCGCGGCGTCATCACTTCACGGACGGTCTTGTCGCCAAAGGCCACCACGGACTGTATGAGCTGCTCGTCGCCCTCCTCAAAGACGCCTTCTTCCTTGCCCGCTTCAATGAGCGCCTCGATGTGTTCCTCGGCCGTGGCTTCTTCCTGTTGGCCGCCGTTGGAATCGCCCAGGTCGGCGATGCTCTGAATGAAGTCGAGCATGCCGATAAGCGGCCGCGACAGCGCCGCCAGCAGGCGCAGGACGGGCAGTGCGGCCACCGCCCACTTGCCCGACGTACGCCGGTAGAGGAAACGCGGCGCGACGTAGCTGGTGCCGAGCAGCAGCAGCGAGGAGATGGCGAAGGCTTCCAGAGCTTCGTGCCACACCGGCGCCTTGGACCATGTAATCATCGCCATGGTGAGGATGGCCAGCGCCAGAAGGCCGAAGTGGCGGATGAGGGAAAAGGCGAGAGCGCCGTCCTCCGGCTCAAGCCCGATGCGCTCCTGTAGCGATTCGCGGAAGTATTCGAGCGAAGGCAGTTCGCGGGCCTTGATGCGCAGGCTCTCCCGGCACAGCAGGTGTACGAAGCTGACCAGCGTCACCAGCAGGCAGGCAACGACGATCAGCGCCAGAAAAATGGCCGCCATCATCGCCGCCTCCGGCTGCGTTCGATCAGTGCGCCGGGCAAACCGAATGTGGCGCGCCATTTTGCTTCGGCGCGGGCCATCCGGCCACGGTCGCTTTCATGGTCCATCCCAATCAGGTGCAGAACGCCGTGCAGCATGAGGATTTCGATCTCCTCCTCGGTCGAGTGGCCGAATTGAGCCCCCTGTTCGGCGGCGCGGTCCACGGAGATCGCAATCTCGCCAAGGCTGGCGCTTCCTGCCGCCGACGGGAATGACAGCACGTCGGCCGGGTAGTCACGCCCGAGAAACTGGAGGTTGAGGCCTGTTAATACTTTATCGCGCGCCAATAGGCAGCTGAAGGGTGCGCCGGAGGCAACTTCCATGCTAAGTTGCCGCTGGAAGGCACGGATGCGCTTGCGGTCGAGCCCGGCCGGACAATTGCGGAAAATGGTACTACTGCCTTCTGATGACATGGAGCGACTCACTCGGCGGCGGGCTGGTCGGCGAGCTTCAGCGACAACTGGCGGCCGCTGGCCATTTCCGTGTGCTTTTCGTAGGCCTTGACGATACGCTGCACCAGGCTGTGGCGCACCACGTCCTTTTCGTCGAAGTGGACGAAACTGATGCCTTCCACCTCGCGCAGAATTTCGGTGGCGTCGAGCAGGCCGGACCGCCGGCCGGCGGGCAGATCGACTTGCGTGAGATCGCCCGTCACGACGCTCTTGGAGTTAAACCCCTGGCGCGTGAGCACCATCTTCATCTGCTCATGGGTGCAGTTCTGCGCCTCGTCCAGAATGATGAAGCTGTCGTTCAGCGTGCGGCCGCGCATAAAGGCGATGGGCGCCACTTCAATCACCGCGCGTTCCATCAGCTTTTCCACCTTTTCCGCTTCCAGCATGTCGTAGAGCGCGTCGTAGAGAGGGCGCAGGTAGGGATCCACTTTCTCCTGCAGGGTGCCGGGCAGGAACCCGAGGCGCTCGCCGGCTTCGACGGCCGGACGCGTGAGGATAATGCGGCTGACCCGTTTGTTGAGCAGCGCTCCAACAGCCATCGCCACGGCCAGGTAGGTCTTGCCCGTGCCGGCCGGACCGATGCCGAACACCAGGTCGTTCCTCTCGATCGCTTCGACGTAACGCTGCTGGTTGATGCTCTTGGGCGCCAGCATCTTCTTGCCGAAACTTCGCTGGCGGCCGCTCTGCACCAGGCTGCGTAGCGTGATGGCGCGGTCCCCGCTGAGCACCCGCAGGTAGCTGTTCAGGTCGCCGTTGGTGAGCGAAATGCCATCGCCCACCAGTTGCGCGTAGTCCACCAGGATGCCCTCGGCGCGTTTGACGTTATCGGGATCCCCTTCGATTTCGAGCGAGTCGTTGCGCAGCGCGGTGGTCACGCCTAATCCGCTTTCCAACAGGCGGATGTTCTCGTCTCTGGTCCCGAACAGGGATTCGATGCCGCGAGTAATCGGAACGCTGATCTTCATGCGTTACGGAAAAGACGTAGCAATGGCTTGGGGTAAGTTGCGATACAAGTTCCGCCAGTGCGGACCGGCCAGTGCCGACCGGAATGACACATCCGTCTTTAGATTAGCATACGGGGCTGGAATTTAAGGGCGAACCGGAGTGTAGCCGATCGCACAGACGGTGGACACCGGACGCATCGGCTTACGGTGGAGCGTTACGTGTTCAAAGCCCGCGTCGGCCAGCGCGTGGCGCAGCTTCTCGCCCGTTTCGCCCGCGGTCTGCTCGGTGGCGCCCTTGGAGCGGGGCTGGACCGCAATGGCGAGCAGCGCGCCGGGCTTCAACACACGGCGGTATTCGCGGAAAATCGCCGCCGGGTCCTTGAAGAACTGGGCGACATTGATGGAGTAAGCCTTGTCGAAGGTGGCGCTGGCGAAGGGCAGGGCATTGGCGGGCGCCTGGTGGAGATGGACGCGCCCGGCGCCGATGGCCGTGGCGTTGCGTTTGGCCGCCATTTCCAGCATTTCGGCGGAATGATCGACGCCCGAGACCTGGCCGGCAAGACGGCTGAGGCGGCGGATGTCGGCCCCGGAGCCGAAGCCGATTTCGAGAATGTGATCGCTCGCTCGCGCGTCCAACAGCGAGAGCACCCACTCACTTCGTTCGCGGTTCTTGAAGGCCATCAGGTGGCCGATCAGCCAGCCGAGCCGGCCTTCGGGTTTTGAAAATTGCTTACGGATGTTGAGCATAAAGTTGGTCTCGCAACTGGCGCAGGACACGCGTCGCCTGGCGCACGGCGGTTTCAGAAATCGTGAACGGCGTGGCCTGAAGCAATCGCCGCTCGCGCCTGTCCATGCCCTC
>JANRLE010000165.1:0-3034 GCA_033762895.1 Bryobacteraceae bacterium | reverse complement strand
CCGATCTCGATCATGGCGTTGGAGGACAGTTCGCGTTGGATGGAGAACTGCCAGCGTCCCGAGTATTGCGATTGCGCATCCGGATTGAAGAAGGCCACAGGACGGCCTAGGAAGGTGGACAGCCCCCCGCGGTTGCCCGTTGGCTGTTCGATGCCACCCGGGAAAGGATTGGCGAGCGTGGAGGATGGCGAAAGGAATCCGTTGAGCGTGGGGACAAAGGCGGTGGTTTGGCTGAATCCGGGCGCGTTGTTGCCGGCAATGCCGTAGGTGAAGTAATAAATGCCGGCGCCGGCTCGAAGAACGGTCTTGGGGTTCATCGTCCAGGCCAGCCCGAAACGGGGTGAAAACGTCAGCGCGGGCGTCGAGTAAATCAGCCTGGATCCCTGCCCGGCGAAGGTGAGACCGCCGTTGACGCGGAACTGCTGGAGTTCGGGGATCGGATTGCGCGCATAGGCAGCCTGGGCGGCGGCGGCAATCGGGCTGGCGGTGGTTTCGTCGAATCCGTTCACCGACCGGTCAAAACGTTCGGTGGTGCCCGTCTCATGCTCGGCGCGGACGCCCAGATTGAGGGTCAGGTTGGAACGGACCCGGAAATCGTCCTGAAGAAAGAAGGCGTAGTAGTTGCTTAGATTCGACCGCGCGGCGTTGACATCGAACTGGCCACCGGTGGGCAGGCCTAGCAGGAACGCCGCCAGATCCTGGCCAAGCGGAGCCGACGGCGAGTTGTCGAACGGGCCCTGGGTCCAGTTGTTCCCGAAGGCAAAGGTCCCGTTGGAGAATCCGAACTGGAAGTCACTTTCGCGCAGTTGGCGAATATCGCCGCCGAACTTGAGCGTGTGTTTGCCGGCGATTTTGGTGAAGGCCTCAAAGAGCTGGAACGAGTCAAAGGGAAAGGCGCGCGGGCCGGAGTCACCGACGCCCGTGAAGCGGGCGAACGTGATACGAGGCAGCACGCGGCTGGGCGCCGAGTTGGCCAAATAGGACGGGAATCCGAGCGATGTGGAATCAAATCCCTGGGAGTGGTTCACTCGCGGCTCCTCAAATCGGGTCCAGTTGAGCCGGGTATTCATCAGAAACGTAGGCGTGATGGTGTAAACGTCGTCGAGCATCAGCCCCCAGTTGATGCGCCGCAGGGCATTGGTGGCGGTGGGATTATCGGTAAGCGACTTGTTGAACGCGTTGCCGCCCTGGCCAATGCGTTTGTTGGTCCGGAAGTTGACGAAGAGCTTATGGTTGTCCGAAACGTTCACGTCAACACGGGCCAGGTAGTTGTAGAAATCGTTGCGTTCGCCGTTGGTGAGAGAGGTGAAGTTATCCTGTCCGTCGGGCCGGCCGGCCGAATTCGGATCCGGATAGAGCCTGAGGTAGTTCAAGGCGATCGGGGAGAGCCGCGAGGCGGGGATGATGTTATTGGCGAAAGGCTGGCGGCGTACGCGGGCGCCTTCGGCGGCGCCGGTGGCCGGATCGAAAATCTGATAAGCGCCGCTGACGTTCAACAGGGCCGAAAGGTCGCCGGTCTTTTGAGCGGCCGTGGGAAGTGTCGTGATGGCGGGCGCGGGAAGCGCATCCTTGATGCCTTCGTAGGCGAAGTAGAAAAAGAGCTTGTTGCGGCCGTCCACGATCTTGGGGATGCGCACCGGACCGGAGAAGCTGCCACCCCATTGATTGAAGCGGCTGGTGGGTTTCCTGCCACCCACCTTGTTCGTGAAGAAGGGCGTCGCGGCCGTGCGCGACACCTGGTTGAACTCATAGAGCGTGCCGTGAAAGCCGTTGGTGCCGCTCTTGAGCACCACGTTGACGGTGCCGCCGCCAGTATGGCCGTAGGCTGCGTCGGCCTGGAAGGACTCCGCTTTCACCTCGGCCACCGCGTCCACCGGCGGGTTGTAGGCAACACGGGAGTCGCCCGTGGTGTCGGGCGCGCCGTCGATCAGAAGTTCGTTGGACCGGGAGGGTGAGCCACCCATGGAGAAGCCGGATGGGCCGGCGTTGTCGAATGGCCGGGTAAAGCGCGGATCGTCGGTGGGGGTGACGCCGAAGGCAAGCTGCGCAAGCGCCAGAGGCGTGCGTCCGCTGAGCGGCATGTTTTCGATTTGCCGGGTGGAGATCACCTGGCCGGAAGAGGCGGTGGCGGTGGCCAGCATGGGCGCCTCGGCGGTGATGGAGACGGTCTCGGTGATCTGGCCGATGGCCATTTCGATATCGAGGCTCACGCGTTCGTTGGCGCCCAGTTGCACGCCGCTACGGTCGTATTTCTTGAAGCCCGCGGCCTCGGCGGTCACACGGTAGGCCGAAGGCGGCAGAAAGGGGACGGTGAAGAGCCCGTCGCCGCCGGACACGGTTTCAAACTTCGATCCGGTTTCCACCTGCGTGGCGATCACCTTGGCGCCGGAGATCACAGCTCCCTGCGGATCGATGATGCGGCCGCTGAGCGTGGCGCGATACTCCTGCGCGGCGGCGGCCATTGCCAGCGCACAGACGAGGACGACATGACGCATACGAGGCTCCTAAGATTCTGGTTGGTGTAACGGGGGAAGGACCATGCGGGCGCGGTATATGGTTCGCCAGTCTTGCGATGTTTGCATGCCCCTCAGCCGATTTCTCTATTGGACAGGATATACGGGGCACAAAGCAAGAAAAAAACGATTAGCGCGCTTTTTTGCGCAGTCGCTTGGCCGGGATGGCCTTCGCCTTGGCCACGTCAATGGAAGATGCCGCCGCCGTCAACTCCCGGTCCTGCTCGGAACCGGCGCAGAGCGTTCTCAGTTCGTCGAGAAATCGCTCACGGCCCTCGCCGCTGTCGATCGAGCGGCACTGGTAGGAGGAAATGATCTCAGGCACGCGTTTGGCACTGACGCCCATGATGGCGGGAACGATGTTCTTGCCCAGCGCCCAGCACGCCCCGGCCTCGCACATCACCCAGGAACTGCGAATGGATGCCGGCGTCAACACCAGTACCGCCACCCGGGAAAGTACCAGCGCCTGCCGGATTTCCTCTTGCCACAGGCGGCCCGCCTCCAGATTGCGGCTGGCGAGA
>JANRLE010000164.1:0-29403 GCA_033762895.1 Bryobacteraceae bacterium | reverse complement strand
CGCGGGCGGGCCTGTTTCCGCTTTTCGATCAGGTCGGCCAGGGCTTCGTCGATCAACGCCTGAATCTGGCGGCCTTCGTCGTGGGCGATCCTGCGGACTTCGGCGAGGATCTCGGAATTCACCTGCGTTGCGAACTTTTCGCGGGCTTGCTTCACCCTTGCAGGATGTCATGACAAATCTTGAAATGTCAAGACGAAGGGAATTGGGTTGCTTCCATGAGAAAAGGGCGCCCGCCGTAAGGCGAGCGCCCCCTCGAAGAACGGAAAGATTTTCGAACTAACGGCCAAAGAACGCCGAATTCGTCTCGGCGTAGTTGGCCCACTTCTCCGGCAGATCGTCCAGCGCGAAGATCGCCGAGACCGGGCAAACCGGCACGCAAGCCCCGCAATCAATACATTCCTGCGGATCGATGTACAACTGCTCCGCGCCTTCGTACTTGTCTTCGTCCTTTTTCGGGTGGATGCAATCGACCGGGCACGCGTCCACGCAGGCCGTATCCTTGGTGCCGATGCAGGGTTCAGCGATCACGTATGCCATCAGGGACTCCTCTTCGCTTGAAGCTCGCGCAAACTTGCCGAGCGGCTGGAAAAACTTAACTCTCCGGTATAGCATAGAGCTAGGACGAAACACAACGGCTTGCTCTCCATCGAACAGTCGAAACCCCATCCTGGCGCCGCCCTCATCCGCGTCACCGGGCGCCTGACGCTCGGTGAAAACTCCCAGCAAGTGGAGTCGATCGTGTCTGCGCTCATTGCCGAGGGCTGCCGCAACATCATTTTCGATCTCTCCGGCCTTACCCAGATCGACAGCACCGGCATCGGGCGCTTCATCGCCGGCTACCGGCAGATGATGGCCGCACAGGGTGTACTGCGGATGGCGGCGGCCAGCGGGCCCGTGCGGTCGGCGTTCCATGTCACGCGGCTCGACAGCGTGTTCCCGTTCTTTGACACGGTGGACGAAGCGGTTGGCGCGGCCCAAGCGTAAGACAGCCGCGCCGCAAATCGATGCGCGACTAGGTGAACTTACTAATTTCACTCCGCGCCTACCTTTTACTCCCACTGTCTTACAGCGTTCCCGCTTATTCAGCCCCACTCTACTCCCGCCGATCACCACCTTAGGGAAATATCGCGTGCCATGAGCACTCAAACCGCCACACAAACTTCATTAGCCGCCTCCTGGCGCAGCCTCCTCATCGGGCGCAGTCCCGCCATGGACCGGCTTGCCGAAAAGATTGAGCTGATCGGGCCTAAGCGCGCCACCATCCTCATCACCGGCGAGACCGGCACCGGAAAAGAGGTTACCGCGCGCGCGATCCACGCGGCCGGACCGCGTGGCCGCCACCCGATGGTGGCCGTCAACTGTACCGCGCTGCCGGAATCGCTGCTCGAAGCCGAACTGTTCGGTCACGTGCGCGGCGCCTTCACGGGCGCCACGCAAAGCCGCGTGGGCCGTTTCGAACAGGCGCACAACAGCACGCTGTTTCTGGACGAAATCGGGGACATGCCGCTCGACGTGCAGGCCAACTTTTGCGTGTGCTGCAGGAGCGCGAGTTCCAGCGCATCGGCACTTCGGAAACCACCTACGTCGATGTTCGCGTTGTCGCCGCCACCAACGTCGACCTGGAAGAACGCGTGCGCAAGGGGAAGTTCCGGGAGGACCTGTTCTATCGCCTCAGCGTGGTGCCCCTGGTCCTCACGCCGCTTCGGGAAAGGCGTGAGGATATCGCTCTGCTGGCGCGCCACTTCACCGCCCGCATCTCGCAACAGGAAGGCATCGCGGAGCGGAAGCTGTCGCCGGCGGCGATGGAACTGCTCGAAAGCTACCACTGGCCGGGCAACGTCCGGCAACTGGAGAACACCATCGAGCAGGCAATCGCGCTGTCGGAAAGCCCGATCCTCACGCCTGGCGACTTTCAGCTTCCGTCCAGCCTTCCCCCCAGCCGGGCTTCTGAAGCGCCGCCGCCGCCCCCCGCCCCCGTCATTGCGCTGCCGGCCATCCAACTGCCGGAAGAGGGTCTCGACTTCGAGCAGACGGTGGGCCGCATCGAACTGCAATTGCTGGAACAGGCGCTGCGGCGCGCCGGCGGCAATAAAACGATCGCCGCCGACATCCTCAGGCTGAAGCGCACGACGCTCACCGCAAAGCTAAAGAGCCTTAGCCGGACTGTGGGTGCGTGCTGACGGGCGTCCCCGGGTTTGGGATTTTGTCCGAAAGTTTTTCCTGAAACCGGTAGGTTTGCTGGGCGGCCGGCCCTCCGGACGGGATGGCCAGTGGGTTGCTCAATCACCGGCAATGGCCGCGATGCGATCCGCTACCCCCGTCCTCGCCCTCGTGATGTTCCTTGGCTGCGCTGCCAATCCCCAACAAAAGGCCGTGCGGCATCTGGAGGCCGGCCGGAAATATTCCGCGGCGGGAGACTTTGCCCGCGCCGCCATCGAGTATCGCAATGCCGTGCGCCTTCAGCCCGCCAACGCCGATGCCCTGTACCAGTTGGGCGTGGCATGCCTGGAATCGGGCAACATCGGCGAGGCGGCGGCTTGTTTCCGCAGGGCGATCGCGCTCAACCCGGGCCATCTGCAGGCGAGGATCAAGCTGGCTTCGCTCGAGCTGTCGAGCGCAAACAGAGACGCCGTTGAGGATGCCGAACAGAACGCCGCCCAGGTGGTGGCCCATGACGCGTCAAACGCTGACGGAGCCCTGCTGCTGGCGGCCGCGCAACTGCGGCTGGGAAAGGCCGGGGAAGGGCTGAAGCGGCTGGAGCAGGTGGTTTCCCGGTTCCCTCAACACCTCAACGCGGCCATTGTCCTGGCCAACCAGCGCCTGCAGGAGAAAGACGTGGCAGGCGCCGAGGCGGTTCTTGCGCAGGCGGTGAATCAGTCACCCAAGCCGCTGGATGCTCTGGTCACGCTGGGCTACTTCCACGGCGCGATTTCCAAAATGGAGGATGCGCGGCGGGATTTCGAAGAAGCCCTGGCCATTGCGCCGCGCGATGTACGCGCCCGCAACGGGCTGGCGCTGGTGCGGTTTGAAACCGGTGACCGGGATGGCGCCCTTGCGATCCTGCGCCAGATCTTCGATGCGGATCGAACAGACCGGGGCGCCCGCACACGTCTGGTGTCGGCCTGCCTGTTGACGGGCCGCGCCGCCGAAGCCAGGCAACTGCTGGGAGCGGCGCTGGAGGCCAACCCCAAGGACACGGAAGCCCTGGAATTCCGCGCGCGTGTACTGTTGATGGAAGGCAAGCCGGACGAGGCGCAGCAGGACATCAGCGCGTTGCTCACTCTGGAGCCGAAGCTTCCCGCGGGCCACTACCTGCAGGCGAAGGTTCATCAGGCCAGAGGCGCGGGCCGCAGCTATCATGCAGCGCTCAATGAAGCGCTCACCCTCAATCCGGAACTGCTCCCGGCGCGACTGGAACTGTCGCAATCTCTGCGCGCGGCGGGCGGAGCAAAGACCGCGCTGGAACTGCTGGACAAGATGCCCGCCCGGCAGAAGGAATTGCTGGAGACCAGGATTGAGCGGAACTGGGTGCTGATTGCCTTGGGCGATCCGGTTGCGGCAAGGCAGGTGACCGATGAGTTGAAGCTTTCCCGCCATCCCGAGTTTCTGTTGCAGGCGGCGGCACTGAAAGTGCGGAACGAACCCGGCGCAGCGCGCGCCCTGGTGGAGGAAGCCCTGGCTGAAAGCCCCAGTGATACGCGCGGGCTGCACCTGCTGGCAGCCACTTATCTCCGCCAGGGGAAACCCGGCCCCGCCAGGACCGCGATCCGGGAACACGCCGCCAGACAACCCGGTTCGGCCGCGCTTCAGTACGCCGCCGCCAGCCGCCTGATGGCCCTGGAGGATCGTGATGGGGCTCGTGTGGCGCTGGAGGCGGCGAAGAGGGCCGGCGCAGACAACGCGGGGATGCCGCTGCTTGCGGGCATTCTCGCCCATGCGGAAGGACAACGCGGTGAAGCCGCCGCGCATTTTAAGCGCGCTGTCGATCGCGACGCAAACAACCTTGCGGCATTGAACAACCTGGCCTGGCTTCTTGGGGAGGAAGGCAGGTATCAGGAGGCGCTCGGCTATGCCCAACGGGCCAAGGAACTGGCGCCCAGGTCAGCAGCCGTCGACGACACCATCGGCTGGATCTATTTCCGGATGGGTGTGTATCAACCGGCGCTGCGGCACCTGGAAGATGCGGTGGCGCGCGAGGGGACAGCGGTGCGGAACTATCACCTGGCGATGGCCTACCACAGGGCGGGCGACACCGGCCGGGCCCGCCAGAGTCTGCTTGCCGCCCTGCGCCAGAATCCGAACCTGCCGGAAGCCAAAGCGGCGGCGGCGATGCTGGCCGCGCGATAAGCCCGGGCGGAGCCCCGCGCATCGGATGCGTGAATCTGAAATACACATTTTGCCGTATTGCGGGTCCCGCGCGTCCCCAATATTCTTAGTGTCGCATCCAAATTGGAGCAATCGGGGATGGGCTGTAAGTTCTTCGCGGCATTTGTGTGCCTGGCGGTGGGCGGCTGTTATGCCGCGCCGGTCTGGGTTCGCGGCAAAGCGCTGAGCCCCACGCGCACGCCTGTTTCCGGGGCGCGCCTGCTGGTTTATCAGAACGGGCGGCCCGTGTCACAGCAGTTCACTCAGTTGCAGGGAGACTTCGCCCTGGAGCTGCCAGCGCCCGGGGAGTACCTTCTGACGGTGGAGCGGGACGGGTTCTATCCGCTGCGGGAGCAGGTGCTTCCCGTTGCCGCCGAGGGACGCGAGATGACGCTGGTGCTGGAGCCGGTTCGCGAGGTGCGTGATTCAGTGGAAGTATCGTCCTCGCCGCTGTCCATCGACATGGACACCACCACGCCTGCGCGTTCGGTGGGCGCCACCCAGATTCTGAACATTCCCTACGCCAACACCAACGACTTCCGCTCGGCGCTGCGCATTGTGCCGGGCGTGATCCGCGACTCGCGTGGCGGGCTGCACGTAAACGGGGCGGCTGAGGAGCAACTGCTGTTCACCCTGAACGGTTTCAACGTGAATGATCCTTTGACCGGACGGTTTGAGACGCGGTTCAGCGTGGAGTCTGTTCATTCGGTGGAGATCGCAAGCGGGAATCTGCCGGCCGAATACGGTAAGGGTTCGGCGGGGGCGCTGGCGGTGAGGACGCACAGCGGGGACGACAAGTTCCGTTACGGCGCCACCAACTTCTTCCCGGGCTTTGAGAACCGGAAGGGATGGACGGTGGGTGACTGGTCGCCGAGACTGACGCTTTCGGGGCCCCTGGTGCGGGGCCGGGCGTGGTTTTCCAATGCCTTCGACACGCACTATTCCCAGACTTTCATCCGGGATCTGCCGAAGGGCGAGGACCGGTATCCTAGCCTGCGCTTCAGCAATATGCTGCACGGGCAGGTGAACCTGACGCCTTCCAACATCCTGCACACGGGGTTCCTGATGAGCAACTGGAATGCGGCGCGGACGGGGTTGACCGCGCTCGACCCATTGGAAACCACCGTGGATAAGCGGAGCCGGCAGTGGTTCTTTCATGTCAAGGACCAGGTGTACTTTCGCGGGGGGGCGCTGGTGGAGTTTGGCTACGCGGCCAACCGCACTTTCGGACGCGACATTCCGCAAGGACACCGGATGCTGCAACTGACGCCATTCGGCAAGCGCGGGAATCATTTTGTGGACAGCGTTAGGGAAGCGGCGCGGGACCAGGTATTGATCTCCGGATTCCTTCCATCGGTTTCCTACGGAGGCAGGCATCAGCTCAAGGCGGGGACCGATCTCAACCGCCTGTGGTATTCGCAGAACGTGCGGCGTAGCGGCTTTGAAAGCATTGATGAGAAGGGACGGCGGGTGAGCCGCACGGTGTTCGGCGGCAACGGGGCGCTCGAGCGGGCCAATTACGAGGTAGCGGGCTTCGTGCAGGATTCCTGGCGCGTGCGGCCCGGGCTGCTGATTGAGACGGGCATTCGAACCGATTGGGGCGGCATTCTGCATGGCTGGTCGCCGGCGCCGAGGTTTGGGTTTGCGTGGTCTCCCAGGCGTATGGAGAACACCAAAATTTACGGCGGAGCCGCCAGTATTTATGAAGCATCCAGCCTGCGTCTGTTCACGCGTCCCCAGGATCAGTTTACGCTTACTTCGTATTTCACTCCGGAGGGCATCGTGGGGCGCGGTCCGGCGTTGAGTATTTATAGAATCGGCAATACTGACCTGGCGCGGCCGGGTTACTGGAACATGGCGCTCGGAGTGGAGCATCATTGGCCCGGCAGCCTGGCGTTTCGCGCGGAGTACTTGCGCCGCAGGGGCACGCACGGGTTTACTTACCGGAATTCCTATTTTCTGTATGACGACCCGGCGCCGGTGTGGGCGCAGGCGATGAACGCGGCGGTGGTGGATAACGTCTATTCGCTGGAGAATTTCCGCCGTGACAGGTTCGATTCGGTTTCCTTTACGGTGCGGCAGAACATCCGGCGGCAGTATGAGTGGATGGTGTCGTACACGCGGTCACGGGCGCTGTCGAATGCCGTTGTGGATGTGAACGTGGACGACCCGATTATCGTGACGGACAACGAGGGCCCGATGCCGTGGGATTCACCAAACCGGCTGATGAGTTGGGGGTACTTGCCCACGCCGCTGAAGAACTGGGCGGTGGCCTATCTGCTGGATGCGCGGGACGGATTTCCGTTCAGCAACCGGTCCGGCGATGGCCGTTTTGTGGGTAAGGTGAATGCGGAGCGGTTTCCCCTATTTTTCGAAGTGAATCTGCACCTGGAGCGGCGGTTTGCGTTCCGGGGGCATCGCTGGGCGTGGCGGATGGGGGCGAACAACCTGACCAACCGGATCAACCCGGACACGGTGAACAGCATCGTGAACTCGCCGGACTACCTGCGCTTTTATGGAGGCACCGGACGGGCGTTCAACTTCCGCATCCGCTGGCTGGGACGAAAGTAGAAGTTGAGGGTTTTAGATATCGCGGCGCCTTGCGAACAAGACCGGGGCGGTGGCAGTGGCCTGGGCGGCCACGCAAACCAGGGCGATCAGGCACCAGCCGACATCACCGCCGTCGGTAGTTACGATGTAGAATCCGGCGCAGGTGAGAACGCCCAGCAATCCGACCATTGCGGCCGCCACACCCATGTAGGCCAATCCGTTTTTCCGGCCGGCATGAAACATCGGCACCAGCCGGCGAAGTCCCTCGGCGATCAGCATCACCGTGAGGAGCGCCACCAGCCTGGGAGCGGCGTGCTGCCAGGCCTCCGGGCTGCCCTGCGTCATCTGTATCCACCCGGCCTGTGCCAGCGACAAGACCAGGAACGCGCCAAAGATCAAGTTGCCCACGCCTGATCTATCGGCAGGTACTGCGAAAACCTTAGACCGCGCGCGGGAAAGCCCGCCTCGAATGATCAACTTGTATGATCAAAAGGATGAGCAATTCCGCAAACATACCCCCATTCCGCCTGGACGGCCGCGTCGCCATGGTTACCGGCGGCGCCAGCGGCATCGGTGAAGCCACCTGCCGCGTGTTGGCGCAAGCCGGCGCCTCTGTTTTGGTGGCGGACTTGAACGGCGAGGCTGCCACGAAGCTGGCGGCTGAACTGCCGGGCGCCCGCGCCGTGCCTTGCGACATTACTTCCGAAAATTCCGTGCGCGAGGCGTTTTCCGGCATCGGCCGCCTGGATTTTCTGGTCAACAACGCCGGGATCGGCCACGTTGGCAGCATCACGGACTGTTCGCTGGACGACTTCCAAAAGTTGTTTAAGGTCAATGTGGAGGGCCTGTTCCTCGTCAGCAAAGCGGCGGTTCCCTTGTTGATCGCCTCTCACGGAGCGATGGTGAATATCGGTTCGGTGGCCGGTCTCATCGGCATCAGGAAGCGCTTTGGCTACTGCGCCACCAAAGGCGCTGTAGTGGCCATGACAAAACAGCTTGCCGTGGAATACCCGACCGAGTTTCGTGTGAACTGCATCTGTCCAGGGACGGTGGAAACGCCTTTCGTGGAGGGCTACCTGGAAAAATATCACAAGCACGAGAAGGAGCAGGTGAGGGCGCAACTCAACGCCCGCCAGCCGATTGGGCGGCTGGGACGGCCGGACGAAATCGCCCATCTGGTACTGTACATGTGCTCGGAAGAGTCGGGTTTTATGACCGGCTCGGTTGTCACGATTGACGGTGGTTGGACGGCGGCATAGTGCCCACGTTTGCGGCTGGGGCACTCCTCCCCCGCCGGCGCAGGTGCGGGGCCGCTTGACTCCTGCTAGATGATTGAAGACAATACTGGTTGTAGCAATAAACCCGCGTCAGTGCTCAAGTGTGTCTCTGATACGACCGATAGGACACCAGGGAGGAGTGGCATGATCCAGTGCCTGGCGAGCCGGTTTGCATTTGTACTAGCAGTTGTACTCGCGCTCGCCCAACCAATGCCAGTGCCAGCGAAGACGCCGCCAAAGGCTCCGGCCAAGCGGACGGTGGCCAAGCAGACGGTGGCCAAGCAGACGATGGCTAAGCAGACGATGGCCAAGCAGAGCAGTGCGAAAGCCACATCGAAGCCGGTTGCCAAACCGGCGAAAAGGACGACGGCGAGGGCAAAAGCGGTCAAACCGTTAACGAGCGCGAGGCTGGTGCGGACACGGAGCCGCGGGAAGGTCCGGTTGCGTCCGGCAGCCTACCGGAGCCGCGGGCGGGTGGTTTACAGCCCCTGGAAAGAGCCGACGTTCGTCAATGACTCGACCGACGGCGACGTATCGGATGGCGAAGATCCGGTGGTGCGGCAGGCGGCGATTGATGCGCTGGGCCAGTACAACGGCACGGTGGTAGTGGCGGATCCGTTTTCCGGGCGAATCCTTACCATCGTGAACCAGAAACTTGCGCTCAAGAGCGGCTTCATCCCGTGCTCGACCGTGAAAATCCTGACCGCGTTCGCGGCGTTGAGCGAAGGGATTGTGGACCGGGGTACGTTCCTGCGTCTGTCGCGATACAAATCGATGAACCTCACCGAGGCGCTGGCGGTTTCCAACAACCCTTATTTCGCCGTTCTCGGCGAGAAGCTGGGCTTTGACCGTGTCATCTACTACTCGCGTCTGTTCGGCTTCGGGGAGAAGGCGGGGCTGAATATCGCCGGTGAGCAGGCTGGAATCCTGCCCACAAGGACGCCTCCCGAAGGCGTGGGAATGATGACAAGCTTCGGATCCGGGATTTCACTGACACCGCTTGGGCTGGCGGGCGTACTGAGCACGATCGCCAACGGTGGCACGCTTTACTACCTGCAGCATCCGCGCTCAGCCGAGGAGGCGGAGGCTTTTGTCCCGCGCGTGAAACGCCATCTCGACATCGAACGATTCATTCCGGAAGTGAAGCCGGGCCTCGAAGGCGCGGTGGAATACGGAACGGCGAGGCGGGCGGGGTCGAAAACCGACGAAACGATTCTCGGTAAGACTGGCACCTGCACTGACGAGCGGTCGCCGACTCACATGGGCTGGTTTGGCTCCTACAATGAGTCGAGCCGCAACAAGCTTGTGGTTGTGGTGATGCTCACCGGTGGAAGGCCCGTGAACGGACCGGTGGCGTCAGGAGTCGCCGGCGCGGTGTACCGCAATCTCTCGCACCAGGACTACTTTGCCGATGCCGATCCCACGCGGACGGGCAGGCCCGGCTCGCTGGTGAAGTCCGCCTGCTGCGTGCGCTAATCCTGCAAGGGACTGTTCACGCCCGGTAGGACTTCAGAAGGGCCTGCCTGGCCGTCGGCAAAGCTGAAATCCCAAGGCACGAATCTCAGCGTTCAGCTCTGCCCCAGCGGGTCCCACACCACGGCCAGGTCCATCCCTCCACCGGGCCTTCGCCGGCAATCGAGCCGATCATTGTCTATTTTTCCGCCCCCTTCTCCGGCGCGCGATTTCAAGGTCCGGGTCGCATCGGGCGAACGGCGAGCTCCATTGGGGACGTAAGAATAGCCGGCAGGTGTTCCTGGTCGATGGCGAAGGCCATGGCTTGAAGTGTAGCGCGGCCAGTCCGTCTTGTGATCGGGCACCGGTGTCTGGCAGGATAGGAGCGGAAACCGCCCATGACTCGACGCCACCTATTCTCGCTTCTTCCGGCCGGCAGATTGATCGCACAAGCCTCCCGCGGCGTACCTTCGCTGAAAATCACCAAGGTTGAGGCGATTGTCATCCGCACGCCGAAGGACGCAACGCCGCCCGAGAAGCTGATCCAGATGCCTCCGCTGGGCGCCACCACCGGCGGACCGGGCCTATGGAACCGTCTCGATCAATCGAGCCCTTCCCGTTTCGGCGGCTACACGCAGGCGGTGCTGGTAAAAATCCACACCGATCAGGGAATTTCGGGCTGGGGAGAGTCGCACGCGCCCGCAGCCCCGCGCGTGCATCAGACCGCCATCACCGACGCCCTGGCCCCGCTTCTGATAGGCGAAGACGCGCGCGAGATTGAGCCGTTGTGGGAACGGCTCTACTCCAGCCAGCGCACCCGAGGTTACCAGAGCGGCTTCTTCACCGAAGCCATTGCCGGCATTGACCTGGCGCTGTGGGACATCCTGGGTAAGTTCGCCAATCTTCCCGTTTACCGCCTGTTGGGAGGCAAGTACCGCACCAGGCTGGCCACTTACACCGGCATCGGCGGCGCCACCATCGACGCGCTGCGGCAGAGCGCGCGCACGGCGGTGGAGTCGGGCTTCCCGGCGGTGAAGATGGGGCTCAGCAAGGGGCCCGGCACGCGAGACCTGGACCGTGTGCTGGCCGTTTCGGAAGCCATTGGGCCAAAGGCTCAGCTTCTGCTCGACTCCCTCGGCGGCTACAAGCTGCACGAGGCCGTGAGGATCGGCCGCGAGTTGGACAAACTCAAGAACATCGGCTGGTGGGAGGATGCGCTGTTGCCCGACGATCTTTCCGGCTACCCGAAGCTTGCCGAAACGCTGGATACGCCCATCTGCGCGGGTGAGGAGGTATCCAACCGTTTCCAATTCCGGGATATGTTCGCCACTCAGTCAGTGGATATCATCAACCCCGATGTGTGCAGGGCGGGCGGCATCACCGAATGCAGGCGGATTGCCATCATGGCCGACGCGCAGCACGTACTCTGGTCGCCGCATGTCAGCACGGGAACGGCGCCGTATCAGGCCGCCTCCATGCATCTGGCGGCGGCCACGCCCAACTTCGTCATCATGGAAGGCGGCAACGCGCACAAAGGGCCGTTCGGCAATGTGCTGCTGAAGCAGCCGCTCGAATACCAGCCCGGTTACGCGGTTGTGCCTGAGCGCCCCGGGCTGGGCGTTGAGTTCGACGAAACGCAACTGGCCAAGGTCCGAATCGGCTGAGAGTGCCGGCGGATAAAACGGTGATATACTCGCCCCAGAACAGAGGGCAAAATGAAGGTTTATCTCACGCTGATGATTCTCGCCGCGGCCGGCGCGGCTCATGCGCAAAGCACGTTTGCCACCATCACCGGCACCGCCACTGATCCGGCTGGCGCCCCGGTTCCCAACGTTGAAGTGGAGGCCCGGGACACCGGCACCAACTACACCTACAGGGCCACGACGAATGAGGACGGCCTGTACACGTTGGCGAATCTGCGCGATGGCAGGTATGTCCTGCGCGCCAAGGCCGCCGGTTTCCAGGAATTTCAGGTGGAAGGCATCATTCTCACCGGCCTCGACAACCGGCGCATTGATGTGCGGCTGGCGATCGGCACGGTGGATACGGTGGTGGAGGTGACTGGCGGCGCCACGCTGATCGAGACCGAATCATCGCGGATCGCCGATGTGAAGGACCGCGAGGTGTTGCGAGCGCTGCCGCTGACGCTGCGCCGGGCGTGGGACTATTTCACTCTTTCGCCGCAGATCAACAAAACCACCGCGGGATTCCAGGTGTCGTTCGCCGGCAGCCGGCAGAATCAGGGCGCGGCCAACATTGACGGCACCACCATCGCGCGCTCAGGCGGCGGTTTCGCCAGCGGCCCGCTGCTGGACCGGACGGAATCCTTCCAGGAACTGCGCATGGACATATCGGGCTCCAGCGCGGAGTTCGGCACCATCGGGCAGGTGACGTTGATCAGCCGCGCGGGCACCAATGACTTTCACGGCACTTACTCGGATTATTACTCCACCACGGCGTTCCGTGTGCGTAATCCTTTTGCCTTGCAGCGCGTCAGCGGGGTGGCGCACCGGATGACGTTTGCCGGCGGCGGACCGGTGTACATCCCCGGCGTCTACAACGGAAAAAACAAGACGTTCGTCTTCGGCACGTTGGAGGCCGGCTTCGGCAGCCCCGGCCGCACGCAGATCAACCAGACCGTGCCCGCCGTGCCCTGGCGGACCGGCGACTTCTCGGGTGTGGCTGGACTCACCTTGCGGGACCCGCAGGGGAATACGCCATTCGCCGGCAATCGAATTCCCACCAGCCGGGTGAACCGCGTGACGCAGGCGATGCAGGACCGCTTCATCGCGCAGCCGAATTTCGGCGATCCCAATCAACTGATCGCACTGAACTATCGCGAACTGCGGATCAACCAGATATCGCACCAGCCCACGCTGACGCTGCGCGTTGATCACCGCTTTAACGACAAGGCCTTCGTTTACGGGCGGATCACCAAGGTGGACTGGAACCTGGACAACTTCGAGGCAATCCCCACGGTGACCGAACGTTACCGGCGCTGGCGCACGCTGCGCGCCGCCACGGTCGCCTATACCCACACGATCCGGACGAATCTGCTGAATGAGTTCCGATGGGGCACGTCGTTCGATAATCTGCCCAACCAGTCACGGCTGAGCGGCAAGCAGATCGTTTCTGAGCTTGGCCTGCAGGGATTGGCGCCGGATCTGCCGGACGTTGGCCAGATCCCGCAACTCACCTGGGCGCAACTCGGTCTTTCGCCGATACAGGTGATTGGCAGTTGCGTTCCGTGCGGCCGTGACCTGGTGCATCAGTTTGTCGATCACGTAAGCTGGTTCCGCGGCAATCATAACCTGAAGATGGGCATGCAGGTGTTCCGGGGCCAGTCCAATGAAGTCCGGCAGGGAGCGGGACTCTATGGATCGTTCCAGTTTTCGAACCGCTTTTCGGGACACACCTACGCGGATTTCCTGCTGGGCATTCCCACCACGATGAGCCGGAGTTTCCCGGCGATCGAGCCGGTGCGCCGGAATATGACTTATGCCGGATTTGTCCAGGATGAATGGCGGTTTTCGCCCAAGCTTACGATCAATTTGGGCATGCGGTATCAGTATTACAGCGGATTCAAGGACGCCAACGGCAGGCTCTCGCTGTTCGATCTGGCTTCGGGGCGAATCGTGGTGCCCGACGGCTCCGGCTCATTGGTCAGTCCGCTGATGCCCCGCGGCTATGTGGATGTGGTGGAGGCCTCGCAGGCCGGCTACCGGGGGGCCACGCTGACGCGCGCCGATAAGAATAACTTCGCCCCGCGCATCGGCTTTGCCTGGCGTCCGTGGGATAACAACACGGTGGTACGCGCCGGTTATGGCATTTACTTTGACGCGGCGCCGGAAGGGCCGGGCGGCGGGTCAGTGGTGCCATTCAACATCGCCGAGCCGGCGTTCACCAACCCCACCACCAACCCGTTGCTGCTGCCCGTGGCGTTTCCCTCCACGGGGTCGGCCGGACCGGCTTCGGTAAGTCTGCCGCAGGCGTTCCGGCCCGACCTGCGTGTGCCGTATAGCATGCAATACGCGCTGACGCTGGAACGCCAGCAGTGGAACAACGGATTCCGGCTGAGCTACGTGGGCACCAATACGCGCCAGGGCGTGTACCGCTGGAACATCAATCAGCCATTTGCCGATGAGCGCCTCTATGTGGACAAGCCGCGCCTGTTCCCGCGCTATCCCGACATTATGCTCAACGACAATGGCGCCGGGCATCAGTATCATGGATTGTCGTTCGAGGCGGAGCGGCGCATGTTGAACGGCCTGCACTATCAGTTTTATTACACGCTGGCGAAGGATATACAGGATCTGGAGCGGAATGAGGCGCCGGAGGATGCTTACAACCGCGCCCGGGAGCGGTCCACCTGGGGCGCCCTGCCCCGCCACCGCTTCCAGAGCAACGTGATTTACGATCTTCCGGTCGGAAAAGGACGGCCCTTTCTGTCCAACATGGGCCGGGTGAGCAACGCGATCTTCGGCGGCTGGCAGCTTTCCGGCATCTATATCTACGAGACCGGCGGCGCGATCACGCCGTTCTGGACGGGCCCCGATCCCACCGGCACGCGTTTCACCAATACACGCGCACGCCCGGTGGTGACCTTGCGTCCGGACCGCATTGCCGACGGGCGCATCGACAATCCCACCGTCAACCGCTGGTTCGACGTGGGGGCGTTCGCGGCGCCGCAATTGGGCAGGTTCGGCACTTCGGGCAAAGGTGTGCTTTACGGGACGCCGGTGAACGTGCTGCACGGGACCATCGCCAAGGTATTCCACGTGAAAGAGCGGATGCGCATCCGGGTGGAACTGCTGGCAAACAACGCGATGAATCACCCCAACTATCGCGACCCGAACACCAACATCTCGCAGGCTGCGACGGCGGGCGTGATCACGCAGACGATGGACCGCAATGCGAAGTTTGATTCGGCCATCCCGCGTGAGTTACAGGCCCAACTGCGGCTGGAGTGGTAGCCGATGTCCATGGCGCTTCTGGCTCTTCTCAAGCTGGCGCTTCAGACGCACTTTCCACCGGGGCCGCTGCAGCAGCCTTGGGAGGGTGTGCCGGAGGCTTTCCGCAACCTGCCGTATGGCAAGCTGGCCATCCCGGATTCACTGGGGGAATGGGAGAAGGCGCGGCCCGCGGTGCGCGAAATTGTGTTGCGGTCATTGGGTGAGATGCCGCCGCGCCCCACCCCGGCGGTGCGCATCGTGAAGACGGACCGCAGGGACGGATATCGCATCGAGAAGTTCGTTTTTCACAACGGCGTGGACTTCGACGTTCCCGGCTATATCGCCGTACCGGAGGGATTCCCCGGGCCGCGTCCGGCCATCCTCACCATGCACGGCCACGGCTCGAGCAAGGAAAACATGTTCGGCTATCAGCCTACGTCGCAGGATGTGGCGGAGTTACTGGCGAAAAAGGGTTACGTGGTCATCGGCATCGACAGTTACTTCAATGGAGAGCGGCGCGGCCTGGGGCCGGCCGGCGAACTGGAGAAGCAGGCCCGCAACGCCGATCAGGAGATGTCGCTGTTCAAGCTGAACCTGTGGCTGGGCCGGACGTTGTGGGGAATGATGCTGCGCGACGAGCAGATGGCGCTGGACTACCTGGTGACGCGGCCGGAGGTGGACGCCACGCGGATCGGCGCGCAGGGAATGTCGATGGGGAGCACGCGGGCATGGTGGCTGGCGGCGATTGACGACCGCGTGAAAGCCGTGGTGGGCGTAGCGTGCTTTACGCGGTATCAGGATCTGATCGCCACGCGGGCCCTGCGCGCCCACGGCATTTACTATTTCGTTCCGGGCCTGTTGCGGCATTTTGATTCGGAAGGCGTCATGGCGCTAATGGCGCCGCGGCCGTTCCTGGCGCTCACCGGGGATCGCGACGCGGGGTCGCCGCCCGAGGGGATGAAGACGCTGGAACGGATCCTTAACCGTTTCTATGCGCTTTATGAGAAGCCCGATGCCTTCCGAAGCGTGATCTACCCCGAAACGGGCCACGTTTATAACGATGACATGAAGCAGAAGATGGTGGCCTGGTTTGAGAAGCACCTTTAGCGGCGCAGGGCAGCCCGCACCCCCGCGCCGTAAGCCGGGTCCACCTGGTCAAACAGCGCAAGCTGGCGTTCCACGATTGCCTCCGGCACCCCTTGCATCGCGGCCGCGATATTAGAGAACAACCGCTGCCGCTGCCCGTCATCGAAAAGGCGGAACAGCGCCCGCGGCTGGCTGAAATCGTCGTTGCCTTCGCGATGATCGAAGCGGGCGGCATCGCCCCGGATGCGCAGCGGCGGCTCCGCCACTGACGGATCCTGCTTCGGTCCGCCGAAGCTGTTCGGCTCATAATAGGCATCCGGATTCCCGGTGTCATTCGCAAAGAAGCGCATCGGTCCATCCTTGTGATAGTGATGCACGGGGCATTTTGGCGCGTTTACCGGCAGAGCTTCATAGTGCGTGCCCAGGCGGTAACGATGGGCGTCGGCGTAGGCGAACACGCGCGCCTGCAGCATCTTGTCGGGACTGAATCCGATTCCCTGCACCACGTTCGACGGGCTGAAGGCGGCCTGCTCCACCTCGGCGAAGTAATTGTCGGGGTTGCGGTTTAACTCCACCGTCCCCACTTCCATCAGCGGGTAATCGGCATGCGGCCAAACCTTCGTCAGATCGAACGGGTTGTAGGGCGTTTGATCGGCGTCAGCTTCCGGCATAATCTGCACGTACATGGTCCACTTCGGAAATTCACCCCGTTCGATTGCGCCGTACAGATCCTCCTGATAGCTCTCCCGCGTACGGCCGATCACCTCGGCGGCCTGGGCGTTGGTGAGATGGCGGTGGCCCTGCTTTGATTTGAAATGGAACTTCACCCAAAAGCGCTCGCCCGCGTGGTTCCAGAAGCTGAATGTGTGGCTGCCGTAGCCGTTCATAAATCGCGGGCTGGGCGGCAGACCGCGGTCAGACATGAGAATGGTGACCTGATGAAGGCTCTCCGGGCTCAGGGACCAGAAATCCCACATCGCCGTGGCGCTGCGCAGGTGCGTTTTCGGGTGCCGTTTCTGGGTGCGGATGAAGTCCGGGAACTTCAGCGGATCGCGAATGAAAAAGACCGGGGTGTTGTTGCCCACCAGGTCCCAGTTGCCCTCTTCGGTGTAGAACTTGATGGCGAAGCCGCGCACGTCCCGTTCGGCGTCGGCGGCCCCGAGCTCGCCCGCCACTGTGGAGAACCGGATCAGCAGTCCGGTTGTCTTGCCCACGGATTGGAATAGCGAGGCGCGCGTGTAGCGGGAAATGTCATGGGTGACAGTGAGCGTGCCGAACGCGCCCCAGCCTTTCGCATGGACGACGCGCTCCGGAATACGTTCGCGATTCTGGTGCGCCAGCTTCTCAAGAAGCTGGTAGTCCTGCAGCAGAACGGGGCCGCGGGGTCCGGCGGTGAGACTGTTCTGATTATCGGCGACGGGGGCGCCGCCAGTAGTGGTGAGACGTTTTTCACTGCTCATGTCCCAAGCATAGGCCAGTTAGCACGATCTGTCCAATCGATTGTTAAGATAGCAATGATAGGCTCTGACGATGACTCTTCAGGAACTTCGCTACTTTGTTTCGGTGGCCGATCACCGCCACTTCGGCCGCGCCGCCGAGGCCTGCCGCATCAGTCAGCCCACGCTGAGCGGCCAGCTTCGCAAACTGGAAGAACATCTTGGCGTTACTTTGTTTGAGCGCACGAACAAGCGGGTGTCCCTCACGCCCGCCGGAGAGAGGATCCTGGTCCATGCCAGGCGCGCGCTGGAGGATACGGCCATGATGGAATCGGAAGCCGCCGCGTCGCGCGACCAACTGGCCGGCCCGCTGAAGTTGGGCGTGATTCCCACACTGGCCCCTTACCTGATGCCATTGATCCTGGGCCCGCTGCGCAAGGCGTGTCCCGCCATGAAAGTGGAACTCTGGGAAGACCTGACGAATCCACTTCTGGACCTGCTGCGAGGGCAGAAGCTGGACGCCGCCCTGATCGCGACCGAGGCGGCAGGAAGCGGCATCACCACCACTGCGCTGTTTGAGGAGCCTTTCCTGGCAGCGCTCCCTGCATCGCACCGGCTGGCGAAATTGCGCGTGGTGGATGAAACAGAACTGGCGCCGGATGTTTTGGTTCTGGCCGATGGTCATTGCCTGGCCGGACAGACGCTGTCGGCCTGCTCTCGCGCGGACAGGCAACGCCCGTTCCAGGCGGCGAGTCTGGAGACGCTTGTGAATCTGGTGGCTGAGGGATATGGAACCACGCTGATTCCCAGGCTGGCGGCGGCGGCGCTGGGACGGCGGAGCCTGGTGCTGCGTCCACTCAGACACCGCGCTTCGCGTACGGTGCGTCTGGCCTCCCGGCCGGCCTTCCCTCGGCCACAGGCGCTGAAGGCGGTGGAGAAAGTGATCCGCGGCGCCATTCCGGAGAATTTCTTCGCGTAGCAGATCAGGCGTGCAAGCGCACAAATCTGGCTACCCCTGGCACGCCTTGATGGCTCAATATGAACAGCAGGTAATAACCCGGCGGCGCGATCGTCGAGTCCGGCGGCGCCGCCACCGCCACGCGATCGGCACTCGCTTCGCGGATCTCCAGCGCGACATAACGCTGGTCCATGTTGAACGAATGCGTCGTCGCGCCCGGGCGGATCAGGCAGGCTGAGCCGATGGCAAAGCCGTCATCGGTCTCCACCGCGAACTCCTGGCCGTAGCCGATCACTTGCTGTACGGAATTGATCACCGGCCGCGGACCCTGGAACAGGTATGGTGGTTCGAAGATCTCGATACGACGCTCGGGATACTGATACGGCTCAAACTGGAAGATACCGTCCTTGCCGGTCATCAGCACGGTGGCGTCAGGCAGCAGCACGGCGGTGGAATGATACATGTGAGGCAGCAGTTTCCGGTTGACGATGGACCACGTTTCGGTCTCCGGGTCGAAGATCTCCATCTCCAACACCGGGCTGGTTCCGGCGTCGGAGCGTCCGGAAGCACTGCCGCCCAGCACCAGCACTTTGCCATCGGGCAGCAGCACCGAATCCGCCAGCACGCGCGGGAAAGACATCGAACTGGTGAATCGCCAGGCGGGCGTGTCCACGGAGAGATCCAGGATCTCGGCGTCCTCGCGCGCCGGGCTGAGCGTGTCGATCTCCGACAACGGTACTCCCCCGCCGCCGGTCACCAGCACACGGGCCGCGTAATCAGGGGGCCGAAGCGGCAGCAGCACCGAAGTTCCCGCCCCGACATAGGAGCGCGACAAAGAAGAGTTGATTTCCATCTCACCGGGCTCCCAGGAATCAGTGGCAAGGTCGTAGAGTTTCGCGGCGCGATGCGAGTAAACCAGCACCTTACCGCCCGGCAGGACATAAACGAACGGATAGAGCGCCATGCCGGGGTTGGGGTTGGGCGGCGCAAAGGCGGCCGAAAGCGGCAGCGGCACGGGAACCATGGGACTTAGCGACGGCGGATCGGCGGTGAAGTACTGGAAGTTGTTCTCCACCTTTGTCGCAAAGGCGGCATTTCCGGAAAAGATCATGACGCGGCCGTCCGGCAGCGTGGTGCAGGTGGGATACCAGCGGTCCACCTCCATCAACATTTCCTGGCCGTTCTGTTTGGGATGGCTCCAGGCTTCACTTTCCGGATCGAAGTAGCTGAGCATGCGCCGCTCATGGTGTCCGGCGGCGAGGAAGATACGGCCGTCGGCCAGGGAGCAATGGCCGGCGCAGAAAAACACATGGTGCGGATGTACGGCTTTGAAGGTGAGGGCGGCGGGATCGAAGAGGCTGGCCTTGGGATCGACATCGTTGGTATCGGCGTATCCGAACAGCAGCACCTTCCCGCTGCGCAGCAGTACCGCGTGTATGCCCACGTGGCCGGCATCGCCCGCAACAATCGAGGTCCTGCCGTGCATGGCGGGGTCGAGCGGCGGGAGATGGTGAATGATCGTGGGTCCCTGCCAGGCGCCCGCCTCGTCGCGAAAGAAGTGATGGATCTCCTCACCGGTGAAGGCGGCCACTTCCATATTGCTGAAGCCGCCGAGGTTGCTCACCAGCAGCCCGGCCGCCGAATAGTCCGCTTCGCCGAAACGAACTGGACCGATCCAGGGCAGGGAAGGATCATCGTTGTCGCGGAACCAATAGCCGAGCCCGCCGCCCTCCATCGGCGCGGCCAGTTCGAAGTTCCCGGTGACGCCCGTAAAACCCTGCATCAGGCAAGGCGCGCCTGAAACTCCGCTGGCGATCTCAAGCGGACCCACCCACTGCCCGTCGAAGAAATAGAAGTCCAGGCTGTTGCCGCGGCGCGCGACGATCTCGAAGTTGCCCGGCGCCGGCCCGAAGTTGCTCTGAATCATCGAAACGGCTTCGTAGCTGCCTTCGCCGAACGGATTGGGGCCGCGCCATTCGAAGTCGGTGTCGTTGTCCCGCCACCAGTGGCCCAGGCCGCCGCCTCTCAGCGGCGCCACCACTTCGAAGTTGCCGTTGATGCCGTACAGACCTTGGATGAATGCGGGATGGCCCTCAACGTCAACGGTCTTGGCGAAGAACTTCGGCTGGAACCAGCGGCCGTCGGAGGCATCGCTGCCCGAGGTGTGAAACAGCCGTCCGTTCTGGATGCCCACCACCTCCAGTTTGGCGGTGGCGCGGTTTTCCAGGGCGCGGGCACTGATGATATCCTCGGCGCTGCCGAACAGCAGGTGCGGGGGGCCCCAGGGAAAGCCGGGCGAATCGTTGTTGCGCGTCAGCAGGCAGACGCCGCCACCGGTTGGGCGCGGAAACACCAGTTCAAAATGGCCCAGGTTTCCCCGGGTCCCTTGCAGGAAAAAGCTGGAATGCGGCATGGCGTGTGCGTACTATGTGACACACAACGCCTAATCGTATCAATACACCAGCCGCAGACCCAACTGCACCTGCCGCGCGGCGCGCGCCGAGTTCACGATTCCGAAGCCGGGGCCTTCGAATACCTGGCCCGGAGGGGCGAAATTCGGGTGGTTCGGCAGATTGAACATCTCCCCCCGGAACTGCAACTGCACATTCTCGCGCGGGCGGAACGTGCGAATGATCGATGCGTTTACCCCGATCAGCCCATCGGCGCGAATCAGCCCGATGCCCTGGTTGCCAAACGTGTAGGACGCCGGCTGGCGGAAGGCGCTGGTGTCGAACCAGCGCAGGATGGTCCGTTCGCCCACGGGAAGATTCGGGTTGCTGATAACGTCGGCCCGCTGGGGCCCGCCGGAGAAGGCGAAGGTGGTGTTGGTTTGCGTGGTCACCGTCACCGGGCCCCCGCTCTGCATGACCAGCACACCTCCCAACGACCAACCGCCCGCCAGGATCCTTGTCCAGTGCCGGTTCAGATAAGGCTTGCCCTTCCCAAACGGCAACTGGAAAACGGAACTGGCGGTCAGCCGGTGGCGGATATCGAGCGTGGACGGACCCCAATCGGCGCGCCGGTTGTAGAAATTCGAATACGAGTTCCCTTCGTTGCCAAAGGCGTTGTTTCCCGAGTCGGAGTTGTCCAGAAACTTGGACCACGTGTAAGTGGAAAGGAAGTTGAAGCCGCGGGAGAAACGCTTCTCCAGCTTCACCACGCCGGCGTGATAGCTGGAAACGCCGAGGCTGGGCGCCACCAGGGAAACGCCGCTGAATTGCGGGAAGGGACGGTCCCGGAAGGAACTGCCGGCGGCCAGCAGCGCGGGGGGAATCTGGTTCATCTGCAGATTGGCGCCGGACAGCTTGCGGGACAGGTTGCCGATGTAGCCGTACTCCACCACGGCGCGGCCGGGCAACTCATGCTGGATCCGAAAGCTGATCTGCTGCGAGTATCCCGACCGGCGGCTGGTTTCAAAATAGGTCACCGCCCGCGTGGCGTTCCGTCCGAAGGGGACGGCGCCAAAGCCGTCGTTCAAAGCTTCTCTTGTCTGCGGCGGAATCGGCAGACCCGCCGACAGCGTGTAGGGCACTGTGAGGCTGTTATCCTGCAGGATCAGTTGGGCCGATTGTTCGAAGCCCAGGGTGGCGGCGTTCGGCACCGCGCGATCGAACGGGTGTGCGAAAAAGATGCCGTAGCCGGTGCGAATCACAGTCTTCTGCAGGCCGAAGGGGCGCCAGGCGATGCCCACCCGAGGGCCGAAATTGTTCCAGTCCGCGTCGTAGGGTGTGCAGCGGAAGCCATCGCGGCAAAGGAATTTCACCACGCCAGGCGTGCCGGAAACCGGGTTTAGCGCCAACGGGTCAAAGCTGTTCATCGCGTTGTTCAGGTCCACCATGGGAGAGTCAGCCTCCCAGCGCACGCCCAGATTGAGAGTAAGTGAAGGCGTGACCGACCAGTCATTCTGGGCAAACCAGGAGTAATACCAGGAGCGGCGATCCAATACGTCGGTGGCGCGGGTCTCGAAGTTTGTCGGGATGCCCAGAAGCATGGTGGCGAAGCCATTTCCCGTGAAGGCATTGCCCACCGCGCCGGTAAAGCCGCGGCTGAAAACGTAGCGGCCGGACACCGTGGCGCGCAGCACCTCATGATTCAGGGACGGACGGATTTCGCCGCCGATCTTGATGGTCTTCTTCCCCTTCACCAATGAGAGGCTCTCCACCAGTTGGCCCTGGCGGATGGGGAATTGCTGGCGGTCCTGTGAAGACGCGCCCAGCGCAGCATAGGCTGCCGGCGCGATGTTGGGAAAGAAGTCGTCAGCAACGCCCTGGAAGCCCAATCGGCTGGGCCAGCCCTCACCTGCGCCGCGGGCGAAGGAATGAAACGATCGTGCGCCGTAGGTGACGCGCAATTCGTTGATCATGGTGGGGGAGACGATTCGGGTCCAGGTGCCATACCAGAACGTTGTCTGCCCGTCGGTCTGGTTGATCGTGTCGGCGGCGGGAATGGGATAGACGCTGGAGCGTACGGATTCGTCGCCCGAATAGAGATAGCGGAACGTCAGCTTGTTGGAACTGGACAGGCTGTGGTCCACCTTGGCGGTGATGTTATGCCGTTTGCTGCGATTCACGTCGTTAAGCCGGAAGTTATTCGCGCCAGTGACGTCATCAGAGCGCCTGTTGGGCTCAGGGAAAAACGGAACCAGCTTTGTCGCAATCGCATCGAAACGCGCCTGCGGAATCACATTGCCCGGGAAGGCGTCGCGGACGATGGCGTTGCCGTTCTGCCGTCCGCTGTAAGGATCGTAGATGGTGGCCAGGCCGCGCGCGGTGAAGGTCCGCGAAAAGTCGCCGCGGCGTTGCTCGAGTGATGGAACGGTGAGTGTCCGGACCTGGCCATCGCCGCGCCGCGATCCCTCGTAGGCGAAGAAGAAGAACGTCCGGTCCCGGCGCAGCGGCCCGCCGATCGTGGCTCCGAACACGTTGTAGCGCAACGACGGCCGCTGCTTTCTGCCGTCGATGACGGGCGAAAAGAAGTTCGGAGCGTCCAGTTTCTCGTTACGGAAATACTCAAACAGCGAGCCCTTAAATCGATTCGTGCCGGACTTGGTGTTCGCGATCACGACGCCGCCCGCCGAGGCGCCGAATTCGGCCGAAAAGCCGTTGCCCATGATCTTGATTTCCTGCAGCGTTTCGATGGGCGGATCGACATTTGAGCTGGCCACCCCAAGGCGCATATTCTGCCCCGCGCCGCCATCGATCCAGAACATCTGGCTGCCGGCGCGGCCACCGGCGAGTGAGAACGAAGGGGACCCGCCTGTTTCGCTGGCAATGAAGACCGCGGCGCCGGTAACTTCCACGATGTTCAGCGCGCGCCGGTCCCCCATCGGCATGTCTTCGATGGTTTTCGATTCGATAAGCTGGCTGGCCTCGGAGGTCTTCGATTCCAGCAGAGGCACATCGGCCGTCACCGTAACACTCTCACTGACCTGGCCCAACTCCAGCGCGACATTCAGTTCAAGCACCTGTCCGGTGGTCAGCAGAATCCCCTCGCGCTGGTGCCGCCGGAAGCCGCTGGATTCGACCGAAAGTGTGTAGCGGCCGATGGGCAGCGGACGCACGGCGTAGTAACCGGACTCGTTGGCTTGCACCGTGTTCCTGGTACCCGTGTCGAGACTGGCAACGGCTACGGTGGCGCCGGGAACGGGCGCGCCCTGGGCGTCCGAAATCACGCCGGAGATAGAAGCCTCAGTTTGTTGCGCGCCGGACGGGGCAGCAAGTGAGAGAAACAGGAGAAAGAAGACCCCACGCATAACATCAGTATACCCGGGACTACCGCGGGCGTAAGCCGGGCAAGTGGCGCAGACGGTAACGGTACCCCCGCCACTCGATGGTGTCTGAAACCGCCGCCGCGATGCAGGAGTACAGCCACAGCCACGTCCCTACCGGCACCAGTACGGTGTGTAGCCATCCGTAACGGCGGAACCAATGCTCATGGTCTGGAAGCGACAATCGGGCCAAGCGCGCCCGCCGCGCTCCCTTCCACATACCGGCAGTCAATTGCAGGGCCAGGCAGCTTAACGCCGCTGCGCCACCGGCCATCAGCGCGGCCACCATCGCGCCGCAATAGATCAGGTGCGCCACCAGCGCCACCCGCCACAGACCCGGCGCGTAGAACCTTGTAATCATCATCTGGCGGCGGATCCAACCGAATAACTCCTTCAGGGAGGTATGATCGCAGGCCGCCACGGTAGCGCCGGGCGCATATACAATCCGCAATCCGGCATCCCTCACCGCCTGGCTCAGCCGGTAGTCATCGCTGATGGCGCCATTCCAATAATCGGCCACCCGCGTGCGATCGAACACTTCACGCCGGATGGCCATGGCGCCGCCCCACACAAAGCGGTTGCCACCGGGGCCGAAACCACCGGCGATCACCGCGTTCCAAACGCTGCGCAGGATGGAAGGGGCGTCCACCGGTTCCGGCACGTGCCAGCGGTAGCCGGTTGCAGCGCCCGCTTCGGGCTCATCGAGGCCCGCCACCAACGCCTTCAGCCAGCCTGACGAAACGCGGCCGTCGGAATCGGCGAAAGCCAGCACCTGGCAGTCCGGCGGGGCCGCGCGCACCGCGGCCAGCAGATTGTTGATTTTCTCACCCGTCCCGGCATCGCCTTCGCCCGCCAGTATGAGCCGGGCCTTGGCTGGCATGGCGATGGGCGGCACGTCGGCCTGGGCGCGCGCCGCCACGATCAGTTCATAGTTGGGGTAATCGAGCCCGGCCAGTGCGTGAAGGTTCAGTTCCAACCCCTCATCGCCGCCCTTCACCGGCACAATCACCAATGCCCGGGGCCAGTCGCGCCCGGCCGGTTCGCGCAGCTTCTCTCTCACGTAACGTTCCCTTTCGCCGTCACCCCGCAACGAGGCCGCGGCCAGCACGAGCGCCACTGCAATCAGGAACCAGATCACGCGATTCCCGCATTGTACCCCTGGTGAGGTAACTTGAAGAAACATGCTGTTGTTTCGGATGCTGCTCCTGATGGCGCCCGTTGTTGCGCCGCAGGACGAGTTCCGCGAGCGGCGGGACCGGCTGCGCAAAGCAATCCCCAATGCCGCGGCAGTGCTTTATGGCGCCGCCGGGAGCGACTATTCCGACCTCCGTAGCGGCTTCGTGCAGGAACCGAATTTTTTCTACCTCACAGGGTGGAACGAACCCGGCGCGGCGCTGCTGATGCTGCCGGAAGGCTTCGAGCCGCGCGAAATCCTGTTTCTGCCCACGCGCGATGAACGCAAGGAACGCTATGACGGCCGCCGAGCCGCCGCCGGCGACGACGGCCTGGCGCGCCGCACCGGTTTTGCCACCGTGCTGCCAGTGGACAAGCTGGAAGCCGAGGTGGAGAGCCGCCGTGAGCGCATCGGCCAGTGGCGCGGATTGAAGGCGCAGACGGCGCGTGTGGCGAAGCTGATCGGGGGCGAGCCGGGCGAATTGGGTCCGGATTTGGTGGCGCTAAGGGCCAGAAAGTCGGCGCGTGAGTTGGGCCTGATCGAGCGGTCCATCCACGTCACTACGGAAGCGCATCTGGCAGCCTGGCGCAGGGCGCGGCCGGGATTGCACGAATTCCAGCTTGCCGCCACGCTTACCGGCAATTTCCTGGAACAAGGCTGCGGCCGCAACGCCTATCCTCCCATCGTGGGCTCCGGGCCCAACGGCGTTACGCTGCATTATCAGGCCAATGGACGGCGCATCGGCGATGGTGAACTGGTGTTGGTCGACGCGGGCGCCGAATGCGGATACTATGCGGCCGATCTCACCCGCACCTTCCCGGTCAACGGCAAGTTCACCGTGCGGCAAAGGCAGCTTTATCAGGCGGTGCTGGGCGCGCAGAAGGCGGCAATCGGAGCCGTGAAGCCGGGCGTAAGCATGCAGGACCTCACGCGCATCGCCCGCGAATACCTGGACGCCCGTGGCGGACTGGGCAAGTACTTCACTCACGGTATCGGGCATCATGTGGGGCTGCAGGTACACGATCCCGGCCCGCTGGTGGATCTGGAGCCGGGCATGGTGATCACCATCGAACCGGGCGTCTATCTTCCGGAGGAAGGTGTGGGAATCCGGATTGAAGACATGGTGCTGGTGACCGAAACGGGCGGCAGAGTGCTGTCCGGCGCGCTGCCGAAGGAAATCGGCGAAATCGAAAGGCGGCTGGCGAAGTAAGATGGCCACCGGCGGGCGGCAGAACCGATGGATTTACTCGGCGCTTGCAGGAGCCGCGCTGGTGGCGGCGCTCATTGCCGGCTGGACCTCGCCCGCGCGCCAGGTGGACAACTATCACTATGACTGGACTCTGCGCCTCTATCCGCCGGTGAGTGCGGCGAAGGAAGCGCTGGTGCTGGAAATCGACGATGAGACCTTGAGCGCCTATCGTGGCCCCAGCGGCATTCGGCCTATGCTCGCTGACGTGTTCGGCGCGCTAGCCGCGGCCGGAGCCAAAGTGGTGGCGCTTGACTTCATCCTGGCTGAAGGCTCGGCAGATCCGGCGGCCGATCAGCGACTGGCGCGTGCGATGGCCGGGGTTCCCACGCTGGTGCTGGCTGCCGACCTGATTCCGCGTGCGAATCTCTGGCAGGAGCCCTACGCACCGTTCCGCGCCGGGGCCGCCGCCGTCGGTCATGTGCATGCCGACCAGGACCGCTATGACGGCGTCATCCGGCAGGTGCAGCTAGAGAAGGTGGCCGGCAAGAACCGCCGTTGGGCTTTAGCGCTGGAGGCGTTCCGGCTGGCGCGCGGCGGCGACGTCATTACCGAGTCAAACGATGACATCCTGATCGGCGAAATGCGGTTCCCCCTGCCGCGTCATGGCGAGGACGGCAGGCCGATGTTGATCCGCTTCCGCCGGCAGGAGATCCCCCGTCTTTCGGTGAAGCGGTTTCTGGCGGGAGAGACGGCCGCGGTGCGGGGGAAAGCCGTGTTTGTGGGAGTAACTTCGCAGTCCGAGGCGCGCGATAAGTGGATCACGCCTTATTCGGGGGCTACGCCGACGCCCGGAGTGGAGATCCACGCGCATATTTTCGAAACGCTGGTGGAAAACGCGATTCCGCGGCCGGTTTCGAACTCCGCCATCGCCCTGGCCTGCTTCCTGCTTGCCGGGGCGGCCGGGCTGATTTTCAGCGCCTTCGGGGGATGGCAGGCGTATGTGCTGGGCGTGGGGGTGATTGCGGCGGCGCATGTGATCCCGCATCTGGCTTTCCGCGGCGGCCTTGTCTTCCCGCTGCTGGCGCCCGCCGGCGCCGCCTGGCTTTCGGTACTCTCCTCGGCCGGGTATCGCTACTTCACCGTGCGCCGCCAGCTCCTGCACACCGAAGCCGACCGCCGCCGCTACCAGGAAGCCATCCACTTTGTCTCTCACGAGATGAAGTCGCCGCTGACGGCGATTCAGGGATCGAGCGAACTGATGACACGCTACAACCTCAGCGAGGAGAAGCGCAACCAGATTGCGCGGATGATCAATTCCGAATCGAAGCGGCTGGCCCGCATGATCCAGACCTTTCTCGATGTGGAGCGGCTTTCCGACGGTCAGTCCGAACTGAAGAAGGAGCCATTTTCCATGCAGGATGTGGTGATCCTTTGTATCGAGCGCGCGCGCCCGCTGGCCGAGCGCAAGCGGATCGAACTCCAGCATGGCGAACTGACCGCGGATGAGGTTCTGGGCGACCGCGAACTGATGGAATACGCCGTCTATAATCTGCTGACCAATGCCGTGAAGTACTCCCCGCCCGGCACGATGGTGCATGTGGAGGCGCGGCGCGAGGGAGGCCAACTGCGCGTGGGAGTACGCGACCAGGGCATCGGCATGGACAAAGAGGAAGTGAAGAAAATCGGAACGAAGTTCTTCCGCACCAAGAAGGCGGAAGCGAGCGGAGAGGCCGGCACGGGCATCGGGCTCTCCATTGTCGCGCGCATTGTGGAACACCACGGCGGAAGAATGGAAGTAACCAGCGCCCCGCAGAAGGGGTCTTGTTTTACACTGGTGGTTCCCGCTTACGTTCCGGCCACGCAGTAGATTCAAAGAGGAGAACGATCTGAGCTTGCGCCTGTTGGTTGTGGAGGATGACCCGTCGGTACGCGATACGCTCACCACGTTTCTGGAATTGGAGGGCTATCAGGTGGACGCCGTGGCCTCTACCCTGGAGGCGCTGGAACGGCTGAAGGACGGCGGCTATCCCATCGTGATCAGTGACTGGTACCTGGATGAAAAGACCGGGCTCGATGTTCTTACCGCCGCGCGCGGCAGTAATCCTTCCTGTTCGGTGATTCTGATGAGCGGGCGGGGAACGATTGAGAACGTGATGGCCGCCACCCGCAGCGGGGCGTTCGACTACATCGCCAAGCCGTTCGAACTGGACACGATGCTGGACCTGGTGAGGCGTGCCGAAGCCGCCGCCATGCCTTCGAGCGATGACGATGACCGCGATGATGAACAACTGCCGGTCACCGAGATGATCGGCTTTTCGCCGCCCATGGTGGACGTGTACAAGA
Source organism: Bryobacteraceae bacterium (assembly GCA_033762895.1). Taxonomy (GTDB): domain Bacteria; phylum Acidobacteriota; class Terriglobia; order Bryobacterales; family Bryobacteraceae; genus CADEFT01. Next base: position 854 of record JANRLE010000164.1, on the reverse strand, counting down.
CCATCGCGCGCGTGGCCGACACCGATGCCACCGTGCTGATTCAGGGCGAAACGGGAACGGGCAAGGAGTTGGTGGCGCGCCAGCTTCACAACAAGAGCAAACGCTGCCAACAGCCGTTTGTGCCGGTGGATTGCGCGGCGATTGCCCCGTCGCTGCTCGAAAGCGAGCTTTTCGGGGCGCTGAAGGGCTCCTATACGGGGGCGGACCGGGACCGCGTGGGCGCGCTGGAATCGGCGCATGGCGGCACGGTGTTCCTGGATGAAATCGGCGATATCGATTCGGTTTTTCAGATGCGGCTGCTGCGCTTTCTCCAGGAGCGGGAAGTGCGGCCGGTGGGCGCTTCGCGGGCAAAGAAGGTGGATGTGCGCGTGGTGGCGGCCACCAATCGGGACCTGTCGAAGCTGGTGGACGAAGGCAAGTTTCGCAGCGACCTTTACTTTCGCCTGAACGCCATCCCGCTCAATCTGCCGCCGCTGCGGGAGCGGCGCGGTGATGTGGAACACCTGGCGCGTGAATTCGTCAAACGCTACAACGGCCGGTACGGCCTATCGTCGGAATTGACGAAGTCGGGGTTGCGGGCGCTGCAGGAATATTCCTGGCCTGGTAACGTCAGGCAACTCCAGCACCTGATCGAGAGGCTGACGATTCTGGCGCCACAGGGCAGAATCGATGAGGCGGCGGTGATGGAGGCGCTATCGGCCACCACGCGGCACGAGGTGCAGAGCGAGTCGCTGGCTGAAACCGAGATGGAGCAGATCCGCAAGGTGCTGGCGGCGACGGGGGGGAACAAGAGCCGGGCCGCGAAGATTTTGGGCATCGAGCGCAAGACGCTTTATCGCAAGCTGGAGCGCATG
>JANRLE010000163.1:0-9198 GCA_033762895.1 Bryobacteraceae bacterium | reverse complement strand
GCTCCAGTTCCTGCAATCCGGAGTAAAGCGCGCGGTAGGTGTTGCAGGCGTCCGCGGGAAGCGTGAAGTCGCTGGTGATGCGGCGGATTGCAGCCAGCGCCTGCCCGGCGTCGTCGTGCTCATGCTCCATCATGCGGATAGGATTGGCGACGGTTCCGAAGGGCGGCGTCATGGGCGGCAGGCCGGCTTTTTGTGCGGCCTCGGCGCGTTCCACAAACGGGAACAGGATCATCTCTTCCTTCCGCAGATGTAACTCAAGCTCGGCGGTGAGCGCGGCAAGGGTATTCGAAAGGGGGTGCACCACGTCAGGGTGTTTTTCGCCGTGGGCTTTGGTCACCGCCGCCATGCGCTGCGCCAGACGCGGCAACTCACGGCGCAGATACTCGTGGTGGGTGGTGAGGATGTGCTGGATCAATTCGCCGGCGGGGGCGTTGTTCCAGTCACGGGCGCCAACGCCAGCCTCGTGACGGGCCCGGTCCAGTTCCGACAGGATCGCTCCGGCATCCAGACCTTTTTCGGCGCAAACTTCCTCCAGCGCTCGGTTGCCGCCGCAGCAATAATCGATGCCGTGATCTTCCAGCACACGAATGGCGGAGAGCGATTGTGCGGCGATCTGGCCGACGGGTAATGTGGCGTTCATCAGGTGCCTCCTGTTTCTAAGTTTGCCTGATGACGCGGAAAGCCGCAGTGACTTCGGTCACTTCACCCGGCGAATTCCGGATCGGACCGCCATTCGTAGTCAACGTTGATCGAGTAGGTATGTTCGATTGCGGCGTGTAGGCTTGTGCCGCGATGATTTGGATCGGCGAGATTCGGCAGATAGATCTGCTCGGCGCCGCCGGTCCAGGTGATGTGCTTCAAACCGGCCGAGGTTTCCTTCTGCTGCCTGGCCGGACCCACCCAGGCAAAGACCGGCCGCTTGAGCCGGACCTGGATGATGGCGCGCATGCCGGGGCTCCAACCCATTTTGATCGCAAGATGGTTGCGGGCCAGCTTCAGCAACTGCACCTTGTCTCCTTTGGCGGCGTTGAGCAGCCCATCGTAGGTGTGGCGGCTCATCCACCATACGCCGGCGAAGATGAACCCGTCGGCCAGGGTGGTGAGGCGGAACAGCGTGGCGCCCGCTTCCAGGCGCACCTTCTTCGGTTTGCCGTCGAATGCCTTGGCCATGGCGCTGAGGCCGGGCTGAAACAACAGCCGGCCGAATACCTGGCCATCGGTCAGATCTTCATTAAGAATCATTGCAGGCTCAATACGGTATAGCGCATCCGGCGGAAGATTTCCGTCATCCGTGTTCCAATGGCAGGATGGCACTGTTGATTCCCGCCCTGCTCACTGCGTTCCATGTCGCGGCCCAGGGGCCCGTTGAAATCGGCTCGCGCCGCGAGTTATTCGTCGACCGCCACCTGATCGGCGAGCTGACGAATGCGGAACTGCGGCTTGAGAAGCCGCTGGACCGGGGTGTGGTGTTAAGGCTGGATCAGCCGTGGGAAGGGGCATTTTCCGGTTACTTCACGGTGATCCACGATGGGCCGCGATATCGCATGTATTATCGCTGCCTGCCCAGGGCCGGCAGTGATGGCGCGGCGCCGGAGTCTACCTGCTATGCCGAATCGGCGGACGGCATCAGGTGGACCAAGCCCGAGTTGAACCTCTACGATGTGCATGGGACGCGGCGCAACAATGCGATTCTGGCGGCGAATCCTCCGTTCTCGCACAACTTTGCTCCGTTTCTGGATACAAGGCCCGGTGTGCCCGCCGGGGAGCGTTATAAGGCGCTGGGAGGAACCGTGCGCTCAGGATTGGTGGCGTTTGTTTCCGCCGATGGGATCCGGTGGCGGAAGCTGCGCGAGGAGCCGGTGCTGCCCGCCGCGGACCGGACGCGTTATGACTCGCAGAACGTCGCCTTCTGGTCCCAAAGTGAACAGCGCTATGTCTGCTACTTCCGCGTCTTCAAACAGCACGCCGACGGCAAGCGCTACCGCTGGGTGGCGCGCACCACCAGCCGCGACTTTCTCAGTTGGGAGCCGGAAACCGCGATGGAGTTTCCAGGCGCGCCGCCCGAGCACCTTTACACCAACCAGACCAGCCCCTATTTCCGGGCGCCGCACCTTTATGTCTCCATTGCAGCCCGGTTTCTGCCCGGGCGGCAGGTGCTGTCGGAGGAAGAAGCGCGCGCCATCCATGTGGATCCGGGCTACTTCAAGGACTGTTCGGACGCGGTGTTGTTTACCACGCGCGGCGGCAACGTGTATGACCGGACCTTCCTCGAGTCATACCTGCGGCCGGGGCTGGGAATCAACAACTGGGTTTCACGGACCAATTATCCGGCGTGGAACGTGGTGCAGACCGGACCGGAAGAGATGTCGTTCTACGTAAATCGGGACTATGGACAGCCCACGGCGCATGTGGCCCGTTATTCGATGCGGCTGGACGGCTTTGCTTCGCTCCATGCCGGCTACGCGGGCGGCGCCATGACCACCAAACCTCTGGTATTCCGTGGCGGGGAAATGGCAATCAACTTTTCGACTTCGGCCGCGGGGTCGATTGTGGTGCGCATTCTGGAGCCGGGGGGCGCGCTGCTGGCCGAGTCCGCTGAGACCATCGGGGATGCGATATCGCGCGTGGTGAGATGGAAGGACGGCGCGGCTGTGGCGAAACTGGCGGGCCGTCCTGTGCGGTTGCATTTTGTTCTCAAGGATGCCGATCTCTACTCGTTCCGTTTTGCCGAGCCGGGCGCGGCGGCTATGGTATCCTTACCTGGAACGGGTCCTGTACGGGCGGGCGCGGAATTGCGCGAGCCCGGACCGAAACAGCTTTATCCCATTCAGTAGATCGCAAAGGTAGGAACGCGCTATGGCAGTGAATGTACGCCCGCTGCATGACAATGTTCTCGTGCAACGCCTGGAAGAGAACGAATCGATGATTGGGGGCATTTACATCCCCGATTCGGCGAAAGAGAAACCGCAGCAGGGCAAAGTCGTCCGTGTGGGGCCGGGCCGTGTCCGTAAGGACGGCATGCGCAACCCGGTGGAAGTGCAGGAAGGGGATCGCATCCTCTTCGGCAAGTATGGCGGCAACGAGATCAAGATCGACGGCCAGGAGCTGTTGATTTTGGCCGAACACGAGATCCTCGCGATCCTTGCCGATTAAGAGCCGATTAAACCGATAACCCGAAGACGAGTGGCCCCGTCGAAATTGTTCAGGAGTAGCATACAGTGATGAGTTTCCGTGTTCCCCGTCGGATTTCCGGTTTGGCCGTGGGCCTGCTCTTGAGCGCGGCCGCCTTCGCCCAGACCAAGGTCGCCATCATCGACATGCGCGAGGCTGTAAACGGCACCGCGGAAGTGAAGAAGGCCGTGGCCGCGCTTGAGGCGAAGTTTAAGCCCCGGCAGGCGGAGGCTGAGAAGATCAGCCGCGATCTGCAGGAGATCCGCTCCAAGCTGGAATCGCTGCAGGGCAAGCTCACGCCGCAGGGCGAGCAGGACCTGGTCACGCAGGGCCAGCGCAAAGAGCGCGACTTGCGGCGAATCCAGGAAGACCTGGAGGCCGACGTCAACCGCGAGCAGCAGGAAGTGGGCGGCCGCGCCCTGCAGCGCATGCGCGACGTGGTGAAGAAGCTGGCCGAATCCAAGCAACTGGACGTGGTGGTGGACGTGAGCCAGACGGTCTACGCAAAACCGGCGTTGGACATCACCAAAGAAGCCGTTGCCGCTTACGACGTGGCGAATCCGGCGAAGTAAAGAAGTAAACTGGGGGCATGCCCGGCTATCTTGAGAACTACGGCGCCGGCGAAGAGAAGCGGGAGAAGCGGCTGCTGCGGATCGGCGGGTCGGTTCTCGGCGCGCTTGTGCTCGGCGCCATCCTCTATTTTTCCTTTCGCGACTATTTTCTGAAGCGGCAGGTGAATCAGTTTCTTGCCGCGGTTCAGAAACAGGACCTCAAAACCGCCTACACCTTTTGGGGCTGTACGGTGGACGCTCCCTGTAAAGGCTACGGGTATGACCGCTTCCTGGAGGACTGGGGGCCGAAGGGCGCCAACCAAAAATTCGCATCCGGATCCATCGCGGAAACCGAGCGCTGCGGCACCGGCTTTATCGCGGCGGTGAGCAACGGCCAGGAGGAACTGGCGTTGTGGGTGGAGCGTGAAACGCGCGTGGTGGGGTTTGCCCCCTGGCGCGAATGTCCGGAGAAAAAACTGCGCATTCGCAAGTGGCTGCGTATGAAGTTTGGAATCGGGTAGTTCCGCGAAAGGATTACTCTGTTGACGGCATCTTCCATTCTGAGGAGGTCCTGATGAGGAGGTTCCTGGTGGCTGCGATTCTGGCTGGCTCGGCGTTCCCGGCGGAACTGCCGGTGCGCACGGTGATTCTCTACAAGCACGGCGTGGGGTATTTCGAAAGGTCAGGCGAGATGCGCGCGGGGGAATCGGCGCGGCTCGACTTCAAAGCATCGGCGATGAACGATGTGCTGAAGTCGCTGACGATCGAAGACAAGAGCGGGGCGAAGGTTACAGGCCTGCGCTACGATTCAAGCGAACCGCTGGACAAGCGGCTGGCCGACTATCCCTTCCAACTCAGTCCCAAACAGGCGCTCAGCGCGTTTCTCGATCAGATCAAGGGCGCGCGGGTTGAGGTGAAGGCTCCCGGGGGCGCTTTCGCGGGCAGCATCATGGGGGCGCGGGCGTTTGTCGCCGGTGAGCGGGGGCAGGAGAAGGAGCAGTTGATTCTGCTGCTCGATTCCGGCGAGATTCGCACATTTGAGATGGACGCGCTGTCGTCATTGAAACTTGCCGATGCGGCGCTGGAGCGCCAGTTGAAGGACTATCTGAGTGCGATGGCGGTGAACCGGTCGAAGGAAGAGCGCAGCGTGTACATCGATTCCACGGATACGCGGGCGCGGCAGGTGATCGCCAGTTACATGATTCCGACGCCGGTGTGGAAGTCGAGCTACCGGCTCATTCTGCGCGATGCCGAATCGATGCTGGAAGGCTGGGCCATTGTGGACAATACGACCGGTGAGGATTGGACGGGCGTCAATCTTTCGCTGGTGTCGGGACGGCCCATCAGCTTCATCAGCAAGCTGTACGAGCCCAAGTACAAGGTGCGTCCGGAGGCGGAGTTGCCCGATGAAGGGCCGGTGGGGCCGGTGGTTCACGCGGGCGCAGTGCAGGAATCGAGGGCCGATGTTGCCGAAGGGCGGGCGCGTGCGATGCTGAGGCCCAAGTTGATGGCCCCTGCGGCTCCGCCGATGGCGGCCGAATTTGCCGCGCCAGTTCGCGATGAAATGACCAGTTCCGTCGCCGCCGCCGCCGAAGGAAGGGAACTGGGCGATCTGTTCGAATACAAGTTCGGCTCTCCGGTGACGGTGAGGAAGAACGAATCGGCGATGCTGCCCTTCCTGCAGCAGAAGATCACGTCGCGGAAGCTGCTGATTTATTCCGACCGTTCCACGCAGCATCCGATGCATGCGGCCGAGATCACCAACTCAAGCGGCAAGACGCTGGATGGCGGCCCTATCACGGTCTATGACAGCGGCGCCTATGCCGGTGAAGCGCTGGTGGAAACCTTCAAGGCCAATGACAAACGGCTGATCAGCTATGGCGTGGACCTGGGAACGCGGGTGACGACGAACCTGGATTCAACGCGCGACCTGGTGCGGGAGATCAAGGCCAGCCGGGGCATCCTCACCACAAAGACCGCCATGCAGGAAACGACCACTTACACGATCCGTAACATCGATGCCAAGGCCAAGACGCTGATCATTGAACACCCGGTTCGCCCGCAGTACAAGGTGCTGAGCCCGAAGCCCGCCGAGAGCACCGCCTCTGTGCACCGCTTCGAAGTGAAGCTGGCCGCCGGCGGCGCGGACAAGTTCCAGGTTTCCGAAGAGTTCGTCTACGACAACAGCCTGACGATCCTCAGCCTCACGCCCGATCAGATCGGCATCTACCTCCAGAACAGGGGCCTGAGCGCGGCGGGCCGTAAACAGCTTGAAACGATCGTCCAACTGAAGAGCCAGATCGCTGATTCCGACAACCAGGCGCGGCAGATGGAAACCACCATCAATGAAGTGATCAAGGACCAGGAGCGCATCCGCCAGAACCTTTCGAGCCTCAACCGCGTGAGCGGGCAGCAGGAACAGGTGAACAAGTACGCCCGGGAACTGGAGCAGCAGGAAGTACGGATCGCCGGGCTTCGCGACCGTATCAGCGAGAGCCGGCAGCAGAAGGCGAAGCTGGAGGCGGCGTTGCGCGAAGCGATCGGCAGGATCGAATTCTGAGATCATATGCTGGCGATTCGTGAGGCCCGGCCGGGCGACGCGGATGCGATTTGGGCGATTCTGAAACCGGTCATCCGCGCGCGAGAAACCTACTGCCTGCCGCCCGGCATGAGCCGCGAGGACGCGCTGGCCTATTGGTTCGCCGATGGCCATGAAGTGTTCGTGGCCGAGGACGGAGACCAGATAGCGGGAACTTACTTTCTTCGCCCCAATCAAAAGGGCGGAGGCTCCCACGTGGCGAACTGCGGCTACATGACGGCCACCGCTCTTTTCGGCAGGGGGGTGGCCCGCGCTATGTGCGCCCACTCGCTTGATCGCGCGAAACAGCGGGGCTTCCGTGCGATGCAGTTTAACTTCGTCGTCAGCACCAATGAGCGGGCGGTGCGGCTGTGGCAGAGCTTTGGATTCGAAATCGCGGGGCGTCTTCCAGGCGCCTTTCTGCATCCGGAGAAGGGCTATACCGATGCCTACGTCATGTACCGCCGCCTGTGACGCAAACGGCGAACGCGATACCATGAGATCCATGCGCGAAAGCAAGGAATTCCTCGCCTCCTGCGGGCTGCCGCCCTCCGATCCCAGGGAGTGCCCCGATTCGGCCAAACGATTCCCCGATGGCGGGCAGTACCGCATCGAGATTCCATCCACCGAGGGGCCGCGCTCACTTACGGTGGTGCTGGAAGAAGCGGCCCAGCGTAAGGTGCCGGTGCACCGGGTGAGCCAGGGCTCGGGCATCATGCTGATGACCGACGATGAGATTCGCGACATGCTCTTCATCGGCCGTGAGCACCAGATCGAGGTGAACCTGTTCATCGGACCGCGCGCCACCTTCGATACCGGAGCGCAGGCGTTCGCCCCCGCCGGCAAGACGTTGGGACTGAGCCTGCGCGGCGCCGATCAGCTTGTATTTGCGCTCGAAGACGTCCGGCGGGCGGTGGGCTTCGGACTGCGCAGCGTACTGGTATCGGACATCGGCATCCTGCAACTGATCGCACGGGCGAAGAAGGCGGGTGTACTGCCGCCGGATCTTGTGATCAAGACGTCGGTGATGATGGCGCCGTGCAATCCGGCTTCGGCGCGTATTCTGGAGGATCTCGGCGCCGGCACCATCAACATCCCCTCCGATCTTTCGCTGCCGCAGATTGCCGCGATTCGCGCGGCCATTGATGTGCCCATCGATTTTTATGTGGAAGCGCCGGACAACATCGGCGGGTTCATCCGCCATTATGAAGTGCCGGAGTTTATCCGCGTGGCCGCGCCCATTTATCTCAAGTTCGGGCTGCGCAATTCGCCCGACGTTTACCCGGCCGGCAGCCACCTGGAGAACACCGTGATCGCGCTGTCCAGGGAACGCGTGCGGCGCGCCGAGCTTGCCTGCGGGATGATCGCGCGATACATGCCGCACGCCCTCATGTCGCCGCTGAAGGCGAAAGATCTGGGCATTCCGGTTGACGTATCAGTTGGCGCTCCTCGCTGAGTCCTTCAGTTTTTTCAGCAGTGTTTGCCGGTCGCCCTTGCTCCACAGGTCCTGAATCTCGGCCTCGGCGAGTCCGGCCACGCGTCCCAATAGGATAAAAGCGGGCACGGCGTGCCCCGGGTCGCGCCAGGCGGCCATTTCGGTGAGCGCGGGCAGGGCGCGTTCGCGAAGATGCGTCATCACGAATTCGTCGCGCTTTTCAGTGAAGTGGAATAGCGCCTCGGCGGCCTTGATTCTGTCAGTGAAGTTGGTGGAGTTCAGCATTTCCACGAACCAGGTGGGGCTGATGCGGATGCCGAGATCGGGATTAAGACGCGAGTAAACAGTGACGGCGACAAGTCCGCGCAGCGCGTTCACGCGCACCGTGGAGTCAAAGTCCTGCATCGCAAACTGCAATTCCGCGGCGGCCTGCTTTTTGTCCGCAAGGTAGCCCAGCACATAGGCGGCGATGCCACGCTGCTCTTCATCGGCGCCGTTGCGCAGCACATCCTTCAGCAGTTCCACGTGTTTCTGCGCCAGCGCCACAAACTTGAGCTGGCTTTGCCGCGCATCGGCATCCTTCAGCAGGGAGTGGCCCTGGGTAAGGTCCTCTTCCGCCGTTCCCTTTCGAAGCGCGACGGAGAGGCTGGTGGTGAACGAAGTCCATTCCTCGAGCACTTCCGCGGGAAGCGCGATCTCCTTTCCAGGGGGGAGGCGAACCTCGAAATGAGGCGAGCCGCGTTCTTCGATTCCAACGTAGAGGATAGCCTGTTTGTCCAGGCAGCAGACGGCCTCAACCGATGCCCGCACCACACCCTCGATGGCTTCGAGGCGTTCTTCCACGTCCGCCCGGGAGGCCGGCAGCGGACCGCCTTCCAGCACGCCGAGCGCTTTTCGCACCTTTTCGGGAGCGATCTTGCGCAATCCGAAGATTTCCACAACGCCGACCTTCGGGCCTTGGGCGGGCGCCAGGAGGCAGGCTGAGAAAAACAACAACAGTCCGCGTTTCACATGGCCTCCTTAATCAGACGTTTGCCCGCCGGCTGTGCGTTTCAGGCTTTCCTCAACGCGATGGGCCCGATCACCGGCAGCACCCAGCGTTCCCCGACATAGGCTTTGTACATCAGGGCGAGCCACACCGCGAGCATGGCGAAAACCAGCCCAAGTTCCACGAACCCCACCACGGCGATGAGCGCCCACGGCAACACTGTGGCCGAGAGCGGACCAGCGGCGATGATGGCCAACACGATGAGGCTGAACAGCACCGATTGCCAGGCGTGAAAGCGAACTTCAGGGTTGCGGTTGTAGGGTTCCAGGGTCAGGAAAAGCACTCCGGTGATGGCGCCCAGCACGTAGCTGAGCGCCGCGGCGGCGTGATCGGGCAGGATGTTCACCTGCGACGAGGTGGGCGCGCCCAGCGATGCGCCGCACTTCTTGCAGTAGCGGCCGTCCACCTCGGCGCC
>JANRLE010000162.1:0-17447 GCA_033762895.1 Bryobacteraceae bacterium | reverse complement strand
ATCGACGCTCCGGTTTGGCACCTCGATGTCGGTTCATCGCATCCTGGGGGTGTAGAAGCTCCCAAGGGTTAGGCTGTTCGCCTATTAAAGCGGTACGTGAACTGGGTTCAGAACGTCGCGAGACAGTTCGGTCCCTATCTGTGGTGGGCGCAGGAAATTTGAGTGGAGCTGGCAGTAGTACGAGAGGACCCTGCTGGACGAACCTCTTGTGATCCAGTTGTCATACCAGTGGCATAGCTGGGTAGCGAAGTTCGGTCGGGATAAGCGCTGAATGCATATAAGCGCGAAACCCTCCACAAGATGAGATTTCCCAAGCGCAAGCTAATAAGGGCCGTGGAAGACGACCACGTTGATAGGCCGGATGTGGAAGCGCAGCAATGCGTTGAGCTTACCGGTACTAATAGCCCGTTCGGCTTGACCATAAAATTTACTACAGGCATGAGCGCGCGCAACTTGTCGCCGCGCCCGTCGCAATCCTATTCGAGTTTCCCAGGTTTTGGGTGACTGTAGCGAGGGGGTCACACCCGTTCCCATCCCGAACACGGAAGTTAAGCCCTTCAGCCCCGATGGTACTGCGCGCGCGAGTGTGTGGGAGAGTAGGACGTCGCCCGAATAACAACAAAAGCCCCGGTGTTCAAACCCGGGGCTTTTTCTTTCCAGGAGGCCTTTCCCGTGGATCCCATTTTCCAGCCGCTCACCTTCCGCAATCTCTCAATCAAGAACCGCATCCTTCGCTCCAACGTCTCCGGTCGCTTCGATAACTACGACGGCTCCGGCAACCAGGCCCGCATCAACTGGGAATTGAAGTTCGCCCGCGGCGGCGTCGGAGCCATCGTTTCCTCCTTCGTCCCCGTCCACATCCGCGGCCGCATCATTCCCAACTACGCCACCATTGACCGTGACGAGCGCATTCCGTTCTGGCGCGAACTGGGACGCCAGGTTCACCAACACGACTGCCGTTTCCTGATGCAGCTCAGCCACGGCGGCCGGCAGCGCGACGTGGGCGGCATCGAATTCGCAACCGGCCTCAGCTCGACCGGGGAATCCGAGCCTCTCCACGGGTTTCAATGCGAAGCGTTGACCGAGGCCGGCATTGCCGAAGTGGTGGCTCAATTCGCCGCTGGCGCCCGGCGGGCCCGGGAGGCCGGTCTGGACGGCGTGGAACTTCACGCCGCCAACGGCTATCTCTTCACACAGTTTCTAAGTTCAGCGATCAACGACCGCAAGGACGACTACGGCGGGCCGCTCCCCAACCGGGCCCGGTTCCTGCTGGAGGTGGTGGCCGCGATCCGCGCCGAGGTGGGCAGGGACTTCCACTTGCAGGTGAAAATCAGCGCCACCGACTTCCACAACGCCCTTCTGCCATTCGACCCGCCCGGCAACACCATCGATGACTCCGTTCAGGTCGCCAAATGGCTGGAGGCGGCCGGTGTTGACGCCATACACGTATCCTCGGGCAGCTATTTTCCTCACCCGAAGAATCCCCCCGGCGATTTCCCGGTAGAGGACGCCATCAGGACATTCGATACCATGATCTCCTCGGGCCCCCGCGAGATCGCCAATTTCCTCACGCTGCTGAACCCCGCCGGCGCTAAACTGTTTCGCTTCACCTGGAATCGGGCCCGCGGCGAGACGATCGAGGGAATCAACCTGCCCGACAGCCGGGCCATCAAAGACGCGGTCGGAATTCCGGTAATCTGCACGGGCGGTTTTCAGACGGCGCAGGTGATTCGGGACGCCATTGAGACCGGAGCCTGCGATGCCGTCAGCATCGCCCGGCCGCTGATCGCCAACAACGATCTGGTGAAAATGTTTGAGCAGGGTGCGGACCGCCCCGCGGTTCCCTGCACCTACTGCAACCGCTGCCTGGTTAACGTGATTGAGAACCCGCTTGGCTGCTACGAGGAATCGCGCTTTGCCTCGCGCGAGGAAATGATCGCCCGGATCATGTCCGTCTTCGACCCTGCGCCTTTCCGCTGACCCCACTTTCCGCGCGTATGTGCATTCCCTTGTGAATCCGAAACACAGAGGAGTGCTGCTACCATGCGAAAAGCGGTGTCGATTTTCGTGATGAACCTGACCTGGCTATACGTTGCTGAAGGCGAGCCGTCGATGGCCGCCAGCCTGGGCGGAATGGCGAAGGACTGGCCACCTATTCCGGTTCCTTCGACGACATGCTCACCGTCACCGGCGCGGATGGCAGTGCCAGGTTCTCGTGGTCACTTTCAGGCCAAAGTGTGCGACGGCCGGCCGGTGGCGTCTCCCAAACCCGCGCCGATCTGTCGGTGGACAACATGATGCAGGCAACGCTGTCCCTGGACTCGGGTCTCTCCCCGCAAGCGCCCGAACCCGGTGCGGGCCTGCTCGCCATCACCGGATTCGTCCTCATCGCTGCCGGAGCCGTGCGCGGGAGGCGGCGCAACGCTGGCTGAACCACGCCCCATTCAGGGAGTGCTGCGCCGGGTTCGCTACTCGCGCCTGGCGCAGCGGTGTCTCGCACAGGTGCGGCCCGCGCAAGATCTGGTATCGGCCCACGCCACCCACTATTATTACCAGCAGAGTTATCGCGCCGAAGAACATCTGTACTGGGCGCACTTGCCAGGCTGGATTGCGGCGTTCGCCGCCGCTCACCCGATTGCGGCGGCGCTGGACGTGGGTTGCGCGTACGGTACGCTGTTGGTCTACGCCATGCGCGCGGCCCGGTGCGCCGGCTACGCGCTGGATTTTAAGGACACCTATCTCAGCCGCGGACTGATCGAATCAATGCCCATCGAATTCGCGGTGGCGAACATTGAACTGGATCCGATTCCGTGGTCTCGCCGGTTCGACCTCATCCTGTTCACCGAAACCATCGAACACCTGAACTTTCAGGCCGCACCTACGCTCACTAAGCTGCACGAAGCGCTCTCGCCCGGGGGGCGGCTGTTTCTGTCGACGCCCAATAGCGCCGATTGGGGGCGGAACCTGAAGTACTACCGATCCTATTCGGAACTGCCGTCACCAGAGCAGTCGCGCCGAGGCGTGGTGGTAGACGATCATGTCTGGCATTTCAACCGCGCGGAGTTGGAGGGATTGTTGCACGAGTCGGGGTTCCGCATCCAGAGGCTGAAGCAGTCGCCCGGCGTGGGTGGCCGGCATTTCAATATTGAGGCGCGCCGTGCCGATTGACCGGTTGCGGCGGATTTCCGCGTGGGCGGCGCTGGCTCTCGGCAGCTACCTGATCTCACCCTATGCGGTACCCGCGGTCTTCTGTGTGTATTGGGTGACGGCGAAGCGGGATCCGGATGGGGCGTTCGCCCTGGTCGCCTGGGCTGTGTGGTGTCTGGTGGGGTTTGCGGCCGTCATCGGGCTGATCACGGGCCTCTTCGGTCCGATCTTCGGTGCAGGTCTGGCCTCGCCGCTCTATGCCGTGATGGCGGCACTGGTGCTCTTCGAATTCTTCTACGTCCCCTTGCGGGAAGGCGGAATGGCCGAGTTCCGGCGGCACATGGAGTTGTTCCAGGAAGCGGCTGAGGAAAAGAACTGGGAATCGGCCGCGCTGCACGCCCTTCGCGCGTATCAGTACGCGGGGCGGATTCGCTGGGCGGGGAAGGAACCGCGGGCGGCTGCCGCCTACCTCATGGCGCAGGCCAACCTGATGCAGGGACGGCCGGAAGAAGCCGAACGAATGGCGAGTGAAGCGCTGCCCGTTTTCGAAAAGGCCGGGCCCATCGAAGGGATCCCCGCCGATCTGGTGTTTGCCTGCCGCGGCGTGGCCCGGCTTGCGTCGGGCAACTCGGGCGGGACGGAAGATCTCCAACAGGCCATCCGGTTGAGGCGGAGTTGGGCCGGCGACGATGCCACTCTGCGCGCCATGGAGGAGTCCTTGCGGGAATCGGCTGGAAGTTAAAGCACCAGCCGCGCGTCCCCTTCGCGGCGCGTTACCCGTTCGCGGTCGAAATACTCCAACAGCGGAATGGCGTACTTGCGGGAAACTCCGGTCCAGTCTTTGAACTCCGGCACGGAAAATTTCTCACCCTTCTTCAAGGCCAGCAACTGGCGGACGTGGTTCAGCGCGTCGGGGTGAAACAGCAGGTCGTCGGCAACCTTGATCAACCGCTTCTCCCGGAACAGGATCTGCAGAAGTGACCGGGCGCGCACGGCGTCCACGCCGCATGTCTTCAATACCTCCGGGGCGGCCGGCACGGCCAATCCCGCGCTTCGGAATGCCGTCTCAATTCTGGCCAGCGCCTGCTCCTCGTCGCCCTTTAACGCCAGTTTGTGGGAAGCCAGGCGGATCGTATCGCCCTCGGCCACCACGCCAGGCGCGGCCTTTAGCAGCGCGTCCAACAGAAACGCGGGCGCCCCGGGCAGCACTTTCGCGCGAAGATCCTCCTTCGCCATGCCCGGTTGCAGCGCGTTCTGCCTGTGATAGGCGGCAAGGGCAGCCTTCACCCTTTCCCCCGCCTGCTGGGCCCACTCTTTGTCCAACGCCCAGCACGGGCCAGCCAACCACACAGCGCCGGCCTGCTGCACGCCTTTCATCAGTTCGAGCTCCACCAGGCCGGTGCGCGCGATCATGGATGGCAGATCGAGTCCGTAAGGGGCTTCCCGGATCCACAACGCAAGCCGGTCGCCGGCGGAGCCCTTTTCCAGAGTTTTAAGGCGCGGCGCTTGAAGACGCCGGGGCGGGGAAGCGTCCAGCACCCGGCCGCCGGCGATGGTGACCACGGGTGAAAACATGCGCAGGATGAAGCGGTCGCCGGGAAGCAGCAGTACGGGCTCGCGCAGCACCAGGCGCGCGTATCCCCGCGATCCGGGCTGCAGCTTGTCCGTGCCGGCGGGCAGACGCACTTCAGCCTCCACCTCGGCAGTGCCCGAATGAAAATGCACCGGAGCGCGATGTTTTAGCGGCTTGGCCGAAGGCAGCAGGTCCAGAACACAATCGGCCAGTTTTGTGGGATGGAACAAGCCGGGCGAGGACAGCATCATGCCGCGATGCAACTCGCTGTGATCGATCCCGCCAAGGTTCAATGCCGTACGCTGTCCGGCGGCGGCGCGATTGACGGCTTTGCCGTGGACCTGTATGCCGCGCACGCGAGCCCTGCGCCCAAGCGGATGGACTTCCACTTCCTGCTCCAGCTTCACCGCCCCCGAGATCAGCGTGCCGGTTACCACGGCGCCAAATCCCTTCATCGAGAAGGCACGGTCCACGGGGAGGCGGAAGTGCCGGGTCACATCCTTTGCGGGAAGGCTCTTGGCGATCCGCGTCAGTTCCCCCTTCAGATCCTCCAGCCCCTGTCCGGTGACCGCGCTGACAGGGATTACCGGCGCGCCTTCCAGGAACGAGCCTGCCACGAACTCCTCGGCCTCCAGTTTCACAAGCTCAAGGATATCGGCGTCCACCAGGTCGGCTTTCGTCAGCACCACGATGCCCCGTTGGATGCCCAGCAGCCGGCAAATATCGAAATGCTCCCTGGTCTGCGGCTTGATCGATTCGTCGGCGGCGATCACCAGCAGCAGCACGTCAATGCCGCCCACGCCGGCCAGCATGTTGCGTACGAATCGCTCATGGCCGGGGACGTCAACGAAGCCGCATTCGATGTCTTTAGCCAGCGGAAGGTGCGCGAAGCCCAGATCGATGGAAATGCCGCGGCGCTTCTCTTCTTCCAGCCTGTCGGTGTCAATGCCGGTGAGCGCGCGTACCAGGGCGGTTTTGCCGTGGTCGATATGTCCGGCGGTGCCGGCGACTAGGTGAATCATCCGTCAATATCCATCCTACCCTTTGCTACCTTGAGTTCTTATGCCCACGAACCGGCTGGATGAGTTGAGAAGGCGGCACGCGGCCGCCGAGGCTGGCGGAGGAGAACAGAGAAGGCAAAGGCAGCACGCCGAAGGAAAGCTCTCCGCCCGGGAACGCGTCGACCTTTTATTGGACGAAGGATCGTTCGAGGAATTGGACAAACTGGTCCGCCACCGCTGCCGCGATTTTGGCATGGAAGACCAGGTGATCGAAGGCGACGGTTTTATCACCGGATATGGCCTCATCCATGGCCGGCTGGTCTACGTTTTCGCGCAGGACTTCACCGTTTTCGGCGGGTCGCTGTCGGAGACGAACGCCAGGAAAATCTGCAAGGTCATGGACCTGGCGATGAAAAACGGGGCCCCGGTGATCGGTCTCAACGATTCCGGCGGCGCCCGCATCCAGGAGGGCGTACTTTCCCTTGGCGGATATGCGGATATTTTTCTCCGCAACACCCTGGCCTCAGGCGTGGTTCCGCAGATATCGGCGATCCTGGGGCCCTGCGCGGGCGGTGCGGTCTATTCGCCCGCCATCACCGACTTCACCTTCATGGTGGCCAATACCAGCTATAGGTTCGTCACCGGTCCGGACGTGATCAAGACGGTGACGCATGAGGAGGTGACGAAAGAGAAACTGGGCGGGGCGATGACGCACAACTCGGTGAGCGGCGTGGCGCAGTTCATCGCTCAGGGTGATGCCGATTGCCTGCGCATGATCCGCAAGCTGATGGAGTACGTCCCGCAGAACAATCGCGACCTTCCGCCGCGCCGCGCCACCTCCGATCCGCCGGATCGAATGGATGCGGCGCTCGACACGCTGGTGCCGGAGGAGTCCAACGTGCCCTACGACATGAAGGACGTCATTCACCGCATTGTGGACGATGGCGAGTTCTTCGAAGTGAATGAGCATTGGGCGAAGAACATCGTGGTCGGCTTTGCGCACATGGACGGACGCGCGGTGGGCATTGTGGCGAACCAGCCGATGTTTCTTGCCGGCTGCCTGGATATCAACTCCTCCACCAAGGGCGCGCGGTTTGTGCGCTTCTGCGACGCGTTTCAGATCCCGATTCTCACACTGGAAGACGTGCCGGGCTTTCTCCCCGGGACCGAACAGGAGTTCGGCGGCATCATCCGCCATGGCGCGAAGCTGCTGTACGCTTATGCCGAAGCCACGGTGCCGAAGATCACCGTGATCACGCGCAAAGCCTATGGCGGGGCCTATTGCGTCATGGGATCGAAGCACCTGCGGTGCGATGTGAATCTGGCCTATCCTTCGGCGGAGATCGCGGTGATGGGCGCCGAGGGAGCCGCCGCCATCATCTACAAGCGTGAACTGAGCGGCGCCGCCGATCCGCAGGCCGTGCTGGCCGAAAAGATCGCCGAGTACAAGGAACGCTTCGCCAATCCGTTCATTGCCTCTGAGCACGGCTTCGTCGACGACGTGATTGAACCGAGGGAAACCCGGTGGCGCGTGATCAAGTCTCTGCGTATGCTGGAGAACAAGGTGGACACGATGCCGCGCAAGAAGCACGGCAACATCCCGCTTTAAGCAGCGAAATTTTTTTCGAATCGTTTTCCTACAGAAGCCCGAATTTTCGCCACGTAAAGGTTAGGGATGAATGTCCCAGGACTTGGAGGGATGAGATGAACCGGATTCCGGTCCTTGCGTGTTTGTTCGCGGGCGCGGCTGTCAATGTTCTGTGGGCGCAGTCCGCCGTGAGCCTGTGGCCGGCTACCGCCCGGCCAGTGATGTATGAGTCTGCGCCGGATCCGAACGCGGTGGAGGTGGGGGTGCGTTTTCGCGCCAGCCAGAGCGGGTTGATCCGCGGTGTACGCTTCTACAAGGGCGCGACGAACACAGGCACGCATCATGGCCGCGTGTGGTCGGCCGGCGGAGGCCAACTCGCCACGGCGGTATTCACCAACGAAACCGCTTCGGGGTGGCAGCAGGTGCTGTTCAGCCAGCCGGTGCCGGTGACCGCGGGGACATTGTATGTCGCCAGCGTGTTCATGCCCAACGGGAACTACGCCTTCGATGCGGACTATTTTCTTGTTCCCCGGCAGTCGGGTCCGCTGTACGCGCCCGCGGCCACCGGCGCCGAAGGGCCCAACGGGGTGTACCGGTTTGGGGCGCCCGGCGGATTCCCTTCACTGACCCACCGGGCGGCCAACTTCTGGGTGGATGTGATCTTTGAAGCGGATGGCCAGACGAGTCTATGCCCAGCCTGCCTGAATCTGTTCGGGAACTCGACGCCTTCCATCGTTCTTACCAACGATCCTTTGCCGCTCGAGGTCGGTGTGCGATTCCGCTCCGATCAGGCGGGCGTGATTCGGGGAATTCGATTCTACAAGAGCACTGCCAATACCGGCAGTCATATCGGAACGTTATGGACGGACAGTGGAACGCAGCTTGCCAGGGCCACCTTCGTTAGCGAGAGCGCCAGTGGATGGCAGGAGGTGCTGTTCTCCAATCCCGTTTCCATTTCCGCGAACACTCATTACGTTGCCAGTTACTACGCTCCGAACGGAAATTATTCGGCTTCGCTGCAGTACTTCAACGTCAACCGCGGCGACGGGCCCTTACGGGCGCCTGCCGATCTTGCGGGCGCGCCCAACGGGCTGTACCGGCGGGCCGGATCACCCACGTTTCCCACGGATACTTATCAGGCGGCGAACTACTGGGTGGACGTGCTGTTCGAACCGCAGCAGCAGCAGCCTCCGCCGCCGACGCCATGCACTGGCTGCTTCAGTCTGTTGTCGGGCACTCCTCAGATTGATGCCGCGGATCCCCTGCCCGTTGAACTCGGCGTGCGGTTTCGCGCCAGCAGCGCCGGCGCCATTCTGGGCATACGGTTCTACAAGGCGTCGGGCAATACGGGGACCCACATCGGAAACCTGTGGACCGAAGGCGGCGCTCTGCTGGGGAGGGCGACGTTTTCCGGTGAAACCGCAAGCGGATGGCAGCAGGTTCTGTTCAGCCAGCCGGTGCCGGTGACAGCGAATACGGCTTATGTGGCCAGCTACTACGCGCCCAACGGCCGTTATTCGGCTGATCTGGATTACTTTGCGGTCTCAAGGACCAATGGCCCGCTGACGGCTCCGGCGGATGCGCCTGGCGCGGCGAACGGCTTGTACAGGCGGGCTTCCTCGAGTGTCTTTCCGGCCGAGACGTTCCGCTCGGCGAACTATTGGGTGGATGTTTTGTTTGTGCCCTCGTCTGGCAACGGCGACGTTGATCCACCCGTCCTCAGCACTCCCACGGTCACTGCCGGGCCGGCTGGCGCGGTGCTGAGTTGGACCACAAACGAACCTTCCACAACGGAGGTGGACTACGGGCTGACGAACTCCTATGGCACCACGGCCAGCAACCGGACGTTGACCACCGCCCACAGCATCACCCTGACCGGGCTCACTTGGAAAAGCACCTACCACTTCCGCATCCGATCGGCTGACGCGGCCGGCAACGCGGCATTGTCGAGCAACCTCACCCTTGAGACCACCCGTCCGGGGCCGAGCCTGGTCAGCGTGAACGGCCGGCAGTTAATCGTTCAAAGGCGCAATCCGGACGGAACACTGGCGCCAGCCGCGCCATTTCGCGCCCTGGGCGTGGGTTATTCGCCAGCCAGCCGGGATACGAACACCAACAAGGACGATCCAAACAACGCGGAGATCCGAAGGGCCGAGTTTTCCAGGCACTATCGCACCGACGTTCCGCTGCTGAAAGAACTGGGCGTGAACACCGTGCGGCTGTTCCTTGATCCCGGCTTTGGCCCCGACGGGCTGCTCATGCTCGATGAGTTTTACCGCAACGGGATCATGGTGGTGATGACCGCCGACGACGCGATTAATAACGTCACGCGGGTGCAGCAGGTGGTCAACTATTACAAGGAACATCCGGCCATCCTGATGTTCTCGCTTGGAAGCGAGTGGAACGTCTGGAAGTATTTCAACAACAACCTTACAGTTCAACAGGCGGCGGAACTGACGCAGCAGGCCGCCGCTCTGATCAAGAGCCTCGATCCCAATCACCCGGTCACCACCAGCTATGGAGATATAGATGATCCCGCCCATGGCACGCCGCTTTCCGTCACCAGCGGGTTCGTCAACACGACTTGCCCGAGCGTCGATGTGTGGAGCGTGAATGCCTATCGCGGAAGGACGTTCACCAACCTGTTCGGGCAGTGGGCTTCGATCAGCGGCAAGCCACTGTTCCTCGGCGAGTTCGGGATCGACGCCTTTGACGCTCAGGCCAACGCCGTGAATGAAGCCGCGCAGGCCGATTGGAACCTGAGCCTCTTCGATGACCTGATGCGCAACCTCTCGGCGGCCGATCCGGCTAAAACGGCGATCGGTGGCACCGTGTTCGTTTTCGCCGACGAATGGTGGAAAGTCACGCCGCCCGGGGCCCAGCAGGCCGGCGGCTGGACGGCGCCGTTTCCCGATGGACGGGCCGACGAAGAATACTTCGGTCTGCTGACCGTTGATCGCGCCCCGCGCCTGGCCTTCCACACGCTGAAGCGCGTGTTCGTTCCCGGCTATGTCCCGCCGCCCCGCGGCATCACGTATCAGTTGCTCTCGCGCGGCAACACCGCCGCCATGCAGGCCGGACAACTGAGCCTTGCGCGATTCACCCAGGACGGTGTCACCCTGTTCGAGAAGACTGGAGGCGGCGGAGGCGGACGGGGTTTCAACGTGGCGGCGATCGAGGCGGCTACCGGCAGGGTTCTGGAACCCGGCCGCAACTTTGACACCTGGTTGACGCGGAATACGGGCGAGGCGATGACGGCGATGGTCAACTACATCGACAGCCTGCCCAACAACACGCTGCTGTTGATCGCGGTGGCCGATGAAGCGGGCCTAAACCCTGACCGTAGCTGCGTCCCGTTTGCCTCGGCATGGACGGGCCGTGGCCTGCAGACCCTGGAGGCGCTGGGCTCCCGTGAGATTCGGAACTATTGTTTCTGGGATTCCTGGGCGATGGCGGCAGTGAAAGGGGAGGGCGTGGCGCGCGCGGAGCAGTTGCGCAAGGTCACCGATGCATCGGTGCAGGTGAACATCACGGTTCCCTAGAGGCTGTGGGTTATAATCGGGCCGAGGGAAGACACATCCAATTATGTTGAACCAGAATCCGCAACTATCGGCATTTGAGCGGCTCACCGCGACGACGGCGCTTAGCGATCGCCAGGCGAGCGTGGTGAAACAGACCTACATGTTGTTCAGCCTAAGTGTGATCAGCGCCATGGCGGGCGGTTACTTCGGAGCCACCTCGGAAACGCTGCGCGGTTTGTTCACCAACTGGATCGGATGGATCGTGGCGCTGGTGCTGTTGAATGTAGTGCCGCGGATCGCCATCGCGGCGCGCCACAACCCGGTGCTGGGCGTGAGCGCGCTGGTGTTCGACGGCTTGCTGGCCGGCCTCGCCATTTCGCCGCTGCTTTGGATCGCCAGCATGGTTTCGGGCACGCTGATCATTGCGGCCCTTGCCATCACCGCCGCTGTGTTCATCGGCGTAACCGGATACGTGATGGTGTCCAAGCGGACGTTCTCGGCGCCGCGCGCGCTGATGACGGGAATGTTCTTCGCCCTCATTGGCGCCATGTTGCTCAACGGCTGGCTGCAACTCGGATGGCTGGGTTTCGCCATCAGCCTGGGCGTCGGGGCGATGGGCGTGATCGCCCTGGTCACCTCCACCAGCGCGGTTTTGCACAGCCCTGACGCGGACAGCCCGATTCCCGGCGCGCTTGCGATGTTTGCCGGCGTGTTCAATATCTTTGTCGCCGTGTTGAATATCCTGCTGCGCTTTGCCGGCGGCGGACGGCGGGATTGAGCATGACGGCGTTGATCCAAATCATCGCCGGCCTTATCCTGTTCAACGCGCTGGCGATGGCACAGAACCCGAGGGGGCGGGCCCTGGGGATTCCCTTCGATGGCACACCCGGGCCCAACAACGCGATAACCGATGTAGCAGGCGTGGCGGTTGGCCATACCACCCTGATTCGCGGTGAAGGCAAACTCGATCCGGGAAAAGGGCCTGTCCGCACCGGTGTCACCGCGATTCTGCCCAGGCCCAAGGGCAACTGGGACTTCGTGATGGCCGCGACCTTTAACCAGAACGGCAACGGCGACATGACCGGCGTTAACTGGATTGAGGAGTCGGGCTTTCTCGAGGGGCCGATTCTACTGACGGGCACCCACAGTGTGGGCGTCGTGCGCGATGCGGCCATTCACTGGCAGATCGCCAAAGGGCGTGAATTCGTCTTCACCTATCCCGTGGTGGCCGAGACGTTCGATTCTCTAAACGATGCCAATGGACAGCATGTGAGGTCCGAACACGCCTGGAAGGCGCTCGATGCCGCTGTTGCCGGACCAGTGGTGGAAGGCGCTGTGGGCGGCGGCACGGGGATGGTGTGCAACGGGTTTAAGGGCGGCATCGGAACCGCGTCCCGGCTGGTGACCGCCGCCGGCAGGCAGTACACCCTGGGGATTCTGGTGCAGTGCAACTACGGCGGAGACTTGCGTGTGATGGGGGCTCCGGTGGGCCGCGAAATCACGGATCTGAAGGCCTGCACGACGATGCCGCAAAGCCGGAAATGGATGGCCGGACGCATGCGGCCATGTGGCGCCGCGCAGGCCGCGCGTGATGACGCGGCCGAGCAGGCGGCGGAATTGGGCCGCGGATCGATTGTGGTGGTAGTGGCGACCGATGCGCCATTGCTGCCGCATCAGTTGAAGCGCATCGCCCGGCGGGTGGGCATGGGGCTGGGCAAATTGGGGAGTTGGGCCGGGAACGGATCAGGAGATCTGTTTCTCGCGTTTTCCACCGCCAATCCCGGGGTGTCGCAGGCAGGCGAGGCGGCGAAGATCGAGATGTTTCCCAACGCCGCGATCGATCCGCTGTTCCGCGCGACGATCGACGCTACCGAGGAAGCCGTGGTGAACGCGATGTTGGCCGCGCCCGCGGTGATGACCGGCGTGGATGGCATCCGCATTCATGGGCTGCCGGGGGCGCGGCTGGTGGAAGTGTTGAAGAAATACGGCCGCATGCGTTAGGCGCAGCCCATTGGGTGGCAACGCGCCTCGACCAGGAAGTGACACCCCCCCCCCCCGAGACTTAGACTGCAAGGATTTGGGCTGCCGGATACAGGCGGCGCAGGTCATTCGGATCACTTGTTACGATCTGGTCTTGCCTCTCTCTGGCAAGGATTACCACTGAAGCGTCAATAAGGTCTGTCGAATTGGTGGCGCCGCACAGTTCCCCACAGGCGCGGGCCAACTGCTCATCAAGAGCTACGATTTCCACTTCCACGCTCCGCAAGAACCGCGCTAACGTAACCTGCCGGCGGCCATCGCGCCAGGCTTGTCCCATGACGCCTGCGGGCACGCGAAAAGTGCGGCCTTGCGCTAACGCCCGCTGGAGCAAGGCGATCATGCGCTTGTCCCCCCGGTCCAGGGCGATCAGCGCACCGGTATCCAGCACTATCCCCGCCGCTGAGCGAGTGCGCGTTCCGCCCATTTCGTGTCCTCCGCGGACGGTTCACCATACTGTTCGATCAGATCCCGCAGCAGTGCCCCGAGAGACTCGCGTTTCTCGTGTTGCGCCAGAACCTGCGCAATGTAACCCGAGACCGAATCGGCTCGTCCGGCGCGGACTTCGCGGCGTACTCTTACCAGTTGATCCTTAGGCAAACTGATCGCTATCTTGTACCTGGTCATACCGAAATCATACCATCTGACCAGACGCGAGGGGAGCGCCGTGTCTCCCCGACCCGAACTGATCAAGCCTATGATCAAACCAGATGGCGCAGGACAGCAACGGCCGCCAACGGATCGGCTCAAGTGCCACTCTCGGATGCCCGTCGCGCGCAATCATCGACGCCGCGGGGGGAGCCGCATTCACTGCCCGAAGCGCGGCTGGTCGAGGTGCTGAAGAAATACGGAAGGATGCGTTAGGCGACCCCTTTAGTTTGCGGATCCTGGCGTAACAAGGATGGAGACTCGCCTCCCGGTGGCCATGATGTGCGGCGCGGAACGGGGCTTCGTTCAGCCTTGCGCGTCCCGAGCAAATTGCTGGCCCAGCACCCACAACGTGTAGCCTACGAAGATGACCCACACTGTTGTGAGCATCGACGTGATGATGATGCCCGCACTGAGAGCATCTCCGAAGAAAGAGCCCACCACCGAAGCAATTCCGAGGATGCCCGTGAGCACGCCCAAATAGGCTGTAGACTTGCTGAAGACCCCATTGAGCATCACCAGGCCAGTGATGAGAATACCGACGGCCAGGACCAGTGTGTTGTACACGAACAGCAGTCCGGACTCCAGCACTGCTGACGGATAGTTCGCAGCCGTTACGACTGCCGCCCGCTGCGCTTCGTTCGTGGCTCTGGAGTACACCGCGCTGTACTTGATCAACACGCCATAGTTCGGCCAAGTCAGCGCCAGGTCAAGAAAGATGAACAGCGCTATGCATGCGGTCGCCAACAGCATCGCATTCCGATTGAAGACCTTCAAAGCTGCGTAGAGCGAAAGAGCAATAGGTGCGAAGAGGAAATCCGTCAGCACCGAAAGGCCGAGGATAGCCCACCACCTCCCAGCGTGCCCGGCGATATAGGCAAGCTTCGGCTCGGCGCCCGTTGCCGGAGCTCCCATCGGAACGTACAGCGCAATGATCGCGAAGTACGACAGGCCCAAGGCGAGAGCGGACAGGCCTCCTGCCCGGTACAACCAGGCGCCGGTTGTATCGTGCATGCCCCGCTTGCCGGCGCTACATAAGTTCGTGATGGCCTTTCGACTCATATGGTCAACCTCTGCTCCTGTTTTCGTGCCGGTCCGATACGCCTGCATTCTTGCGGCTAGCTATATAATATGTTATATAGCTAGCATGAGTCTACCGCACATTCTGCTGGGCCTCCTCTCCGAGCCGGCCACGGGCTACGAACTGAAGCAGCGGTTCGACCAGACCCTGCGGCATTTCTGGTCCGCCGAACTCAGCCAGATCTACCCCACCCTGCACCGGCTCCATTCCGGCCGTCTGCTCACCGTCAAAACACAGGCGCCGCGCCACGGACCCGAACGGCGCGTTTATCGCCGAACGGCGAAGGGGCGCCGGGCGCTTCTGGACTGGCTCGACTCACCACTCGAACCTGGCGACTTGCGAATTGGCTACCTGGCGCGCGTGTTCTTCGCGGGTGAGTGGGGCGATCTGGCCCGGACGCGCGCCGCTATCGCCGGCTTGCGGGAACGCTTCGCTCGTGAGGTGCAGATGCTGGAGCCTCTGGGGCCTGCGGCCGTGCAAAAAGCCGGAGGCTCCGTCCGGGACCTGCCGGACATGTCTCTTCATGCTTACTTCGCGTGGCGCAAAGGACTGCTCGCCGCGCAGTCCAACCTTCTCTGGATCGATGAGTTCGTCACCGAGATCGATGCCCGTCAATCCAGGCATCGAAAGGAATAGCGCCATGGACCGGATTCGAAGCCATCTGACCGGGTGGGTGCTGGTGGGGGCGATACTCGCGTCGCTTCCCGCCTACAGGGCCGCTCTTCAGCCGCGTTATGAATGGGGCATCTTCGGCGTCGCCGGAACGGGCATGAGCGCGGGCTATGCCGGAGTGCTTGCGGCTGTGATCTGGGCATGGGCCACGGTAGCCTTCGGCCATCGTGCTCCGGGCCGGCCCTTTCCGGAAATGTTGGTCGCCTGGAATGCGTTCGTGTTCTTGTCGATGGTTTGGTCGGCCTACCGCCATGGATCGGATATGCGGCTTCGGGGTGACGCGCTCGGTATGAACATACCGCTTTTCTGGATCGGGCCTGCACTTACCGGCGCGCTGTTGGCCGCGAGCGTGTATTGGGCTATTCGCCGCCCCAGGAGCACGACCATCGTGCGCTGGCAGCCGCGCGGGAAACTCATGCTGGCACTGGCGTTGGCGCTGGGACCGGTGATCTGCGTGCTGTTTCGCCAAGGCGACGGCCGGACACACACGGACTTTGATCGCGCGGCTGTCATTCTGGTGATCGCGCAGGGTCTCCTGACAGGCGCCGGGCTTGCGCCGGCACACCCGCCGCCGTCATCCGAACCGCTTTGAGAATCAGGCCGGCAACGACCGCGGCAGAATTCCGCTAAGCACTGCCGGGTCGTGCTCGAAGACCAGGCGCAGAAACGAACGCGCCTGAAATTCGATGCGCACCGGCGGGGCCCCACCTTCCTGCGGCCGGAACCAGATTCGAAAGGTGGCGTTCTCCCGCGATGCGGTCTGCTCGATGGTGCCGGATAGTTTGATGGGTCTGCCGTCTTCCGCCTTCTTCCGGCATCGCAGTTCGTAGAGTTTCCCCTGATAGACAAACGGCGCGGCGAACTCGCCGTGGGCGTGCATCATCGCCTCTCTCACGGTGTAGAGAAACGTCCGGGTTTCCCGCGCGGCCGCAACCTTCGACTTCTCCACGGATCCTGATCCAAAGAACGCCCGCACCGCCGGCAGCAATTTGCGGCATTCCTTCCATCCACACGCTTCGGGCACCCGGGATCGCGCCAGCCGGCATTCCAGTTCGCCATCCCTGGATTTTCCTTCGACTGCCGTGATCGCCACACCTCCGCCGGTTTCCCTCGCCAGAGCCTTCTTTGCGTCATCCAGGCTCTTCTCCGTGGACGTCGTCATGAATCCGAAGAACGACAGCGCGGGCGGATTACCGGCGGTCTCCTCCACCAGTTCCTGTATGAACCCGAAACGGTTCAGCTTGTGGGCCCGTTCGGGATACGATCCGGCCACCAGTTGAAGCGCGGTGCGGCTGGTGGCGCCGGCGGTCTCCTGTTCCACCATGATGGAACCCCCGCCGACATCTTTCCGCGAAAGCAGCGGCACCGAGAACAGGGTGATGGTGGCGTGGATGCGGTAACCACGTACCGCCACGCCGGTTGCCGCGCGGGCTTTCGATAACGCCGCCGCGCTGGCGAGTAACCAGGACCTCCGAGTCAGGTTCATCAATTCAAGGATCGGTTGCGGCCGGTTGCGAAAGCATAGCCGTGCCGTGAATTCCCTGTGAATCCCCAAACATTTTTGTGGGGATATGTTTCAGCCGCCGGCTTCAAAGCCCGGATACAGCAGCATGCCCCCATCGACGAAAATGCTGGCGCCGGTGACATAGTCGGAATCGTCGGAAGCGAGCCACACAGCGGCTTTGCCGATATCATCGGGCTCGCCGATGCGCTTGTAAGGAACCAGCCGCATCAGCGATTCCAACGCTTCCGGCGCTTCCCAGGCCTCGCGGTTGATCGGAGTGCGGATGGCGCCGGGGCAGATGCTGTTCACGCGGATGCGCAGCGGAGCCACTTCCTGGGCGATGCTCTTCATCATCAGCATCACGCCGCCCTTTGACGCCGCGTAGTTGACGTGACCCGCCCATGGGATCACCTCGTGTACGGAACTGATACAGATAGTCTTGCCCAGCGCCCTGGAGTGCGCCTGCGCCCCCTGCCGTTTAAACGCGCGCACCGCCTCGCGCGAGCACAGGAACTGCCCGGTGAGATTGACGCTGATGACGGTGTTCCACTGCTCCAGCGTCATGTCGTGGAAACTGGCGTCCTTCTGCAGGCCGGCGTTGTTCACCAGGATATCGATGCCGCCATAGGCATGGAACATGTCCTCAAACATACTGAGCACTTCGGGTTCTTTCGA
>JANRLE010000161.1:0-10653 GCA_033762895.1 Bryobacteraceae bacterium | reverse complement strand
CGGATTTCTGAGAAAACTTCGCGATAGCGAGCGCACCGTTCCTGTCGCGGACACTGGCTTTCGGCCGCGCTCCGCCCAGTGAGGAGCCCGGCGCGAGTAACAGGCGAAGATCCTCCTCGGTATCCCGTTCGGCGACGATTCGTTCGCTGGCCGCAAGCAGCCGCGGCAATCCACAAATGGCGGAATGCGCCGGTCCGGCTGCGGGCTCTCCAGAAAAGGCCCGCCGTCGGTGGCGGAAAACCGCAGCGCTCCCAACCGCGCCTCGTCATCCACCATCAGCAGAAAATCGATCTCGGCCAGCGAGCGGGGATGGCGCCGCTCCCGCTCGGCGCGGCGACGTTCCTCGCGGCGCATCAGCACCCTTCCCCATCGGTCCGGCGCCGAATCGCCGAAAGCGCCAAACGCGGCCCGGCTCGACGGCGGGTGGTGCGGCCCCGGACCCAGCGACAGCGCCGGCTCCAACGAAAAGGCCGTGGGGTTGGACAGTCATTCCCGGGCGTATTCGAACGTCGCGTTCTCGCCTATTACGCACACGGGTCCACATCCGCCCCACAAGCGTGGGATTCCAAAAGCAGACCGACAACGTCCGATCTCGTATCGGCCACTTCCACCGATCGTTCCGTCATGCCCTGGACATAAAGCACAGTAGCAAAGGCCCCCATGGACACCGTTGAGTCGCCCTCTTCGACCTTAGTCAAGGTGCCGCGGCTCAACATGGCCCGTTCGGCCATTACCGCGGACGGGATGCGGCGGCGCCGCCGGGCGTCTCGAATGTCCCCGCCCAGCTTGCGGAGTGCATTTCTGACAGGAAGTGGCAGTTTGGGAACGTCTCGGGTCATATCCTTTAACGTTCGGTATAGCAGACACTATCCGCTCTAATGCTCACCCGAGTGAACGCAATCAGCCAAGCAGATCCAGCCCCCGCATCGCTCCGGAAGATGACGCGAAACGGTCCGCTTCGATCCCCATCCGCCGCGCCATGCTGACGAACAGGTTCGGCAGCGGATAATTCTTCGCCGTATCGAACGCCAGATGCTGGCCATGCCGGAAGCCTCCGCCGGCGAGAATTACAGGCATGTTATCGGTAGTATGCTTATTCGCATCCCCGAAGTTACTTCCGTAGAGCACCATCGTCCGGTCCAACAGGGATACGCCCGATTCCCCGGCGCCCTTCAGCTTGCCCAGCGTCTCGGCCAGCAGTTTCATGTGCCAGGTGTCGATCGCCTCAAGCTGGGCGAGTTTGCTTTCATTCCTGCCGTGATGCGACAGATTGTGATATCCGTCCGTGATGTTGACACCCTGGATATCGATGGCAGGCGAGTTGGAACTGTCCAGGAACAGCGTGATCAGGCGCGTGGAGTCAGTTTCAAACGCCAGGCGGGCAACGTCGTACATCAGCCGCGTCTTTTGCATATAGGCCCGGCTCTCGGCGGGGTCCACGGGTTCGGGCGCGGTTGTTTTCGGTTTGGGCTTGCGTTCCCAGGCTTGGGACAGCACCATGCGGCGTTCCAGTTCCCGGACACCGGTCATGTACTGATCCAGGCGGTCGCGGTCGCGTGGACCAAGATCCTTTTTCAACCCGCTGGCGTGGCCCGCCACTGAATCCATGATGCTCTCACCCAGCTTCAGCCGCGCGATCTGGCGCTCCACATCCTCTTCGCTGCCCTGCAGAAACAGGCGGCGGTAGACGGCGGCGGCGCTATCCTCACACGGAATCATAACGCCGGAGCCGGTCCAGGAAAGGCTGCGCTGTCCGCGATTGACGTTGACGCCAAGAGTAAGGGAAGGGAAGCGTGTATGCACTCCGATCTGGTCGGCCATGAACTGATCGAGCGAGATAGAGTTGCGGAATCCGCCGTTGCCGGGATGGGGAGCTGCGGTGAGAAAGCACACCTCCGACGAGTGGCTGCCGTCGACATCGGGATGGGAGACGCCGCTGAACACCGTAAAATCCTGCCGGAATTCCTTCAGCACGCTGAGGTACGGAGAAAGCTCATAGTCCTTTCCAGCCTGCCTGGGAAAGAAGCCGGACGGCAGCAGACCCAGGTTGTTGCAGACCGCCAGCATGCGGCGGGGCGATTCCCCGCTGGCGGCGAAGGCGGGCCGCATGGCGTCGAGCAGCGGGAGGCCCATCGCCACTCCCGCGCCGCGAAGAAACTGGCGGCGCGGTATCGCGCGCCCGGTACTGATAAAAACTCCGGCTTCTGAATTCCGCATGGCACCCCACTTACTTATTGGTGAACATCCCGCTCTGAATGATTTCACGGATGAGAGACCGCACGCCGTAGCGCTCCCGGCGCGCCTCATCCAAAATGCGCTCCACTTCCACCCGGTCTGCAAAGCCCGGCGCCGCGCCAGTAGCGTAAGTAACGAACTGCGTCACCAGGTTCCGGGCGATCGAACGCTCGTCGTTGAGCAGCAGCCGTTTCAACTCTCTTACATCGGCGAATTTCTCTCCATTCGCCAATTGGCCGCTGGCGTCCACCACCTGTCCATGGCGGAAGGCGAACGCATGGCCATTCTTTCCCAGCCCTTTTGCCGGTTCGCCCTCTTCGGTGGACCGGTAACGCTCGCGGTAGGCGCCAAGCACATCGAAGTTCTCCAGCGCGAAGCCCGGCGGGTCGATCTTGTTGTGACAAACCGCGCAGGAAGCAATCGACCGGTGCTTGTCCAACTGTTGGCGAATCGTCGTCGCCCCCCGCGTGTCGGGTTCGACGGCGGGAACACCCGGAGGAGGAGGCGGCGGCGGATTGCCGAGGATCCTTTCCATGATCCAGACGCCCCTCAGCACCGGAGACGTCGTGGTGCCGTTGGCGGTGATCTTCAGAACGCTGGCCTGTGTCATCAGCCCACCGCGGACACTTTCCGTCGGAAGCGCCACTTTGCGCATCGCTACGCCCTCCACCGGCGGAAGGCCGTAATGGCGCGCCAGGTGCGAATTCAGCATGGTGAACCCGGACTGCACTACGTTCGACGCCGGGAGATTGTTGCTCACCAGATGGCCGAAGAATAGCTGCGTTTCCTTGAGCGCGGATTCGGTCAGCAGGTCGTCCAGGTAGTAGTCCGGATACAGCGTCTGATCCGGAGTCGTGTCGCCGACCCTGCGCAGATCCAGCCAATAGTCGAGGAAAGCGTTTACGAAACTGGCGGACCGCGGGTCGTCCAGCAACCGGTCTGCCTGTGCCCGCAGCACTTCCGGGCGCCGCAGCGTCCCTTTGGCCGCAAGCGCCCGCAGTTCCTGGTCGGGCGGACCATTCCACAGAAAGTAAGAGAGGCGGCTTGCCAGCGCGTAGCCGCTCAACGGCCCTGGATCCTCCTCAAGGTAGAGAAAGCCAGGCGAGCACAACACCGCGGTGTAACCGGCGATCATCGCCTCCGCCGGATCCCCTTTTTCCAAGCGGGCAAGGATGATGTTGAGATACTTCCGGACCTCCTGCTCGCCTGCCGGGCGGCGGTAGGCCCGCGCCATGAACTTGCGCAACAACCCTTCGGCCGTCGCCGCGGTTGCGTTCACTTCAAGGGCCGGCCCGCCCGGCAGAGGGCCTATCACTTCCATCCAGCGGTAAGCCACGCCCGGCGTTCCCTCTTCGCTGGAGTCCGGACTGCCGACAAAGCCCGGCCGCGAACGGAACAGCCGCGCGGCGTCGGGAAGAATCTGTTCCCCGGGCAGCAGATGCACCTCCAACTCATGAACCGCGGGTTCCGGAGTAACATCGAAGGATCCGAGCAGGCGCTTCTCTCCACCCCTGCTGAGCGCGTAGATGGTCACCGGCTCGGTGGTCCGGCCACGGGACGTCTTTTCGCGATTGGGCCGCCACCAGGGCGTGCGGTCTTTGCGGCCCTCCGGACCGAACAGCGTGTGAATCCACAGGGAGAAGGCATTAAAACGAAGGCGGTAGCTGCCTCCGGCGGGCGCCGCGAACTGATCGAAGTGATATTCGTTGCCGATGTAAGTGCTGGCCGGCGTAGCGAAGCCTTCCAGTTCACGGGTGTTCGGGTCGCTGTCTCCCACAGTCAGGGGCGCCTTTTCGGCCAGCACGTCCGGCTGTGCCTCGAAGCCAAGAATCGGAATGGTCGCGCGCTCCGGATGGCGGTTGAAGGAACTGTACCGCATGCGGTTCAGCATTCTCCGCTGATCGCGAGCGTAGTAGCGCTTCCGCGCCTCCGGCTGGCGGGAAGCCGCCAGCACCTGCCGGATTGCCTGATCCGCCGTTTCCATGTAACGGGCCATCTGCACGTGCGATACATCCAGCGCCTGGCCTGACTTATTGAACCGGTGCAACACGCCATCTTCGGGAAGCGAATCCCGCAGTTGCAGCCAAGGCGCCGAAAGCACCTCGCGCAGTGTGTTTTCGTACTCGTAGCGATTGAGCCGCCTCAGAACCGAACGGCCCTCAGTGACTGCCCGATGCCGCTCACTTGCGAGCATGGGCTGCGCAATCGCCTTCAGAAACGCCTCCCGCTCCGCGTTAGCCACTTCCTTGCCCGCCGGTGGCATGGCGCCTGAGCGAACCGCGTCATGCACGCGGACCCACAATCCGAAGTTGTGGGTATCGCCGAGGTTGAAGGCAAGGGCAGTGAGATCAATGCCTGCCGGCGCCTTCGCCGTGCGATGGCAGGCGGCACAGTTGCGGTCCAGGAAACTCCTGACGCCGGCCGGCAACGCCGCGCCGGCGGTTGGGGGAAACGAACCCGACGGAAACACAGCCGCCAGAATCCCGGCGGCCACAAACAGCGCGATTTTCATGGCTCGACCGGTAGTTTATCGCTCCGCGGAGCGCTCCGTCAAAGCGAACAGTCCGGCCGGGAGCGGACCGCCGCTGCCGGAAAGAATCACAGCCGCC
Source organism: Bryobacteraceae bacterium (assembly GCA_033762895.1). GTDB lineage: Bacteria > Acidobacteriota > Terriglobia > Bryobacterales > Bryobacteraceae > CADEFT01. The sequence continues at coordinate 5,809 of JANRLE010000161.1, read as the reverse complement.
CAATGAAAGAAATGGCCCGCTCCCGCCCGCACCTGCAGCTTGGCGCGGCGCAGGGCCTCGGCGCGGTCTTCGCCTACCCGCAACTCCTTATAAAAGCGCCCCATCATCGTCTGCTGAGTGGAATCGGCCACTTTCCACAAGGGTGCGACGAATGTCCGTGCGCCGGCCAGCGAGGCGGCACGGCGCATGCCGTACACCCCGTCGCCCGAAGTGGGCACACCATCGGCCATGCGGCATTGAGACAGCACCAGCATGGCGGTGGAGGAAAGGTTGAGACTGCGCAATTCACTCGCTGTGAGAAGGCCGTCCTGACCGGAGGCCTTCCCGCGGCCATAGGCTTCTTCCATAACGATGGCCGAAAGATTCATGATGCGCGAAGACGGATCAGAGCCCTCGGCCGGACACTCCGTGCACTCCTTGCCGCGAACCAGTCCATGACCGATTACATGGAGCAGCGCCGGGCTTGCTACCTGCTTTAACGCCTGCTCCGTTGCCTCGCCTTCGCCCAGCACGACGGCATTGGGCATGATGGCGGATAACTGCCGCGCCTCACGCCGCGCGCCGGCGAGCCGTTCCAGCTTGCCGGTACGGAACACTGCGCCCGGCGTCGGACGGGGGGCCGATGGTCCGGGGCTCACTGCGATCAGAGCAGGCCGGGGGGCCGGCAGCGGCGCCCCACGATGGGCGAGATCGCGTCCGGAAAGCACGTAACTCACCGCATAACCGCGGAGCAGCGGACCGCCGCCGTCAGTCAGCGCTTCAAACGGCAGCAGCAGCAGCATTCCGTCGGAGGCGATGCTCAACCGCCGCGCGCGGCGCGTGGCCAGTGCCTTCCAAAGCGGTGCGAAGGACTCCCGCGAAAGCCTGTCGATGGCACGGGTGGCGGTCTGTTCGGCGGCGCGGGCGGCCGCGCGCTCACCGGCTGACAGCGCGTCGCTCCAATCGTTGGCCGCCTCCAGAATGTCGGCCGTGGCGGTGTCGATGCGCCGCGCCGCGCCCAACTCCATCCAGTCCAACCCGCCATCGGCATCCAGCAGAAAGGCGCCATAGCGGCCCTCGTAATGTACGACTTCCAGCAGCAGTTCGTCCGGCTGAAGTCCGGCCCGGATCGCATCGGTTGAAACCCGGACGGCGCCCTGGCCGAAGGAAGGCAACTCGCGGCTGAGGCGTTCTTCCAGTTGGGCGGCGCGCGTGTGGAGGTCCTCTATCGCCTCCTTCGCCTGCCGGCCGAGTTTCTCTGACCATGCGCCCCGCAACTCGTGAGACAGCCGGTCATAGCGGCCGGCCAGCGCCGTACCTTCCAGCGTGCAGCCACCCGCCGGCGGCCGTCTCCAATCCCGATAACCGGCGGCGACCGAGAGCGTGGCCTCGCACTCCACAATCGCCTGCCACTGATCCAGCAGGGCCCGGACCGGCTCGCCTGCCTCCTGCCGCAGCTTGCCTCGCCATTCGCGGATAAAGTCAAGCGCCCTGGCCTTGCGGCTGGTAACCGCCTCAAAGGCAAGCCGTCGCGCCTCCGGCACCGCCGCCGCGGCCCTGTTCTGGAATTCGATGACGGCCGGCGCCAGGTCATCCAGATTCGCGAGCATGGCGGACTTGGCCGCCTCCGAACCCACGGCCAGCAACTGGGACCGCACGCCATCCTGAATCTCGAGCGCACTCTTGAAAAGTGGATAGGCGTCGGCGAATTGCCCTTCCCGCGTATACAACCTCGCCAGCGCGGCGGCCGATCGGGCCACCTGCGGATGACGGCTGCCCCTGCTGCTCACAGCCAGGTCAATGGCCTTCCGGTAGAGTTCCGCCGCCTGCTTCGGATCTCCTTGCGCCTCGGCAAGAAGTGCCGACTCGTGAAGAACGTGAACCTGGAGCGGATGATCCTGCGCCAGAGATCGCGAGATCATCTCTTTCGCCCGGCCCAGCGTGGCCGCCGACTCGTGAAGACTGCCGAGCGTGCGCTGCGCTTCGGCCAGACTCAGCAGTGTGTTGCCCACTTCATAGGAGAGCGGGTTCGCGGCCTGTTCGAAGAGTCCGATCGCCTCCCGGTACATCTTTTCCGCCTCGGCCGGATCGCGCTCGAAGACAAGCCGGCCGAGGTTGCGGATGGTCAGCGCAAGCGAACTCTTCTCGGCCACTTTTCGTTTCACGGCGAGCGATTGGCGGTAAGCGGCCTCCGCGGCGCCAAGATTCCGCATCATCTGGTAGAGCACCCCAAGATTGTTTGACGCTATACCGACAACGGGGTGAAATTCACCGAGTTGCTGAACCAGCAGGGTCCGCGCCTCCACATGCATTTGTTCGGCTTTTTCGAAGTTGCCCAATTCCTGTTCGAGGAACGCCGCGCCGGCCAGCGTCGCGGAGTAGGCCGGATGGCCTTTTCCCGGCTTCTTCTCCAATGCGCGAAGCCCCTTGCCGAACAGTTCACTGGCCTTCTGGTACTTACCCGCACGTAGCGCGATATTGGCGAAGTTCGTACACAAAGTGCCGTACTCCTCGCTGGGGTTTTGTGGATCGAGTTGTGCCTCGTGGATCGCCAACCCTTCTTCGTATGTCGCGAGCGCCTTGGGGAAATTCTCCAGATTGGCCTCCACTGAACCGAGAACATTGAGACTTTCGGCGTAGCCCGGGTGCGACCGGCCGAGCAGCTTCGCGCGGATTGCGGAACCTTCCGTGGCGAATTTCAGCGCCTCATCCAACCTGCGCATGTCGCGGTACAGCATGGCCAGATTCAGGGCCGTATCCGCGTAGCCTTCCGTCTCCCTGCCCAATCCCGCGCGGATTTCCAGCGCCTGTTTCAGCAGCGTCTCCGCCACAGCCCGCTTGCCAAGTTGATACTGAAGGAAGCCCAGCCGGTCCAGGCTCGCGCCCTTTTCCCCGGCCGATCCGGCGGCGTTCAAAGCAAGCTGCGCCAGGCGCGCCGCCTCCGGCAGGTCCCCCTTGCGATAGGAATCCTCGGACTGGAGATAGAACTGGTTCCAGCCGGATTGAGCGAGCAGCAGGGCAACTGGTAAGAAAACGATCATGGGGATTTGCGTAACCGGATAAGATTCTGTTCGATCGTCTGGCGGTCCGACAGAGAGGGCTGTGCGCCCAGCGCCTGTTCATAGAGACGCAGCGCGGCCGCGGCATCGCCCTTCATTTCCATCTGCACCGCCAGGTTGTTCAACGCGCTGGCGCGGGGGCCAGCCACTATCGCCTTTTCGAGAGACCGCAAAGCATCGGCCGTGTCGCCGGCGAGCAGGTGAAGAACCCCCAGCGCCTCCCAGATTTCGGGCTTCGGGCTGATGCCGTTGCTTTCGGAGAAGCGTTGCGCGCTGAGTGCCAGGCGCCGAGCGGCGGCCGGATCGCCCGCCGTGACAAGGGCATCCACCCGTGTCCACAAAGCGGCAAAGTGAGTGGCGGGATCCACCCGGACTTCGTCGCCGGTTTCCACCGGGCCGCCGCGAACCACGCGCCCCCGGCACCGCTCGCGAAATACGGCCGTCACCTCTACCAAGGCCACCTCGCGGTCCTTGCGCAGGATGGTCACCCGCGCCCCATGCGCAAGGCCGTCCAGAGAGCCGAGCGCGAAAGTGATCTCCTCATCGCCAGCCGCGGTGACCGCGCGCGACTCATAGGGTAACCGGCTGGCGGCCGCCTCCCCTCGAAACGCAACCGACTCTGCGCCCCGAAAACGCCCGGCCAACAGAACCGGCTGACCGCTATCGGGATTCAAAGAAGGAATGGGGCGCGCCGCAGCCTTGGAGGGCTGGCTGGAAGCAATGCCCGGAGGCGGCGCGGGCCGGTAAATCCAGAAAGCGAGAATCGCAGCCGATAGCGCCGCGGCCGCTACAAGCCATCGCCAGTAACCCGGTTCGGTCCCGGTCGTGGCGGGAAGCCACCTGGCACGGAAGGCCGGATCGGACAAACCTTCCTCAATCAGGCCATCCACCATCAGGGCTTCGGCCAGTTCTTCGTTCTCCAGGCTGCGGCGGGCAAGCTCCCGCGCCTCGCCCGGCGTTAGAGTTCCGCGGCGATGCTTCTCCAGCAACTCTTCATCCCGCCCGCCTGCCGGGCCGGGCATCCGGATCACCTTCCTCTCGATGGGCCTTGCAGCGAAGCGCCGCGCGGCGGACACATTGTAGCAGCCTTTCCCGTCCCCGTTTGATCCATGACGCGACACTGTTTTCGCTAGTCCTCATCTCGCGGGCGATTTGCGAGTACTTCCAACCGTCGTGGTACAGAAGCAGGGCTCGCCGTTCTCCCTCTTTGAGACACCCGAGACAGCCTTCAAACAATTGCCGTTGTTCGGCGTGAATGAGCGACTCCAAGGTATCCGGATCATTCGATGGCAAGTCAATCTGCGCTCCGCAAGGCTTCACGCGGCGCTGCTCATTTACCACAAAGCGGACTGTGACGGACAACCACGCCTCCAGCCGGCCCGGCAACCAGCCAGGCATTTGCTCTGGAGTTGGCCCGGACGACCCGAAGTAAAACCGGAAGGCTTCGGCGGCATGCGGGTTCTGAAGCGCCCGGCTGATCGCTTCCTGTGCCGCGGCCTCCTCGTCATTGGAACCGAGGCGGCGGGCTTTCGCCGCCAGCCGCCGGATGACCGCCTGCAACAACACATCCTGCTTGATCTCTACCGCTTCGGACACTGGTTCCCCCGTGGAGGAACCAGTATATCCGAAAGGGCGGGTTATTTGAAGTAACCATTGATGTCCAGAATTACGTGAGTATCATTCGTCACAAACACGCTGACCGATCCGCCCGTTCCGGCGGGCACCAGAGCGGCGTTTGCAACCACTCTCCCCAGGAACGAATTCAACGTGGACACCAGCGGACGGGTGCTGCCCGTGGGCCACAATGTGAGGAATCCCAATGGGGTGGAGGGTACAACTGTTACATTCAGCGAGTAGGCCCGGGCGTCGGAGGGCACGTTGCACTTGCCCGACACGGCAAAGTCACGCGCGCTGTTGCCGGCCAGAATCGGCGCTCCATTGCCGGTAAGCCGGGTGTCAGCCAGACGGCACGGCGTGACCTTGTAGAACTGCAACTCGTTTGCCGAGCCGCGGTTACCAAAGTAGCCGTTGACGTCGATAATCAGGTCGGTCGGGTCGGTAACGAAGGTATTGATTGCGCCGCTGGTTCCCGCCGGCACAACGGCGGCGTTGGCCACCACGGTGGCGTCGAAGGAGTTGAGCGTCGAAACCACGGGCTGAGCCTGGCCGGTGGGCCAGACTGACAGGAAGCCCAGCGGACCCTGCGGGACCACGGTGAAGTTCAGCGAGTAGGCGCTGGCCTGCGGCAGGCCACAATTGCCAGGCAGCGGCCAACTGCGCGTCTGGTTGGTGGTGAGCGTGGGCGGACCGAAGGCGCCGGAAAATCCCTGGCCAACACGGCTGTCGCCCAGCCGGCAGGGATTCACGGTGTAGAAGGAAAGGGCAGTGGCGTTCTGCGAATCAAAGTACCCGTTGATGTCGATGATGACATCGCTGCGGTTGGTGACAAAGAAGTTGATGGCGCCGTTGGTTCCGGCCGGGACGATGGCGGCGTTGGCGACCACACCTCCATGGAAGGAGTTGAGCGTGGAGACCAGGGGCTGCGATTCGCCGGTGGGCCAGAGAGAGAGAAAGCCCAGCGGTTCGTGAGGAACCACCGTGACGTTGACCGAATAGGCGGCGGCGGTGGTGGGGATGCCGGGGCAGCGCCCGGCGGGGATGGGTACTTCCCGGATGACGCCGCCATTGGGCGTGGGTGGGCCGAAGGCGCCGCTGGTGCCCTGGCCGGCGCGCGTGTCGACGACGCGGCAGGGGGTGACGGGGTTGAAGCG
>JANRLE010000160.1:0-13272 GCA_033762895.1 Bryobacteraceae bacterium | reverse complement strand
TCGGCGCGCGCGGCGAGTTCCGATTCGGCGGGGTGCTGGCGCAGGTGTTCCTGGTTCAGTTCCTTCAGAAGATCGAGCGAACGGCGTTGGGTGCGGTCGTCTACGGGGCTCTTCAGATCGAGCAACGGCGCGCCTCCGCTGCGGAACAGGGTGCCCTGGAAGGCGGCGGGCATGAAACCGGCGGTCCAGTTGGACGCGCTGCCGATGGGTCCGCCGCGCGGATCGGTCATCACCACGAATGCGGGGAGGCTCTGGTTGTCGGTGCCGAGCCCATAGGTGACCCATGCGCCGATGGCGGGTTTGCCGATGAAGATGCTGCCGGTGTTCATCTGCAGACAGCCAGAAGCATGGGCCGCGGTGTCGGTGTGCATGGAGCGGATGACGCAGAGGTCGTCGGCGAACCTGGCGGTGTGCGGGAACAGGTCACTGATCATGAGTCCGCTTTGGCCGCGCGGTTTGAACTCGAAAGGCGACTGCATCAGGTAGCCGACGGGGCGGCCATTGGAACCGACGGTGAGCTTACCCTGGTAGGGCTTGCCGTTCTGCTTTGTCAGTTCGGGCTTGTAATCGAAGGTGTCGATCTGGCTGGGCGCGCCATTCATGAAGAGGAAGAGGGCGCGTTTGGCTTTGGCGGTGAAGTGCGGCTTTCTGGGCGCCAGGATGCTGGCGGCATTGGCATCGCGGCTGAGCAGGTGCATCAGCGCGAGGTTGGCGAAGCCGCCGCCGGTCTGCCAGATAAAGTCTCGTCGGGTTCGTTTCATCACTGCCTCAGTTGGTGTAGGCAAATTCGTTGAGATTGAGGATGACGCGGCAGAGTTCCTCAAGGGTGCTGTTGCCGAGGAAGACGGTCATGGTGGCGCGTTCGGCGGCCGTGGGGCGGCGGGCGAGTGCAAGGCGGTAAGCGCGGTCCACTTGCGCGGTTGGATCAGGGCCAGCCTCTTCGCGCACGCGGCGGGCGAAGTGGCGGGCCTGGCGATTGACGAAGTCGCCGTTGAATAGCTGCAGGGCTTGCGGGGCGACGGAAGTGGTGAGGCGTTTGGCGGCGGTGCGGGCGGTGTCGCAGAGATCGAGCGATTCCATCAGCGGCACCATTAGCGAGCGCTTCACGATGTAATAGATGGCGCGCCGGGACGCCTGCCGTTCGTCGAACGGCTTCCAGATTTTGTCGGGGTCGCTGGAGCCTTCGAGCGCCTCTTTCTGCATGTGCGGGTAGACGAACTCGCCGTACATGTCGCGATTGAGGCGGCCACTGACGGCGAGCGTGGAATCGAGGATGGCTTCGGCTTCCAGGCGGCGGTAGGGCATGCGCCAGAGCAGGCGATTCTCGGGGTCTTCGGCGGCGTAGGCCTCGTTGGACACTTTCGACATGCGGTAGGTGTTGCTGGCGAGGATCAGCGCGTGCAATTTCTTGAGTGACCAGCCGTTGTCCATGAACCAGACGGCAAGCCAGTCGAGCAACTCGGGATGGGTGGGCTTGTCGCCCATGACGCCGAAATCGCTGGCGGTGCGGACGAGGCCTTCGCCGAAGTGCCATTGCCAGACGCGGTTGACGATGACGCGGGCCGTGAGCGGATTTTGCCGGGAGGCCAGCCAGCGGGCGAAGTTGAGCCGGCGGTGGCTGGTGCGCTCGCCGGGCGTGAATTCGGGCTGGGATTGGACGAGCACGGCGGGCACCAGCGGCGGGACTTCGGGACCCGGCGAGGTGGCCTTGCCGCGAATGAGGATGTGGGTGGCGGGCGGGGCGGCGTTGGTCTCTTCCATGAAGTAGCCGCCGGGCAGGTCGGGCGTTTCCTGCTTGAGGCGGGCGACTTCGGCTTCCACCGGCAGGGCTTTCAATTCCTGGTCGAGCAGTTTCCTGTCGCCGCCAGCCTTGCTGTTACCGGAACGGAGCCATTCTTCGCGGGCGGCGGTGCGGAGGGCGGCGATCTTCCTGTCGCGCTCGCGGATGCGGTCCACTTCGTGGGGCAGGCCGATGGGGCGATCGAGTTCGGTGCGCCCGTTGCGGGGGCGCTGGAGACCGTTGAAGATGGCGACCATGCCGTAGTAGTCGCGGGTGGTGAGTGGTTCGAACTTGTGGTTGTGGCAGCGGGCGCAGCCGAGGGTGAGTCCGAGGAACGCCTGGGATGTGGTGCTGACGAGATCGTCAAGTTGATCGAAGCGGTCTTCGGCGGGGTCGGCGGGTTCGTCGTCCCATGGGCCGAGGCGGTTGTAGCCGGTGGCGATCATCGTCTGGGCGTTCGAATCGGGCAGTTCGTCGCCGGCGAGTTGCTCAGTGAGGAATCGATCGAAGGGCTTGTCGGAGTTTAAGCTCCGAATGACGTAATCCCGGAACTTCCAGCCGTTGGGCTTGATAGCGTCGCGTTCGTAGGCGTTGGTGTCGGCGTAGCGGACCACGTCGAGCCAGTGGCGGGCCCAGCGTTCACCGTACTCGGGCTTGGAGAGGAGGCGGGCGGTGAGGGCATCGAAGTCACCGTTGAAGTTGTCCTGTTCGGCGATGGTGGGGGGGAGGCCGGTGAGATTGAGATGGAAACGGCGCAGCAACTCGGCGGGCGCGGCGGCGGGGTTGGGCTGCCAGCCCTTGGCTTCGAGTTTGGCGAGGACGAAGGCATCGATGGGGTTGCGGACCCACTTCGCGTCGCGCACCTTGGGCGGGGCGGGCTTCACGGGGGGCGTGAAGGCCCAGTGTTTGGGCTTTGCGGCTTCCCCGGCGGCTTCCGCTTCGCCGGGCCAGACGGCGCCCGCGTCGATCCATTCTTTCAGCAGAGCGATTTCATCGGCGGTGAGACGCGGGCCGGCGGGCGGCATGACGAGTTTGGGGTCGGCGCCAGTCACGTAGCGGATGAGGAGGCTGCGGGCGCTGTGGCCGGGTTCGATGGCGGGCACGCCGCTTTCCCCACCCTTCATGACGCTGGCGCGGCGATCGAGGCGGAGTTTTGAGGCTTGGAGCTTTTCGCCATGGCAGGCGTAGCAGCGTTTGGCGAGCAGCGGGCGTACGTCGCGGTCGTAATCCGGCGGGAGGGCGAAGGCCGCCAAGGGAGCGAGTAGCAGTAAAAGCCTCACAGCACCTGTATTATATTGCGCATGGGCCACATCCATCTTTCCCGCCGCGAGATTCTAAATCGCATTTCCGTGTTGAGTACGGGGTCGCTGCTGGTGCCGGTGTACGCGCAGAAGCCGGACACCTCGCGTCCGGGGGTCATCCGCGGAGCAATCCGCGATGCTGCTACGGGGCAGCCGACTTCGGCGAAGATCCGCGTGGTGGACACCGCGGACGGGCGCGCGTACATGCCGGCGAGCGCGATCAAGACGATGCCGCAGAAGGCGGGGCCGAACGTGCGGCACTATTTCTATGCGCGCGGGAACTATGAGATCGCGGTGCCGCCGGGACGGTTCCGGATCGAAGTGGTGCGCGGGATCTGCCATGACGAGGCGGTGGCGTATTCCGAGGTGGGCTCAGGGGTGACGCATGTGCATGATTTCGACATTCCGGTGTTGAAGGATCTGAGGCCGGCGGGTTGGTATAGCGGGAACACGCACACGCACTATCATCTGGAGATGGATGAAGACCCGGATGACCGGCTGCGGATGGTGCCACCGGCGGAGGGGTTGGACGTGAGCATTATCAGTTACCTGATCCGCAACGATGCGCCCTATATTACCAATCGCTATCCGGTGGGCCCGTTGCCGCAGTTCTCGCGGAACGGGACCCTGATGGACATGGGCGAGGAGGCGCGGAACAACAAGACGTTCGGCGAGTTCGGCTATGGGCATTGCCTGTTTGTGGGCATCCCACGGCCGATTGAGCCGGTTTCGACGGGGTTGCTGTCGAAGGACGGCAAGGCTCCGGATTTCCCCACACTTTCCATGCTGGCCGAGCAGGCCAAACGCGCCGGGGGTACGACGATCTGGTGCCATAACGGGAGTGGGATGGAGTGCCCTGTAACCGCGGCTCTGGGTTACTTGGATGCGTATAATCTGGCCGATGGGTTGGATGCGAATTACTCGCGGTATTACCAATTATTGAATTGCGGGATCCGTATGCCGGCGTCGTCGGGTACAGACTGGTGGATCTATGACCATAACCGGGTGTTTGCGCGGGTGGAGGGCGAATTCAATTACGCCAATTGGCTGGCGGCGATCCGGGCGGGGCGGACGTTCGTGTCGAACGGGCCGCTGGTGGAGTTGGACGTCAATGGGCAGGGTCCGGGGGCAACGGTGCAGGCGGAGGGACCGCTGCGGGTGACGGCGAAGGTGATTTCGCGATTGGCTTTCGAGAGGGTAGAGGTGGTGATGAACGGCGAGGTGGTGGCGGAACAGCATGCGCGGGGGCGGGAGGCGAAACTGGAAGCGGAGATTGCGGTGGAGCGCGGCGGATGGTTGGCGGCGCGGGTGGTGAGTTCGGCGCGATCGCATTCGAACTTCGGTGTATTTGCGCATACGAGTCCGGTATATGTGCGGGTGCGGGAGACTGGGCACCGGATGGCGGAGGCGGCGGGGGCGTTTGTGGATGAGATCGAGGCTTCGATGCGGTTTGTGCGGAAGATTTACAAGTTCGGGTCGGAGGCGGATAGGGCGGCGGCGATGGGGCGGTTCGGGGAGGCGAGGAACCGGTTTGCGGCGATGGTGCGGGAGGGGGGTTAGGCGCTGGGTCAGACCATACTTGAAAAGAGTAACGCCGATGGAATGGCAGACCGAATACGCAGCCGGGACACTCGCAAGGATAGCGGAGGTCGAACGTTTCACCACTCGGCCACATCGCCGACGTCAGAGTATTCGCCCCGGGCAGGCGCGGTTTCAGAGTTTCACAGGTAGCGGAAGTAGCCCGGTGGGCCGAGCGAAGCCCGAGGTTCGCCAGGATTACTGTGCTCGGGCCGGCATGAGAGGTTCCGCCTAATCGAGCAACCCTTCGTACAATGCCGAAGTCAAATAGCGCTCTCCGGAATCAGGCAGCACCACCACCAGCGTCTTGCCATGAAACTCCGGTTGCTTGGCCAGCCGCACCGCCGCCGCGGCCGCCGCACCGCAGGAAATCCCCGCCAGAATGCCTTCCTCGCGGGCCAACCGCCTACCCATCTCGATGGCTTCCTCGTTGGTCACCTGCTCCACACGATCCACCATGGAAAGATCCAGTGTGTCGGGAATAAAACCGGCGCCGATGCCCTGAATCTTGTGCGGACCGGCCTTGGCTGGTTCGCCGGCCAAAGTCTGCGTAATCACGGGGCTCGCGGCGGGCTCCACGCCCACCGACAGGATCTTCTTCCCCTTCACGTTCTTGATAAAGCGGGAAACGCCGGTGATGGTGCCGCCGGTGCCGATGCCGGAGACAAACACGTCCACCGCGCCATTGGTATCATCCCAGATTTCAGGCCCCGTGGTCTTAAAATGAATATCCGGGTTGGCGGGATTGCGGAACTGCTGCAGAAGCACATAATGCTCGGGGCTGGACTGTTGAATCTGCTCGGCGCGGCTGATGGCGCCGCGCATGCCCTCCGGCCCGGGCGTCAGCACCAGCGTGGCGCCGAAGGCCTTCAACACCTTGCGGCGTTCCAGGGACATGATTTCGGGCATGGTGAGGGTGATCGCATAGCCGCGCGCGGCGGCCACGAAGGCAAGGGCGATGCCGGTATTGCCGCTGGTTGGCTCCACAATCGCCTTGCCGGGCTTCAGCAGGCCGCGTTCTTCGGCGTCCCACACCATTGACGCGCCAATGCGGCACTTCACCGAGTAGGCCGGATTGCGGCCTTCAATTTTTGCCAGCACGGTGGCCGGCGCGCCATCGGTGACACGGTTCAGCCGCACCAGCGGCGTCTTTCCAATGCTGAGTGAATTGTCGGCAAAAGTCACAATGAAACTCCTGATTCTAGATATCCCAGTTGGGTACGTAGCGGGCCTGCTTTTCCTGCCAGGCGCGCTTGAGATCCCCGAAAGTCGTTTTATCCACTACCGAGGAGACGGCCGCGTCCACACGTTTCCACACGTCGGTGAATGCGGTTTCGCCCTTGTGCGCGCCCTTTCCCTTTACGCCATCGACAAAACGCATTACTTCGCCAATGGTAATCGAATCGGCCTGCCTGGCCAGCAGATATCCGCCCTCGGCGCCGCGGCGGGACTCGACAAATCCGCCCTGCTTGAGCGACGCCAGGATCAACTCCAGGAACTTCTGCGGGATTTTTTGCCGGCGCGCGATGTCGGCGATCCTGACCGGCTCTCCGGGGTTCCGGAGGGAAAGATCGAAAATCGCCTGGAGTGCGTACTCCGCCTTTACCGAAATGTTCATGAGCCCAAGAAATTGATCATACCCGCTGGGTCACTGGCTTGGGGCGGCCTCGGCCAATTCGGCGACGGCGCCATCCACATCCTCCACGATCATCCGGAGGCCCTTGCGGTTCAGGGCCCGTTGCGCGGGCATCTCGAAGCGGGCGGCGATCATACGGTCCACGGTCTGCCCGCTGGCGATCCTGTCCCGCCCTTTGAGGGAATCGTTAAACTTCTGGCCCAGCGCAGGATAATAGTCGAACAAACGTTTGGCGTCCACGTCGGCCACCACCGTGCCTTCCAACTGCTGGCCTTCGGCGTCGGTAAGCACCAAACGCACGGCGCGGACGACGAAGGGGACATCGGCCGGGTTGGTGGCGCGGAAGTCCGCCACCACCGCACAAGCCTCATCCAGGCTCTGCACGCGCACCTTCTGGATGCCGCCTTCCAGCACAAGATGGGCGCCCTTGTTGAACCAGAGCACGCCCACCAGGGCCACGGCGGCGATGCCGAGCCCGGTGGCCAACGCTGTAATCAATTCGCGCCGCATGAATCAACCGGGTACCACAATACACTAGTCTTCGCTGCTGAAGATACCGCCCAGGGCTCCCAGCGCGCTGCGTTCGTCTCCCCCGCGCGACATCGGCGCCAGTTCACGGCGCATCTTCTCGAGCGTCATGCTCTGCACCAGCACCTTGCCCGGGCCGGTGAGCGTGGCCAGGAAGATGCCTTCGCCGCCAAAGATCGCCGTCTTGATACCGCCCACAAGCTGAATGTCGTAGTTCACGGTTTCGTCGAAGCTCACCACGCAGCCAGTATCCACCTGAATCGTCTCGCCGGGGGAAAGGTCGAATTCGACAAAGTCGCCGCCGCCGTGGATGAAAACCACACCGGGGCCGGTCAGCCGCTCCAGAATGAAGCCCTCCCCGCCGAAGAAGCCGGCGCCCAGCTTCTTCACCAGCGCGATGTTAAGCTGCACGCTGGTCTGTGCGCAGATGAAGCTGTCGCGCTGTACCAGCACGCTCTTGCCGGCGGGCAGATCGAACACCTGCACGCGACCCGGATAGTTGCCGGCAAAGCCCACTTCGCCCGGCGTTGACGAACGGAAATAGGTCATGAACAAGGATTCGCCCATCACCTTGCGTTTCAGCGCGCCCAGCAGCTTTTCGCCGATCGACTGGCCGCTCATCTTCGTTTCCCACTGCACGCTGGAGGTCTTGTACAGCATCTTGCCGGCTTCGGCGAACAGTTCCTGTCCGGGCATCAGCCTGATGCGGACCACCTGCAGATTGTCGCCCTGAATGGTGTAGTCCAGCGGCGTGGTCACCGGGGCGAACGTCTGCGTCTGGAGGGCGCCGATCGACGATCCGCAATTGGGGCAGAACCGGACCTGGTCCGCCACCTGATTGCCGCAAGAAGTGCAAAAAGCCATAGGTTCTATGAGGTCTCCGCCTCTCATCTTACAATGGAGACAGTGCCGCTCATGCAGTCTCGCCAGTATCTCAGCGCAATCCTGTTTCTGGTGGCCTGGCAGGGCATTGCCAAGCAGCCACCGCAAATCTGCGGCACCGGCCGCGAAGGGTGGAAGGAAGAGCTTTTCCTTCACCAGCGCGCGGCGGCCACACGCAAGGCGTTGGGGCTGGAACGCCGCGCCTCGGCGCCCATCGGAAAGGACGTGGGCAACATCGCCGTGATTTACGGCGGCGATGGCGTGGTGTCAAGGCGCAACGTCTTCAATCTCACCGGTCGGGGAATCACGTTCACGGCTTCTGGAACGAACGCCGCCAGTTACCGGTTCACCACCGGCGCCTCCAACTACGATGCCGCGGCGGCCGAATCCGGGGTACCCATCAGCGGCCTGCAGGATGACGACACGCGGCGTTTCGCGGTTGGGTTCCGGTTCCCGTTTTTCGGCAAGATCTACACGGAGATGTGGGTGAATTCCGATGGCAATGTCTCGTTTGAGGAAGGCGACTCGGCTTCGGTGGCCAAGTCGATCGGATTGATGAGCGGCGGGCCACCGCGCATCGCTCCTTTGTTGGTGGACCTGGACCCTTCCTTCTCGTTGAAAGGGGTGCGTGTGCTGGCCGAACCGGCGCGCGTGGTGGTGACGTGGCTGGAGGTTCCGGAATTCCGCGCCAGTGGCAACGGTCCGCCGCAGACGTTTCAAGCCAAGCTGTTCCCTGACGGGCGGATCGAGTTCGCCTACGTCACCGCCAACCCCGGGGAAGCCGTCACTGGCATCTCACCGGGCCGTTCCACAGGCTCCACTGAGATCGTCTCCTTTCAGCAGGGCAGCGGTTCTGAGTTTACCGCCACGGTGGCGGAGCGCTTTTCCGCAACTGAGGCGATTGATCCCCTGCTGCTGGCCCAGCGCTTCTACGAAACGCATGACGACGCCTACGATTACCTGGCCGTCTACAACACGATGGGCATACCCGCCCGCAGCTTCGCCGTGGCTACGGAGGTGACCGTGCGCAGCCGTTTCCGGGAAGGTTTCGGCGACATTGCGGTGGAGACCGGAGCGCAGTACGGCTCCGCCCGGCGATTGCAGGCATTCCTCAACATGGGCACACTGACGCAATATCCGCGCGACCCGCTGGCCGCGGTGCCGGCGCGGAGCGCAGCCGGCGACACGCCGCTATCCATCCTCGCCCACGAGGTGGGCCACCTGTTTCTGGCGCTTGCCAGCGTGCGCGATGAGGCCAACCCGGAGGCGCGTCCGATGCTGGGCTCGGCACAGGCCCATTGGAGCTTCAACTTCAATTCGGAGGCCTCGTTTGTGGAGGGCAACCGCATCGAAGACGGCGGCGAGAACGCGTCTCCGCGGTTTTCCACGGTGGCCACGGCCGAGCAATACTCGGCGCTCGATCAATATCTGATGGGGTTGCGCGCGCCGGAAGAAGTGCCCCCCACGTTCCTGGTACGCGGGTCCGGGCAATTGAGTGAACAGCAGCCGCGCAAAGGCGTATCCTTCAACGGCGCACGGCGCAACATCACGATCCAGGAATTGATTGAGGCCGAAGGACGCCGGTCTCCCGATCACACCGTCGCCCAACGCCGCTTTCGCCTGGCCGTCATCCTGCTGACGCCGCCGGATACGGAACCGGCTGAGGCGGACCTGGCACAGGTGGAGCGATTGCGAAGTGAGTTTGAAGGCTACTATGCGCGCGGCACGGGCAATCGCGCCAGCATGGAGACGGCGCTCAGGAAGAACGTGCAGTTGTCGGTATGGCCGGCGGCGGGAGTTCTGGCGGGCGGCGCCGTGCAGGGCTCGGTGACGTTGGACCGGCCAGCCGTGACACCGCTTACCGTGCTGCTAAGGAGCGAGAGCGGGGCGGCGAACGTTCCGGCGTCGGTGACCATTGCGGCGGGATCGCGGCAGGCATCGTTCCCCATCCAGGGTGTGCGGCCGGGGGTGGATCGCATTACCGCCGATACCGGGGACGCGCAGTATGTCACAGACGAGGCGAGGATACACGTGGCCGCCTCGGCAGGCGAGTTGAGGCTGGCGGTGGTGGAAGGCGACAGGCAAATCGCCACGGCGGGGATCGCGCTTTCCTCGGCCGTCGGCATCCGCGTGAGCGACATCAACCTCATCCCCTATCCTGGCGTGCCGGTGCGGGCCGTGGTGAGTGCCGGGGGGAGCGTGGAACCGGCAACGGCCGTGACGGGCGCCGACGGAATCGCGCGCTTCCGCTGGACACCGGCTGCGGCGGCTGTCAATCAGCTTCGCGCCACCGTGGAAGGGGCGAACGGTCCGGCGGTGGCCAGCGCCCTCAGCCGCCCTTCGTTCACCGTTCCGGGCGTGGGGAATGCGGCCTCGTTTGCCCGCGGCCTTACTCCGGGTGCGCTTGGCGTACTGTTCGGCGCGAATCTGGCGGCGGGGCGCACCGCCAGCGCCGCTTCGCAACCGTGGCCGCGTTCCCTGGGCGGCGTGCAACTGCTGATCAACGGCGCCCCGGTCCCTCTTTATTACGTGAGCGACGAACAGATCAATTTCCTTATCCCAATCGACCTGGCCGGCGCCGATGGCGAAATCGTAGTGACCAATTCGCTGGGCCGGACCGATCCGGCGCGTATTCCGGTAGCGCCGCTATCTCCCGGTCTGTTCTTCAACTCCTCTACCGGCGAGGCCGCGGTGCGCGTGGCGGGCACGGGCCTGCTGACTTCCCAGCAGCCCATCCGTCCGGGCGAGTTCCTGGAGATTTACGCCACCGGCCTTGGACCATTGGTTCCCGGCGCGGGCGGCCTGCTGGAAACCGCCCTTCGTCCCTCCGTGCTGGTGGGAGGCGAAGCGGCAGAGGTCACCTTCAGCGGGCAGACTCCCGGAATCCCGGGGCTTTATCAGATTAATGCACGGGTGAGCGAGCGCATCCCTGCCGGTGTCTGGAAGCTCGCCATCGAGTTGGAAGGGCTGCGCAGCAACGAGGCCAATGTTACCGTAGGACGGTAATGCGACGACGAACGTTCCTGCCGCTTTTCACCGCCGGCGCCACTGTCCGCGCGGCGGACCTTCCTCCGGTCCGCGCCCTCACCCGGGGGCCGAAATTCCACTGGTTCGGCTACTACGACAAACTCGAATTCGACCCGTCCGGCCGCTATGTGCTGGGCATGGAAGTGGATTTCGAGCATCGCTCACCGCGGGCGGAGGACACCATTCGCGTCGGCATGGTGGATCTGGCCGATGGTGACAGGTGGATCGAGCTTGGCCAGACGCGGGCCTGGAATTGGCAGCAGGGTTGTATGCTGCAGTGGCTGCCGGGATCGAAAAGCGAGGTGATGTGGAACGACCGCGGCGAGGGCGATTTCGTCTGCCACATCATGGATGTGCACACGCGCAAACGGCGCACCCTAGCCTCGCCCATTTACGCGCTAAGCCCCGATGCCAAGTGGGGTATCAGCACCGACTTCCGGCGCTTGAACGATTGCCGCCCGGGCTACGGCTATGCCGGAATTCCCGATCCCAACGCGGGGAAGCTGGTGGCCGAAGACGTAGGGATCTGGAAGGTGGATCTGGCCAGTGGCAGGAAGACGATGGTGGTTTCCCTTGCCGAGGCGGCGCGCATCCCTTATCCAGGGGGCTTTTCCAACGGGGCCAAGCACTGGTTCAATCACCTGCTGGTTTCCCCGGACGGGCAGCGGTTCATCTTTCTTCACCGCTGGCGGGGAGACAAAGAGGGCGCCAGCTTTTCCACGCGGATGTTTACCGCGAATTCAAATGGAAAAGATCTGTTTATCCTCGACCCCCACGGTAAGACATCGCACTTCATTTGGAAAGACGCAAGGCGCGTGCTGGCCTGGGCCTGGCACCCCTCCCACGGCAACAAGTTCTATCTCTACACCGACCGTTCCACCTCAGCGGACGTGGTGGCGCCGGACCTCATGCCCGTAAACGGCCACTGCACCTACCTGCCCGGAGGGCGCTGGATCCTGAACGATACGTACCCCGACAAGGATCGCCTCCAGCACGTGTATCTCTATGATATAAAAGAGAATCGCCGGCATGCGCTGGGTTCGTTCCACTCACCGCCGCCATACACCGGGGAGTGGCGCTGCGATACGCACCCACGCTTCAGCCCGGATGGCCGGAAGGTGGTAATCGACTCGCCACACGGTGGGGGGCGACAGCTCTATCTGATCGATATCAGCGGAATCGTTTCCTAACTCACGATCACGGTACCGTTACGAAATATTTCCATCTAACAGTCCTTCCGGTTCAGGAATTCCCGAGCCGCTGTTGTAGAATGCCTTTAGCGATTCTCACAACAGATGAACGTAGCTAGTACCATCCGGAGGAAAGTAAGGTCGGCCGGAAGGATCTGTAAGCAAGCCGCCGCCGTGCGGCGCGAGCAGGGAGCCAGTGCCGCGCTTGGGTATTGCGTGGACATGGTCCGCGCCATCGCCCACGAGCGTTCGGTGGGGAACCGGATTGCCGGCGCGCAGGCAACGGCCGAGTTTGACCGCCAGTACGGCGTGGAAACGACGGGGCTGATTTCGATGACATCGATGACCATCGACAGCCCGAACTATCTGTATGCCACCGTTTACAAGGCATCGGATCCGGACCGTTTCCAGGAAATGATGACGCGGCTGCCGATCCGCCACCAGGATTATACGTTTGTGGACCTGGGTTCGGGCAAGGGTTTGACGCTGCTGCTGGCCTCCACCTTTCCGTTCGCTTGCATCCGTGGTGTGGAGTTCGCACAAGAGTTGCATCAGGTCGCCCAGGCGAATATCCGCAGCTACCGCAATCCGGCGCAGAAGTGCCGCGACGTGGAATCGGTGCGGGCCGATGCCACGCAATACGAGTTTCCCGAGGATCCGTTGGTAATTTACCTCTACCACCCGTTTGAGGAAGAGGTGATGGCGAAGGTGGTGGATCGCATTGAGTTGTCCTACCGCAGAAAGCCGAGGCCGATCCTGATCGCGTATCTTCAGCCGGCGCTACGGCGATTGCTGGATGTCAGGACTTTCCTAAGGCCGGTATTTGAGAGGGAAATCGACGAATTCGACGGAAAGACGGTTGCCGGTTACGCGCTATTCTCGACGCGGGAAGCGGCGGAGATCGAGGTGTTGCGTGGGTAAGTCGGTGGGCCTGTTCCATTCCCTGCCCTATCCGCTGCGCGTTCTGGCAGCGAGCGTCCGTGGTTATCAGCTTCGCCAGCGCCGCTATGGAGGAGGCAATACCAGCCAGCTTGTGCAGGAGACCCTGGAACGCGACCACTGGACGGCGAAACACTGGCGGAAGTGGCACGAGGAGCGGCTGGGTTTTGTTCTGCACCGGGCCGCCACACGCGTGCCGTGGTACCGGGCACTGTGGGAGGAGCGCCGCCGCAGAGGAGATCAATCGTCCTGGGAGTATCTAGAGAACTGGCCGGTTCTCGAGAAGGATGAGTTCCGGCAGAACAGCCGTATGTTTGTGGCCGACGATTGCGATCCGAACAGGCTGATCCATCTGGTCACCAGCGGCACCACTGGAAGCCCCACCGATATCTGGGAAACTCTGGAAGCCAA
>JANRLE010000159.1:0-17877 GCA_033762895.1 Bryobacteraceae bacterium | reverse complement strand
GGGTAGCGCCTTCAGGATCACGATGGTCCGGTCGGAGATCTTGAATGGCAGATCGGTGACGCGGCGTTCCTGCGAACCCCCGCAAACCCGCCATTTCATGAGAGTTGCCTCCTGCTGCGAAACTCCGCATCCCATTCCGTTAGGCTGCGGAACGTATGCCTCCACCGCCTTCGCCCTCTGGCGCCGGTTTGGGTCCCTGCTGTGCGTGGAAAACATGGATAAACGCAAGGCGATCGGGCGCACCGCCAGGGAACTCAATCTGATCCTTCAGCAACTGCCGGAAGCGTCATTCTGCTTCGACATCGGTCACTTGCGGCAGGCGGGCCCCACCATGACGGAGTGATACCTCATCCTCCGTGACCATGGCGCCCGCCTGCACCAGGTACACACCAGTGAGGTCAGCACCAACAACCGGCATAACCGGCTTTCGATGCTCTCTATCATGGCTTATGAGCCAAGGGCCTTCAGATAGTCCCGCACTTCGTTCTGGCCAAAGTGGTTTGCACCACCTTCGGCGGTCGATTGATAGAGGTCGTCTTTGATGGATCGATCCGCTCCGCGTTCCACCAGGAGCCGGACCACCGGCATGTGCCCGTACTGCGCCGCCATGTGAAGAGCGGTAACTCCCTGGCCATGCGTCGATCCGCCGAAGGTTGCCTTCTGATTTACATCCGCCCCGTGATCCAACAGCCACGCGACGGTTTCCGGGCGGTTGCACACGGCCGCCCAGATGAGTGGCGTGCCTCGATAAGGATCGGCGTTCGGGCGCGCACCTGCTTTTAACAGCCGTTCCAGCACAGCCAGGCGGTTGCTCTTGCAGGCCCACACAAGCGCTTCGTCAAGCACCTCCTGCGGATCCGGCGAGGGCCGCCAGTCCGGGAATCCACTGTGCGGACGGTAGAAGCCACGTGCCGCACAGGCTTCGGGCGTTGGTGTGCCATCCGCGTGGAAGCAGGCATTCACCAACGCTGGAACGCCGAGCCCGGCCGCCGCGCGAAGATTGCTTGGCGCAACCAGATCGCGGCCCAACAGGCCGGCTGCCTCGCGATGCCCCCAGAACAGCGCGACGATCAGCGGCGTACCGCCCGCGCCGTGCGCTTCCGCGTCCAGGGCTGCGCCATTTTCGATCAGCAAGGCTGCGATCTCGCAGTTGTTGGCGTACGCCGCTTGATGAAGCGGCGTCCATCCGCGATTGTTGCCTTCGTTGACGTCGGAACCTGCCGCCAGCAACGCCTCGATTGTTGACGTGCCGCCCTTCCAGTCTGGTCTGCTGGCGAAACTGACAGCGAGGTTGAGCAGCGTGTTGCCGTTTGTCCCGCGCTCGCGGGCCAGACGGGGATTCCTGCGCAGCAACGCGGCGAAGCCGTCCACATCGCATGAGCGCAGCGCGGCGAATGCGCTCAGAAACGGTTCGGTGGTTGCGGCGTTGTCTGAGGCAAGGGCGTTCACTCGCGCAGTCAGATCGTCCCAAGTGTCAAAGCCATGCTCCCGGGCATAGACCAGCCGCGCGTCTTCCACGGTGAAGGGTGCTTGCCGGATCTCCTCATCGCTCCGGTCCTGAAAGCGCGGGTGCCATTCCCGAATTTGCTCGAGCGCGGCCGGGCCGGCCGAATGCCGCGTGCGCAGCAAACCGTGAACGCGGTCCGCAATCCATCGCAAATCCGTCTCGAACAGTCGGGTGTGGCCGGCGCGTGAAGACGGGTCGGCGTATGCCTTCAGTTTGGACCAACTCGCAAATCCCTGTTCCCGCGCAAGGGCGAACTGCGCGTCATGCAGGGATACCAGCAGGCGTATGGTGCCTTCGTCTGATGCTGCCCAGCGCGCGTGATGGCGGCGCAGCCGGGAGAGGGCATCCGGGTTCCCGGATCGGATCGCCCGCAAGAACTCGCGGGCCTGTTTCTTCTGTTGTTCAAGGTTCAAGGCGGCCTCCTTCGTATGCCTGGTCCGCATGGCAGGCGAAAGAGGGGCAATCGACGGGAAAACCCTCCAGGGAGCAGGTGGGCGCGGCCCTTTCCGCGGACGGGACGCGTCCTGCACGCGGCCGTCCTTGAGTTTACCAAACCGGAGTATTCGCGTAAAGCTTCGTTTGGTCTATTGATGGCGTTGCATCGGGCGCCATTACGACGCGACCCTCACCGCCAACTAGGGCTCGTTCGAACGACTAAACTACAAAAGGAACACCATGACCCGACGAACGTTTCTTTCCACCACCACCCTGGCCGCCGCCACGCGCCCAACCAGGGACGATATCTCCCTCGCCGCCTGGTCCCTCAACCGCAGTTTCTTCGTCGAAAAGAAATGGACCAACCTCGATCTGCCCCGCATCTGCCGCGAACAACTGGGCATCAACGGCATTGAGTTCGTCAATCAGTTCTTTGAGAACCCCACCATCCGCTACCTCCAGCAGCTCAAGCGCAACGGCGCCACCCATGGCGTCAACTTCGTGCTCATCATGGTCGATTCGGAAGGCGACATGGCCGCCCTTGACCGCAAGGAACGGATGCAGTCGGCCATCGCCCACCGCAAATGGATCGACATCGCCCACTACCTGGGCTGCCATGCCATCCGCTGTAACATGGGCGGGCCGCGGCAGAACTGGAAATCGGATCCCGATGTCGTTAAACGCGCCGCCGAAAGCTTCACCAGCCTGCTCGATTACGCCAAGGGCGCGGGCTTGAACGTGGTCATCGAAAACCACGGCGGCGCCTCCAGCGATCCCGAAGTGCTCTCCGCCCTCATGAAGACCGTCAATCACCCGGACTTCGGAACCCTTCCCGACTTCGGCAACATCAACCCCGGCGACAATCATGAGGAAGTCATCCGCAGGATCGTGCCCTGGGCCAAGGGCATCTCCGTCAAGGCTTCCTGGGACGCGGATGGCTCGCATCCGCGCTGGAACCTGGATCGTTTGATCGCCATCTGCCGCCAGGCCGGTTATAAAGGTTACTGGGGCATCGAATCCGGTTACAACCGCGAGGCGAAAACCAATTACTGGGAAAACGAGATCAAAGGTATCCAACTTACGAAAGCCGCCCTCGAAAGGAGCCTGAAAGCATGACACCCCGCCGCGATTGGCTCCGCACGGCCGGCGCCGCCACAGTCTTCAAGTTTGTCCAGGGCGGTTCGCCGCTGAAGGCTGCCCAGGTAAACAGCCAGATCGGCTTCGGTTTCATCGGTAGCGGTATCCGCGGATCCCAGCTCCTGGGCGAGTTCATGAAGATCCCCGGCATCCGTCCCCTGGCCGTTTGCGACGTCTATGACGGCTGCCTGGCGCGTGCCCGCGAGCAGGCCGGCGCCTCGCTCGACGTCACCCGCGACTATGAGAAGATCCTGGCGCGCAAGGACATCGACGCCGTGGTGATCGCCACGCCCGATCACCTGCATAAGAAGATGACGCTGGACGCCCTCTCCGCCGGCAAGCACGTCTACATTGAAAAACCGATGACCTGGCGCATCGAGGAAGGCCCGCCCATTATCGCCGCCGAAAAAAGCTCGGGCAAGATCCTGCAGGTGGGCAGCGGCGCGAAAACCAGCGCGCTCACCGCCAAAATGCGGGAACTGGTAAAGGCCGGCGCGCTCGGAAAAGTGAACATGGTGCGATGCTTCGATCATCGCAACAACGCGCAGGGGGCCTGGGTCTATCCGGTCCCGCCCGATGCCTCCGCCAGGACCATTGACTGGCCGAAGTTCCTGGGCGCCGCGCCCAAACGGCCCTTCGATCCCAAGGTCTTCTTCCGCTGGCGCTGCTGGTGGGAATATTCGGGCGGCGTGGCCACTGATCTGTTCGTGCACATGCTCAGCCAGCTTCATGAAGTGATGGATGTGAAGGCCCCCAAGTCGGCGGTTTCCCAGGGCGGCATCTATCGCTGGAAGGATGGCCGGTCCGTGCCGGACGTGATGAGCACGGTGTTCGAATATGATCCGGAGTTCCTGGTGGACATGTACGTCAACCTCGACAACGCCTATGCCTCGCGCGGCATGATCGTGATGGGGACTGAGGCCACCATGGTCCAGAGCGGCTTCAACAGCCTCACGCTGATTGAGGAGCCCAAGGCGCCGGACGTGCAATCCTATGGCACGCTGGCGTGGCCCAAGGCGATGCGCGCGTCCTATTTCGAACAGCACGGATGGACCGCCGACGGGCGGCCGAAATCGCCCCTGCCGCGTCCGGCCAAGCCCAAAGAAGTCACCGTGGAGCGCGGCCCTTCCCACTACGAATACTTCGTGCTGAGTCTGCGCAACGGCGCTCCAAGCAAGGAAAACGCCGAAGAAGGACACTTCGCCGCCGGCGCCGCTCACCTGGCGAACATGGCCTACAAGGCCGGGCGGCGGATGAGTTGGGATCACGCGTCGGGCAAAGTGACGGGCTGATCGGGGTAGTCTCCTTAGCCGGGGTTTGCAGGATTCCGCCGAACGACAGCGAAGGAGCGCGCGATTGACTTCGTTTCGAAGCATTCTACGGTGGATCCTGGCGATTCACGGCATTTTCGGTTTCGGCGTACCGGAGGGCGTCTTCGGATGGTACAGCCTGGTGGTGAACCTCTTCTCCCTGGCAATGGCCTGGAGAATGGGCTTCCCGTCGCCCTTCACGCGGACGCTGGGACTGCTGCTTTCCGGGATGTATTTGCCGGTGAACCCCTGGCTGGCCATCGGCTGCTTCGCCGCGTTCTGGAGGAGAAGTGCCTGGACCGGCCAGTCTGCCGAACCGGAACGCCGCCGCGTTAAAGGCGATGGAACCAGTAAGTGGACTGACTCCATTCACCTGATTTTGGATGTCGCGCTGATCTGGCTGGGAACGGCGTTCACGCACGCCTGGGCGCGGCGCAACTATCTGCCGGAGAGCGATACCACGTCGTGGCTGCTGGCATTCGAATTCGCGCTGTTGCTGTCCGTGGCCGTGCATGAACTGGGGCATGCCATTGGCGGGTGGATCTCCGATTTCCGGCTGGTGGATTTCCAGGTGGGCCCGTTTCACTGGAGGCTGGCGGAAAGCCGCTGGCGCTTCCGCTTCCATATCCGCGGGCTGATTGGCGGAGGCGCCACGGGGATGGTTCCGCGCTCGGCTGGCCGCATCCGGGACCGCGCCATGTTTATGATTGCCGGTGGTCCGCTGGCGTCGCTGCTGCTGGGTACAGTGGCCGGCCTGATGCTGGCGCTTTCGCCCGATGCATGGTGGATTGAACAGTGGGAGTTGCTGGCCATCACCAGCGTGATCTCAACCACCGCGTTTATCACCAACCTGATTCCCATTGCGGCGGGAGTGGCCTATTCCGATGGCGCGCGGCTGTGGCAGCTTTACCGCGGCGGCCCGTGGGCGAACTATCTGTGCGCGACTTACTATGTCGGGCTGTCGCGCTGTTCCCAGGTGCTGCCCAGGGAATGGCCCACCGGCATGATTGAAGGCGCGGCGGACTTCAGCAAGGCTCTGCCCGAAGCGCCATCGATCCTGGCGCTGGCCTATGTCCACTTCAAGGACAAGGGCGAGATCGAGCGCGCCGATGAGTACCTGCGCGAATCGATGGCCGCCTGTGAAAAGGCTGGCGGCGACATGAAGCGCTACTACGCGCCCGAGTTCGCTTTCCATGAGGCGTTCCACTGCCGCAACCCCGAACAGGGGCGCAAGTGGCTGGCCGAGGCCAAGGCCGACAACTCGGTGGACTATCTGCGGGCGCTTTCGGCCGTGCTGATCGCCGAAGGCAACGTCGACTTTGCCCGCGAAGCCTGGAAGAAGGGTTCGGCCATGGCGGCGAATCTGCCCAATGCCGGCGCCTATGAGATGGACCGGCACGACTTCGCCCGCCTTGGCGCGCGGCTGGTCATTGCCGAGCGTATGCCCGCCTAGTGTCATGGCGCGTTAGAATAGCCGTGTCATGATCGACCGGCGAAACTTTGTGGCGATGACGGCGGCAAGTTACCAGCGCGTGCTTGGCGCCAATGAGAAGCTGCGCGTGGCCAATATCGGCTGCGGGCGGCGCGGCCTTCTGAAGGAACTCATCCAGGTCAGGGACGCGGCAGGCATTGAAATCTCCGCCGTCTGCGACATCTGGAAACAGCGGCGGGAAAAGGCCGCGGCCGACGTGAAGGAATTCACCGGGGTGAATGCGCGCCAGGTGCACGACTATATGGAGGTGCTGGCCGATAAGACGATCGATGCGGTGATCATCGGCACCCCCGATCACCAGCACTGCACCATGCTGATTGAGGCGATCCGCGCCGGCAAGGACGTCTACATCGAGAAGCCGCTGGCGATGAACATGAAGGAGTTGATCCGCGCCTATGACGCCGTGAAAAAGTCCGACCGCATCGTGCAGGTGGGCACGCAGATGCGCAGTTACAAGCAGGCGGCGGGAGCAAAGCAGTTAATCGCCTCCGGCGGCCTCGGTAAGGTGCTAAAAGTGGAGCAGGTCCGCAATGGGTACAGTCCTTATTGGATGAGTTATGGCGGCAGGGAGTATTTCGACAGCCCGCCCACTGAGCAGGACACGGATTGGAAAGCGTTCCTGATGGGCCAGCGCAGCCGGCCGTTCAACGCCAAACAGTATCAGGGCTGGTTCGGCTTCCGCGACTTTTCCCGCGGGCCGCATACGAACCTTGCTGTCCACTTTTTCGACATCGCGCACTATCTTACCGGTGCGCAGTTTCCCAGGCGCGCCGTGGCGATGGGCGGCACCTTCCGCTGGAAGGATGAGTATGACGCGCCGGACTCCGTGGAGATCGTCTTCGAGTATGCCGAAGGCTTCCTGGTGCGCTATTGCACTGTGTTCGGTACCGGTGCGGGCAACTACGCCAAGTGGTTCGGCACGCGCGGCACACTCGACGCGCGCAGCCTCTCGGCCAGGGAATCCTGGATGGTCAGCGGCCAGGGCTCGGGTGAACCGGACCGGGTGAAGGAAGAGTTCGCTGTTCCGGAATCCGAACCCGTTCCGCACATGCAGAACTTCCTGGAGTGCGTGCGCACCCGCAAGGAGCCCCTCGCACCGATAGAGGCAGGTTACGGCCATTCGGTGGCTTGCATCATGGCCGACGACGCCATGACCAGCGGGCGGCGGATGGTGTACGACCATTCCAAACGCGACATCCATCCCGGCTAAGATTGGGGGATGATCACCCGCCGCAGCCTGCTCTCGACCGCGCCAGCCATTCTGAAATCGCAGACGGGCCGCCCGCCGAACATCCTCTTCTGTATCTCCGACGATCAGTCCTGGATCCACGCCGGCGCCTACGGCAGCAGGTTCGTGCGCACGCCGGCGTTCGATCGCGTGGCGCGCGAGGGTGTACTCTTCCGCAATGCCTTCGTCTCCAC
This sequence comes from Bryobacteraceae bacterium, assembly GCA_033762895.1. Classification (GTDB taxonomy): domain Bacteria; phylum Acidobacteriota; class Terriglobia; order Bryobacterales; family Bryobacteraceae; genus CADEFT01. Next base: position 10,574 of record JANRLE010000159.1, on the reverse strand, counting down.
GCCGTCGTGCGCGCCCTCGCGCGCCAGTGTCCTCACCGGCCAGGACTTCTACCGTCTCGGCCCGGCTTCCATGAATCACACCGAGTGGCAGCGCGGGACCACCACCTACGTGGATGCGCTTGCGGCCCGCGGCTATCAGACGGGCTTCACCGGTAAGGGCTGGGCGCCGGGCAACTGGCAGGTCTCGGGCCGCGGCGTCAGTCCCTGCGGGCCCGCCTTCAACAAAGTGACGCTGCGGCCGCCCGATCCAGGCATCAGCGCCACCGACTACGCCGGCAACTTCGCGCAGTTTTTGCAAGCAAAACCCGCCGATACGCCATTCTGTTTCTGGACCGGCTTTGTGGAGCCGCATCGCATCTTCGGGCGCGGGGCGGGACGCCGCGGCGGCGGCAGGCCGGAACAGGTTGCGGTGCCCGGATTCCTTCCCGATACTGCCGAAGTCCGCGATGATCTGCTGGACTACGCGCACGAGATTCAATGGTACGACCGGCAGTTGGACCGCATGCTGGATTTGCTCAAGCAGCGTGGCGAGTTGGACCGCACGCTGGTAGTGGTGACCGCGGACAACGGGATGGCGTTTCCCCGCGCCAAGGGCAATCTCTACGAGTACGGCGTGCATATGCCGCTGGCCGTGCGATGGGGCGAACGGGTGAAGGGCGGACGCACTGTGGATGATTTCGTCAGCTTCCCTGACTTCGCGCCAACGTTCCTTGAGGCCTGTGGGCTGTCACGCCAGGCCTCGATGACCGGACGCAGCCTGATGCCGCTGCTTGCCAGCGCGAACTCCGGACAGATCGACCCGGCACGCGATCACGCTGTGTTCGGCATTGAGCGCCACTTCCCCGGCAGCCGTCCCAAGGGCGCGGGCTATCCTTCCCGCGGCATCCGTACGAAAGACCATCTCTACATCCGCAACCTGACTCCGGACCGCAATCCTGTGGGCGATCATCCGGGTCCGGTGTGGCCCGAGGATGATCCGGTGGGCGGCTACGGGGATAGCGATGGCGGGCCGTCGAAGACCGAATTGTGGAAGAGCCGCGATCAGCGCGCGGCCATGTTCGCGCAGGCCTTCGGCAAGCGCCCGGCCGAGGAGCTTTATGACGTACGCAGCGACCCGTTCAATCAGCGCAACCTTGCGCCCTCGCCCTTGCTGGGTGGGTTGCGGACGAAGCTGGATGCGCATCTGAAGCGAACTGGCGATCCTCGTATCACTGGCAATGGCGCTTGGCTTGACGCGGTGATGACGAAATACCCGGCGCTTTCCCCGGAAGTGAATCGCGCGGAGACGAAGCGGTGACCTCGCGGCGCGGCTTTCTGGCGAGGGCGGTAGCTGCCTGCTTCGCCGGGGCGGGCGTGTGGGAGAAGTCCATTCTGCGGGCCGCGCAGGCGCGTGCTTCGGCCGTGGATGGAGAAGCGCTGTTTGAACTGCGGCGCATTTCCTCATCGGTGTGGTTGGCGCTGGCGCGGCCGGCGCCGTTGTTGAACTGCAATGCCGTGATCTTCGATCTGTCCGAAGGCCTGCTGGTGGTGGATACCCATTCGAAGCCTTCGGCCGCGGCGGCGCTGGTGTCGCAACTGGGACGCGAACTCCCCGGACGGCCCGTGCGCTACATCGTCAACACGCACTTCCACTATGACCACACGCAGGGTACTTCGATCTACCGCAAGCCGGGTGTGGACCTGATCGCAAGCAAGGTGACCCGGGATCTTCTGGCTGAACGTGGCCCGGCGGCGATTCGCAATTCCATTGACGGAATGAAGCGGATGGCCGAGTCCGCGCGGGCCGGCCTTGCGCGGGCGAACAACGATGCGGACCGCCGGTTCTACCGCCGCGGCGCGCAGGAGGCGGAGGCGTTCGTGCGGGAACTGGAGCGATACACTCCTGAGCTTCCCAACATCACCTTCGATACCGGCATGACGCTGCACGACAAAAAACAGGAAGTGCATCTGATGTTTCGGGGGCGCGCGCATACGGCCAGCGACATCTTCGTGTTTTCGCCGTCGCAACGGGTGATCGCAACCGGCGATGCGGCGGTGGGGTTCATTCCGGGCATGGGCGACGGGTATCCGTTTGAGTGGCCGGCGACGCTGCGCTCGCTTGTGGAACTGCCGTTTCGAGGTGTGCTGCCGGGCCATGGCGATCCGCAGGAATCAAAGGATCGCATTGAAGACATGCGGGCGATGCTGGAGGAAATGAATGAAGCGGTGATGCGCGGCAGGCAGCAGGGGCGGACGTTGGCCGAACTGCAGCGAGCGGTGACGCCGGGCACGCTCAAGACGTTGGCGCCGGATGGCTACGGCGCCTACATCGCGGCGATGACGGCCAAGTACCGCTGGATGCCGCCGGGCGCCGATCCATGGGATCACATGGCCGATGCGGTCCGTTCCTGTGTGGCGGCGATTTATCAGAAGGCCGGCTGAAAATCGGGGCGGAATTCGCGAAGTCCATCGATGACGGCTTTGGCTCCCGCTTCATCGCCGGACTTACGGAGCGCGCGGGCCAGGTTCATCGCGGCTTCGGCGCTGGCCGGGTCGCGTTTCAGCGCGTCGCGCCATAGGGTAACAGCGCGCGGCATGTCTTTGGCGGCGATGAGCGCGCCGAGATTGATGGCGGCCAACGTCTGCGCAGGGTCCTGCTTAAGCGCCTGCTCATAGAGTTCGATGGCGCGCTCCGATGTGCCGGCCTGATCGAGCAGCCAGCCAAGCTGCGTTAGCACTTCGGCGTCGCCCTGCTGTTGTGTGACCGCTTCTCTGAGCAACTGGTAGGCGCGTTCGCGTAGCGCCTTGTCGCTGCGGGCGTTGGCAATGCGCGCCCAGGCGAGGCCCAGTTCGCGCGGCCGGGGCGTTTCACCCCAAAAGGCCACCAGTTCGCTGCCGTCCTTCGAATCCGCCTTGCGCGGCGTCTTCGGAATGGAATGGTCGGTGTAGACGGTGTGTGCCACGTCGGATGGTTCGGCAGTGGGCATATGGCACCCAATGCAGTTGTCGCGTGCAGCCACCTTGGCGTGCGTCTGCGGATGGCAGGTGCGGCACTTGGCGGCATAGTGCGCGGCGCGTTCGCCATCGGGAACCGTGCGGTGCGGATCGTGGCAGGTGCCGCACCATAACTTATCGCCACTTGCCTGCCTGCACTTACTCTGCGATAGCTTCTCAAAGTGGCTGTTCACTTTGAGCGGCGCGGCTTCGGCCTTCCATACGAACGATGTGACGAAATCGGCCAGGTCATTTCCCGGGCGGAAGGCGAGCATGGCGCCCTTCTTCTTTTCCACGCGCTCCACGCCCGAAAGGTGGCACTGCGCGCAGACGCTGTCGCGCGCCCGCCCCGTCAGCTTTGCCGGATTCACCACCCTGGCGCTGCCATTGGACGAGACGTGCTCGCCAGCGGCGCCGTGACAGCGTTCGCAGGCTACGCCCTGCTCTTCGAAGGGTGGATTCGCGAAGCCGTTCCTTGTGCCGGCGTTCGGCGAGAGGCGGCTGGCGTGGCAGTTGAGGCATTCGACGTCGATGGGCCGGTGCAGGTAAAGTCCTTCGGACTCCGCAAAGCCCGGCGAGGCCGACCAGCGGTTCAGTTTCGCGAACCAGGAGACGGGCGCCTGAAAGAGGAAGCCGCCCTGGAAGAAGAGGTAGCTATGGCCGGCGGCGCCGGAACCGATGAAGAAGTCCAGGCGGCGGCGGCCCTTTACATCGCCCCTGGCGAAGTGCATCGAGTTGGAGTCGATGTGGAAGTTACCGGACTCGCCTTTGGCGAGATCCGTGACGGGCCCGCTGGTGCGGGCCATTTGCGATTGCAGGTAGTCGCCGACATTGTCGTGACATTGCGCACAGGAGTCGCTTCCGGCGTAGTCCGATGATTGCGCGGCGAGGTTAGTAACTAAAAGGATAAATGAAATCGCTTTGCACATTGTTCTAAACCGTGCCAGGTCAGATCATTGAGGGGAATCCCCTCCTGACGATAGCGCGATTCAGTCAACGCTTCCAGCCCGCCGGGGGCGTGGGGCGATGCTCCGCCTTCCCGGATCTGGCGGATGATGCCGTCGACGCGGGAGCGGAAGTGGTGCGGATCTTCGAAGGCGGCGATGTTCACGGCCAGGAAGAAGTGGCCGTCCTGGCCGGGCTTGGGGCCGTCCACCATGTTGCCGAGTTCGGTTCCGTAGGCGGCGCCCGACAGCAGGCTGGACAGGATGCCGAAGACGATGGCGAGGCCGACGCCCTTGTACTCGCCGATGGGCTGCAGCAGGCCGTTCAGCGCCTTGGCGGTGTCGGTTGTGGGCTGTCCCTCTTCATCGAAGGCCCAGGTGGGCGGGATCGGCAGGCCCTTCTGATGGTGGATGCGGATCTTGCCGTGCGATGAGTAGCTGAAGGCCGCGTCCAGCACGATGGGCGGCTCCCCGGCCGCTGGGATGGCGACGGCCAGCGGATTGATGCCCACGATCTTGTCGCGGCCGCCCCAGGGGGCCATGGTGGGCAGCGCGTTGGTGGCGCACAGGCCGATCATTTCGGGCAGCGCCTGCATGGCATAGCAGAACATCGCGCCACAGTGATTGCTGCCGCGCACGGCGGCGAGCGCTACGCCGGTGTCGCGGGCGCGTTCGATGGCGCGATCCATGGCGAAGGTGGCGGCGATGGCGCCCATCGCGTTATCGCCATCCACCACGATGGCCGAGATGCGGTCCGATACCACGCGCGGGCGGCCGTGGGGATTGACGCCGCGGGCGGTGAGCTTCTCCACGTACTCCGGCACGCGCATCACGCCGTGGGAGTGTACGCCGCGCAGGTCGGCCCGGGCGAGTGTGCGGGCCAGCGTGTCCGCGTCTGCCGAATTCATACCGCAACATCTGAAAATGGCCGCCACGTTGGCATGCAGCGCGTCGTAGGGGATGGCCGGCATGTTTGACTACTCCACTACGCGCACGCTGACCGGCTTCATGGATTGACACGCCATGCTGTCGCCCATGCCGCGCGCGATGAGGGCGCAGGCATTATCCAATGCGGCGCGCTGCGCCTTCTCCACGGTTTCTCCGGAAGCAATCCGGCAGGCGCTGTTGCCGTTGAACTCCATGCAGACTTCCACGCGATGTTTGCGCAGGCCCAGCATGCTGTAGGTCAGCGCGGCGAAGAACACCACGCCCGCCAGGGCAATCCACATTCCGGTTTTCATGCGCCTACCTCCATGAAGAAGCTCCCCATCCGGCGGAACTTGTCGTAGCGCTGGTCAATCAACTCGCGCGCCGGCAATGCGCGCAGTTCACCGAGTGTGCCGCGGATGGCGGTGCGCAGCGCCTCGACGGCGGCCGCGGAATTTTCGTGCGCGCCGCCCGGCGGTTCGGGGACGATGCCGTCGATCAATCCCAGTTTCAGCAGATCGGGCGCGGTGAGCTTCAAGGCGTTCGCGGCCTGCTCCGCCTTACCCGCGTCGCGATAGATGATAGCCGCGCAACTCTCCGGCGAGATCACGCTGTAGATGCTGTTCTCCAGCATATAAACGCGATTGCCGATACCGAGCGCGAGGGCGCCGCCCGATCCGCCTTCGCCGATCACCACCACGATGACTGGAACTTCCAGCCGCGACATCTCGCGCAGGTTGTAGGCGATGGCCTGGGCCTGGCCGCGCTCTTCGGCGTCGATGCCTGGATAGGCGCCCGGCGTGTCCAGAAGCGTCACGATCGGGCGGCGGAATTTTGAAGCAAGGTTCATCACGCGCATCGCCTTGCGATAGCCCTCGGGCTTGGGCATGCCGAAGTTGCGCAGCAGTTTCTGCTTGGTGTCGCGGCCCTTTTGCTGGCCGATCACCATCAGTGGCTCGCCATCGAACAGGCCCATGCCGGCGACGATGGCGGCGTCGTCACCGTAGGCGCGGTCCCCGTGCAGTTCCTGAAAATCCGTGAGCAGGGCGTTGATGTAATCGAGCGCGTGCGGACGCTTGGGGTGGCGCGCCAATTGAACCCGTTGCCAGACGGGCGAAGGCGGCGTTGCTGGGGTACTGGCTGGTTGCACTTCCATTTAGTTTAGCCTGCGAGTACCTCTATGGATTCGGTTCCGCAGATCTTCTCGACGCCGGCGCGGAATTCCTTGTCGGGCTTGACCTTGGTGGACAGGTCGAGCACGACGGAGAAGTCGCCGCGTTTTTCCAGGCGGAGGCGAACGTCGGTTTCGCCGGGCTTTTCGGCGATGAGGCGCTTCAGAGCCTGGGCGCGTTCGGGCTGTCCCAAGCCAACGCGGATGGAGATGAGCGCGGGGTAATCGACGCGGGCGACCTCCAGCGGGATGATGTCCTGGACATTCAGACGCGGAGGTCCGCTTTCTTCGGGCAGCACGGCGGCACGCACCATTACGGCTTTGTCCTCCACCATGTTGTTGAGCTGCGCGTCGTACTGGGAGGAGAAAACCATCGCCTCAAGACTGCCGGACCAATCTTCAAGCTGCATAATGGCGAAGGGCTTGCCTTCCTTGTTGCGCTTGCGCTGGATGCCGGTAAGGATGCCGCAGACCTTCACTTCGGTGCCGCGGGCGAGGCCTTCCAGCGTTTCGGTGGTGTGTTCGGTGAGTTCCTTGACCTTGGCGCGGTAGGGGTCCAGCGGGTGGCCGGTGACGTAGAAACCGAGCAGTTCCTTTTCGCCCGTGAGCTTCTCCTGCGCCGTCCATTCGGGCACGTTGGGCAACGGCCGGTCAACCGGCTCGTCCGATTCCATCTCCATGGCGAAGAGGCCCACCTGGCCGGACGAACGATCCTTCCACACTCGCTGACCCGATTCGAGCGCGCCTTCCACGGCGGCGAACATGCGGCTGCGCTCAAAGCCGAACGAGTCCATGGCGCCGGCGCGGATGAGGCTTTCGATCATGCGGCGGTTAATGAATTGCAGGTCCACTTCTTCGCAGAAATGGTGCAGGCTACGGAAGCGGCCCACCTTATTGCGGGCGGCGACCACGGCTTCCACGGCGGCCGCGCCGACATTCTTGATGGCGCCGAGACCGAAGCGGATGCCCTGCCCATCGGGCGCGAAATCGAGGTAGGAGTTGTTGACGTCGGGAGGCAGCACCTGGATGCCCATTTCGCGGCATTCGTTGATGTACTTGACGATCTTGGCGGTGTTGCCGGCTTCCGAGGTCAGCAGCGCGGACAGGAATTCCAGGGGATAGTGGGCCTTCAGATAGGCCGTGATGTAGGCCAGATAGGCGTAGGCCGCCGAGTGAGACTTATTAAAGCCGTAACCGGCGAATTGCTCCATCAGGTCGAAGATTTTCTCGGCCTTTTTCTGGTTGTAGCCAAGCTCGGATGCGCCTTTCATGAAGCGCTCACGCTGCTTGGCCATCTCTTCGGCCTTCTTCTTGCCCATGGCGCGGCGCAGCAGGTCGGCGTCGCCCAATGAATAGCCGGCGAGTTTGTTCGAGATCTGCATCACCTGTTCCTGGTAGACGATGACGCCGTAGGTTTCCTCCAGGATGTCCTTGAGGTCGTTGATCTCGTAGGAGACGTTCTTGCGGCCGTGTTTGCGGTCAATGAAGTCGTCGATCATGCCGCCCTGAATGGGGCCGGGGCGGTAGAGTGCGTTGAGGGCGCAGAGGTCTTCGATGCGCGTGGGCTCATAGCGGCGAAGGATGTCGCGCATGCCCTGCGATTCGAACTGGAAGACGCCGCTGGTGAAACCCTTGGAGAAAATTTCGTAAGTCTTAGCGTCGTCGAGGGGGACGTCTTCGATCGTGATTTCAACGTTGCGGTGTTTCTTTATCAGCGCCAGGGCGTCAAAGACGATGGTGAGCGTGGTAAGTCCCAGGAAGTCCATCTTGAGAAGGGCGAGTTTCTCAAGGCCGACCATGTCGAACTGGGTAACAATTTCCTCGCGGTTGGTGCGGTAGAGGGGGACGAGTTCCTTCAAGGGAACCGGCGAGATGACGACTCCCGCGGCGTGGACACCGGCATTGCGGGCGGTGCCTTCCAGACGCTGGGCGATGTCGAGGACTTCGGCGACGCGCGGTTCGGCCTTGGCCAGCGCCTGTAAGTTGGGCTCCTGCTCAATCGCTTCCTTCAGCTTGATGTTGAGCGTCTGGGGGATGAGCTTGGTGATCTTCTCCACTTCGGCGAAGCTCATGTCGAGCGCGCGGCCGACGTCCTTAATGGCGGCGCGGGCGGCGAGCGTGCCGAAGGTGATGATCTGGGCTACCTGTTCACGGCCGTACTTCTCGGTGACGTCCTGGATGACTTCGCCGCGGCGGCGCGTGCAGAAATCGATGTCGATATCGGGCATGCTGACGCGTTCCGGGTTGAGGAAGCGTTCAAACAGCAGGCCATACTGTAGCGGATCGACGTCAGTGATTTCCATGCAGTAACCGACCAGAGAGCCGGCGGCCGATCCACGGCCCGGCCCGACAGGGATGCCGACGGACTTGGCGAAACGGATGAAGTCCCACACGATGAGCAGGTAGCCCGAGAACTTCATCTTCTGGATGACGCGGATTTCGAAGTCGAGCCGTTCGCAGTATTCCCCGAGGTCGTGTTTGAGGGCCCCGGCTTTGCGCATCGCTTCCCAGCGGGCGCGCCGTTTTTCGAAACCCTGGCGGGCGACATATTCGAAGTAAGTGTCGGTGGAGTGGTTTTCCGGGACATCGAACCTGGGGAAGGGTTCGGCGACTTTCTCCAGCTTGACGTTGCAGCGCTGGGCGATGTCCCAGGTGCGGTCGAGCGCGTCTTCGAAATCGCCGAAGACCTTCAGCATCTCGTCGCGGGATTTGAGATAGAACTCCTGCGTGGAAAAGCGCATCCGGTTGGGGTCGGACATGGTTTTGCCCGTCTGGATGCAGATGAGGATTTCCTGGAGGCGGCTGTCGTCGCGGCGCAGATAGTGGGCGTCGTTGGTGGCGACCAGCGGGATGCCGGTTTCGGCTGACATACGGGCGACGAGCGGAACGACTTTCTTGTCCTGCTCTAAGTTGTGGTCCTGTATTTCGAGGAAGAAGTTACCGCGGCCGAACATGTCTTCGTAAGTGTGGGCGAGGCGGCGGGCTTCGTCGTAACGGTCGGCGAGGAGGGTTTCGTTGATGTCGCCCTGGAGGCAGGCGGAGAGCCCGATGAGGCCCTTGGAGTGGCGGGCGAGCAGGTCTTTGTCGATGCGGGGTTTGTAATAGAAACCTTCGAGGAAGCCTGTGGAGACGAGATTGATGAGGTTGCGGTAACCTTCCTGGGTTTCGGCGAGCAGGACGAGGTGGTTGTAGCGGGTGTCGGAGCGGCTCTTGTGGTCGGCTTTGGAGACGTAGACTTCGCAGCCGATGACGGGGAGGACGCCGGTGTCCTTGGCTTTGTTGTAGAACTCGACGGCGCCGAAGAGGTTGCCGTGGTCGGTCATGGCGATGGCGGGCATCTTCTGCTGGGCGACGATCTTCATCATTTCGGCGATGTCGCAGGCGCCATCGAGCAGGGAGTAGTCGGTGTGGTTGTGGAGGTGAACGAAGGGTCTGTCGGACATGGTTGCTGCTTCCGTGGAACCCGGGGGAGGACATTCCATTATCGCGCGGTTGGCGGGGGCTTGGGACCCTGGGGTGGGAGGGTCCTGAGGATTTTGGGGTGCCGCGTCTGGATGTTGTTGATTTTGTTGGGTTGGGGGTGGGGCGGGCTTGGGACCCTCCGTGATTTTTTGATTGGATCGATAGGCCGGGGTTGGGTGGAAAAGCGGCTGAAAGTGTAGGATTCTGTTGAATTGTGTAGGATCGGCTCGGGCGGAGATTGTGGCGGCGGCGACGGCGGATGGGTTGCGTTGCGCGCGCGGCGCGGGCGTTTTGGATCTGGTTTTGGGCATAGGTTTCTACCAACGATTCAAGGTTGGCAGGACGCGTGGGACTGCTTTTCGGGCGGTTGGGCTAAGTGGTTGATTCGGCTTGTGTTATTTTACTGGATTGGCCGTGAATGCGGGTCGGCAGCACCTGCGAAATCCCGACGCATCCAGGTTAGTGGCTTTGCGCCGCGCGATTTGCCTGGCGATAATCAAGGTCCGCGAGAACGTCAAAGACGGCAACTGTGGATGGGAGCGACAGGGCAATCTCGGCGCCCTCGGATGCCTCCTTCCCAGCGCGAGAAACCGATGCTGAAGTTCGCGCTTGATCCTGGAGTGATAGTTGTCAAGCATCGTCGCGACCCACTCTCGAAACGGCTTCTTGGTGCCGAGGCGCGCGGGCTTCGGGCGGGTGGGAGCAGAGACGAGGCCAAGATCTTTTTTCAGAACGACCCCGAGGACGTCATGGAGATTCTGGAGGAAGGTTCGATGTTGACGCAGCGATCGTTTGTGTGCGGGGACTCAGATTCGAGGCGTTCGGGGGCTGTGCTGCGAAGATCGGAGAAGGTTGGTGTGTGGATAGTTTGGCAGCCGTTCAGAACGTAGGCTTCTTGCAGATGGCATGACCCAGTGCCGGTCCGCAAATCTTCGGCGTAGATCTTGACGCCGTTGTGCAGGAAGGCGAAAATTTCGGGGCAGCGGGTCGCGAGGACCACTCCACGCCGGTTGTCAATGAGGGAGAATGAGACTGGGCTTCGATGAATGCCAGCGCTCGAGTGGGACGCACGAAAGGAACAAACGAATCGCGGAAAG